>CAZTUN010000017.1:0-24219 GCA_964616845.1 uncultured Rickettsiales bacterium | reverse complement strand
GGGTATGGCTGTTCGCCATTTAAAGAGGTACGTGAGCTGGGTTTAGAACGTCGCGAGACAGTTCGGTCCCTATCTGCCGTGGGTGTAGGAATTTTGAGAGGATCTGACTTTAGTACGAGAGGACCGAGTTGGACGTACCTCTGGTGTGCCTGTTGTAGCGCCAGCTGCATTGCAGGGTAGCTATGTACGGACGGGATAACCGCTGAAAGCATCTAAGCGGGAAACCCACCTCGAAATTAGAATTCCCTATAGAGCCGTGGAAGACCACCACGTTGATAGGCTGGGTGTGGAAGTATGGTAACATACGTAGCTAACCAGTACTAATAGCTCAATTGGCTTAATTTACATCATCTTTATGTTGTATGTAGACCTAAGTTTGTAACTTAAATTCAAAACTAGTTAACACCTAATATCAATTAAAACACTTTGGATAAAAGCTTTTATTACATTCATTTTTCATATCAGTTAAAAGAAGATTAAGCTCTTTTATCTGGTCTGGTGGCCATAGCGGTAATGCCCCACTCGATCCCATCCCGAACTCGACAGTGAAAGTTACCAGCGCCGATTGTACTCCGTCCTAAGACGCGGGAGAGTAGGACACTGCCAGACTTGATAAAAGAGCTTTTTTTTATATCTCATTTCCTTGAAGAATTTTCTCCTTTATATCTTTATATATAAATAGTTTGTGTATTTATTATTTTTCTATGGTATCGTTTAAAAACTTATCATAAAGTTTTTGAGTTTTTATATAATGAAAAAAAAGAACATATTTTTAAAATATTTTAATATAAGATTTTTTAGACATTTGTTGTTTTTAGCTATTGTTAGAATACCTTATATAAGGAAATTATTTAATTTAGTTCCTTTTTATAAATATGTTGAAGAAATATCTTGTACCTTGATAAAAGAAAATAGTGAAATTATAAATCTTAATCTTACAGAGCAAGAAAAAGAATTCTTTAAACTGCCTAGAAAAATTAAAATCTCCAATAGAATTTATTTAATTAATAATATTGAATTTAATGGATATTCAGGTGTTTCTGTATTTGATAGCTTATATGTAATATCAGATTGCAATAATACTGGATCGTTAGTGCATCGCAATCAATTTAGAGCTAAAATACTAAAAACTAAAGAAGCAGATGATAATGTTTTATATTTGAATTGCTTAGGTTTTCGTAAGGGACATAAGCAAATATACCATTTTTATCAAGACTTGGTTTCACTTATTGCAATATTATATTACAATTCTCATGAAATAGCTAAGTTTACAAAACTAAAAGAGATAAGAATAATTGTAAGAGATGATTTAAGCAGCGTACAAAAGCTTATATTAGAGAGCTTACCAAAGGAGTTTGGTAAATTTATTGTTAAAATTGAGCAATTAAAATCTAATTATAAAATTTTCTGTAAAAATATCATACATGTTTCTTTAGATAGTGACTATAACCGTAGATTTATGACTATAGATACAATAAATTTTGTTAATAAAATATTACAAGAAAAAATTCATAATTTTAATTTATCAGAAATCAATAAAAATATTTTTATTTCGCGTAGTGATGCCAAAATAAGAAAATTGAAAAATGAAAAAGAGATAGTTACAAAATTAAAAGACTATAAAGTTATACAAGCATCTAAATTACCAGCTCTAGAGCAAATAAAATATTTTGCAGAAGCAGAGAAAATAATAGCTCCTCATGGTGCGGGTCTAACTAATCTTATATACTGTGATAAAGGCTTAGAATTAGTAGAGTTATTTCCAGCTAATTATAATGATGCAGCATATATAGTAATTTGTAAATTAATGGATATTAAATACCAATTTAAGTTAGGAAGTAATGGGGATATGCATCAAAATTTTAGATTGGAAGAAATTTATAGTTAATTAAGATAAGTTTTCTATTAAAAAAACATAACATTTTAGGCGGGACTGATATTAGGATTGTAATTTTGAAACGCACCATAATTTGCATGTACTGAAAAAGCAGTTGATGGTTTTTGAGGAATTAGTTTAGCTAATATAGTCGCACCACAAGCTGTTGTGCCAAGAGCAAGACCTATAATAGCATTTTGATTTGGTTCTTGAGAGCTTGCTTCTAGTCCAAGTGCTATTGGAAGGCATACTCCGCCTATACAAGATAATATAAAAACAGGCATACTTTGTACAGTAGTTTTAACGCCATTAGCAAGAAGCTCAGATAGTGATTGAACCATAATAACATCCAAAAAATTAAATTATTTAAGTAAAGTATATTATTAATAATTTTATATATCAAGCTGTCTTCTGGCTTCAGATAAAACTATTGCTAAAGAAATTGCAACATTTAAAGATCTAACTTCTGCCTTCATAGGAATGATTATCCTATTAACACAGTAATCATGTACATACTGAGGTACGCCAGCACTTTCTCTTCCAGCTATTAAGATATCGTTTTTATTAAAGCAAAATTTTGTATAAGGAGTTGCTGCCTTAGTAGAAAGAAGAATTGTACGCTTATTATGCTTCTCTGCCCAGTCAACAAATTCTTGCCAAGAAATGTGACGAATTATTTCTACGTGTTCTATATAGTCCATTCCAGCTCGTCTAATTCTTTTGTCGTCTAGCGGAAATCCACAAGGCTCTATGATATGAATATTAGTACCAAAACAAGCTGCGGTTCTAAGATTAGTACCTAAATTTTGAGGAATATCTGGTTGAAATAATGCTATATCAGGCATTTTGATTATATATTTAGATTTAAAATAGTATAAATATTGCTACTTAACCAATAAAACAATGATTTTTTTGCATTAAAACAAATTTATAATTGCCATGAAAGGAACAGAAATAAAATAATAAATAATCAATTTAATATTATGTTATATTTTTCCTAGATATTTATAAAGTTTTTCTCTATATAGAAGCTGTTTAACAGTGTATAAAAGTATATTAAAAGTAAAGTTTTTTATGGTACAAGAATCTTCTTCAAGCCAAGCAAATAATCTAACCAGAAGGGACTTTATTGTCCTTACGGCTAGTGCAGTTGCAGGAATTGGTGCGTTATCTTTTATTTGGCCGTTGGCTAGTTCTTTAAAGCCAGCAGCAGATGTTTTGGCGTTGGCCTCAATTGAGGTTAACATATCGGCAGTCAAGCCTGGTGAGACTATTAGGGTGAAATGGAGAGGTAAGCCTGTATTTATCCGTAGGCGGACGCAAGAAGAATTAAAAACAGTAGATTCTGTTGCAATGGGGGCTCTTCCAGATCCAGAATCTGATGAAGCTAGAGTAAAAAAAGGTCATGAAGAATGGTTAGTTGTGGTAGGTATTTGTACCCACTTAGGCTGTGTTCCTCTACCAAATCAAGGAGATTTTGGTGGTTGGTTCTGTCCTTGCCATGGTTCTCAATATGATGCTTCGGGAAGAATTCGCAAAGGTCCTGCACCGCAAAATCTTTTAGTCCCTCCGTATGAGTTTATTAATGAAAATACTATTAAAATTGGTTAAATATTATGGATAATAAAAAGCAATCAGTAAAAGATTGGATCGAATATAGACTACCTATATTTTCTTTTTTAAAGCATTCGGCAGATTATCGTGCTCCTAAGAACTTAAACTATGCATGGAATTTTGGTTCTATAGCTGGAATTGCCCTGATGATACAAATAATTACAGGCATAGTTCTAGCGATGCATTATACTCCAAATGCGGCTCTTGCTTTTGATAGCGTTGAAAATATTATGCGTAACGTTAGTTATGGCTGGTTAATTAGATATATTCATGCAGTTGGTGCCTCGATGTTTTTTATGACTGTCTATCTTCATATAGCAAGAGGTCTTTATTATGGTTCATATAAGGCACCTAGAGAGTTGTTGTGGTGGTTTGGTATCATTATTTTTATTGTAATGATGGCAACAGCATTTATGGGATATGTATTGCCTTGGGGACAAATGAGTTATTGGGGAGCTACAGTAATAACTAATCTTTTTTCTGCAATTCCTTTAGTTGGTCAGGATATAGAGGTTTATTTATGGGGTGGTTATTCTGTAGATAATCCTACACTAAATAGATTTTTTTCTTTACATTATTTATTGCCATTTATAATTCTTGCTTTAGTAGTACTACACGTCATAGCATTGCATATTCATGGTTCTAACAATCCTACAGGCGTTGATCCTAAAACAGAAAAAGATACCGTGCCATTCCATCCTTATTATACGGTTAAAGATTTTTTTGGTTTCGGTATTTTCTTTATAATTTTTGCTTGGTTTGTATTTTTCTCGCCAAATTCGTTAGGTCATCCAGACAATTATATACCAGCAGATCCAATGGTTACTCCAGCGCACATTGTTCCTGAATGGTATTTCTTGCCTTTCTATGCAATGCTTAGAGCAATTCCAGATAAATTGGGTGGAGTTGTTATTATGTTTGGATCTTTGATAATATTATTCTTTTTACCGTGGTTAGACAGATCTCCAGTAAAGAGCGGTAATTATAGGCCATTATTTAAAATTGCTTTTATATTATTTGTACTTAATTTTATTGCGCTTGTTAATCTTGGTGGCAAGCCAGCAGAAGGTGTATATGTAATTTTAGCAAGATGCTCAACATTCTTTTATTATGCTTATTTCTTGTTGATATTGCCTTTATTATCAAAAATAGAAAAAACTAAGCCTTTGCCAGCTTCTATTAGCGAGGCTGTAGATAAGCGTTAATTAATGAATTATATTTATTTTAAATTTATGGTTTTTATGAAAAGAATTTTTATATTATCTACAGCATTATTCTTGAGTTATTCAAGTTTTGCCATAGCTTCACAAGAAGGAGTTCCTTTAAAAGAAGTTGCTTGGCCGTTTTCAGGAACTTTTGGCAAGGTTGATAAGGCTGCTGCGCAACGAGGCTATCAGGTATATAAGCAAGTATGTTCTGCTTGCCATTCCTTAAAAAGATTATCATACCGTAATTTACAAGAAATAGGTTTTTCTGAAGCCGAAGTTAAAGCTTTAGCTGGAGAAATAAAAGTTACAGACGGACCAAACGATCAAGGTGATATGTTTGAGCGTCAGGGAAGACCTTCTGATCATTTTAAATCGCCATTTGCAAATGATCAAGCAGCTCGTAGCGCTAATAATGGAGCATTGCCTCCAGATTTGTCATTAATAGTAAAAGCTCGTCATGATGGAGCTAACTATATTTATTCTCTATTAACAGGGTTTGGTCAGGCTGTTCCGCATGATGTTACTTTAGCGCAGGGTATGAGTTACAACCCATATTTCCCTGGTAAACAAATTGGTATGCCTACTCCTCTTACTGATGGAGCTGTGGATTATCAAGATGGCACTAAAGCAACTATAGATCAAATGTCTAAAGATGTGGTAGTGTTTCTGCAATGGGCTGCTGAGCCAGAAATGCAGCAGCGTAAAGAAGCGGGAATAAAGGTTTTGATATATCTTGCGTTCTTTACTGGTATATTTTATATGGCAAAAAGAATTATCTGGAAAAATGTTAAATAATTTGATTTAGCTAGATTACTTATCAAATAAAATTGCAGATAATATATTTTTTCTGTTAGTATTCTTCACTAATGAAGATTATATAAATAGGAATATATGCCAGAAATATATAAAGCTATAGGTTTAATGAGCGGCACTTCGATGGACGGTATCGATGCCGCTATAATTGAAACAGATGGAAAAGATATAGCAAGATGTCGAAATTATGAGTCTATAACTATTCCATACGATATAGACATAAAACACAAAATTAAAACATCTATTCAATTGGGCAATTCTGTTGGTGACTTGGAAGAGCATTTAACAAAGCTTCATGCTCAAGCGGTAAGAAGTTTATTACAAAAAAATAAACTATCTAATGATGAAATAAAAGTTATTGGGTTTCATGGTCAAACTCTTATACATCAGCCAGAAAGAAAATTTACTTATCAAATTGGCGACGGAAAATTATTGGCAGAATTAACTAAAATAGACGTTGTCAATGATTTTAGAAGCAATGATATAAAAATGGGAGGTCAGGGAGCGCCTCTTGTTCCTATTTTTCATAGGGCAATTGCAATAAAACTACCAAAGCCAATAGCTATTGTGAATATTGGCGGGGTAGCAAATGTAACTTGGCTAGGTGATAACGATGAAATGCTTGCCTTTGATACTGGTGCAGGGAATGCTTTAATAGATGATTTAGTTTTTAAACATACAGGCAAGCATTATGATAATGGTGGTGAAATCGCTGAGCGAGGAAAAGTTGATTATAATGTTTTAGATATACTAATGAAACTATCATTCTTTAGTAAGAAACCGCCTAAGTCATTAGATAGAAATGAATTTGCAAGTTATGTAAATCAAAATATTGCAAATATGAAATTAGAAGATGCAGCCGCAACATTGGTTGCTTTTACAGTTAGTGGTATTATAAGGGCTGAGGATTATTTCCCAAGTAAAGTTAAAGAGTTTATAATTACTGGAGGAGGTAGGCATAATTTTAATTTAATGAGTCAATTGCGTAGTTTAAGTAGAAGAGAGGTTATAACCATAGATTCAATGGGTTTTGATGGAGACTCCTTAGAAGCTCAGGCTTTCGCATATTTAGCAGTGAGGTCTATAAAAGGACTTCCAATTAGTTTCCCAACTACTACTGGAGTTTTGGCTCCTGTAATAGGTGGAAAACTAAATTATTATAAATAATATTTTTTATGTCTAGATAATATCAGATTGTTGTTGTCTGCGACGACGGTCAGGTTTTACTTTCCTAGGTCTTGTAGCGTCTTGATCAAGTCTTGCAGTAATGTAAGTATCTAAACGATAGTTTAGATCATCTATTTTGTTACGGAAAAAATGATCAGCCCCAGCAATTACTTGATAATCAATTTCAGTATTTTTTTGCTTAGCTAATTTTTCTACAAGCTTAGCAACTCCGTCTTCAGAAACTATACTATCTTGATTGCCTTGAACAATTAAACCAGATGCAGGGCAAGGAGATAGGAAGTTAAAATCATATGAGTCAGTTGGTGGAGATATGCAAACAAAACCTTGTATTTCAGGTCGGCGCATTAATAGTTGCATACCTATCCAAGAGCCAAAAGAAAATCCACCCATCCAATAAGAAGATGCATTAGGATTTTGAATTTGTAACCAATCAAGAGCAGCTGCCGCATCACTTAATTCGCCGATACCATTATCAAATTTTCCTTCTGAGCGACCAACGCCCCTAAAATTGAAGCGTAACACAGAGAAGCCATTGCGAGCAAAGCTATGGTATAAATTATAAGCTACTTTATTATTCATTGTCCCACCATATAAAGGATGTGGGTGCAATACTAATGCAACTGGCGCATTTGCTTTGTTACTTCTGTGATATCTACCTTCAATGCGTCCTTCAGGGCCGCTAAAAATAATTTCAGACATTAATTGCTTCCTTACAGGGTTATTTGCAAAATATGGCCATTTTTGTGGTCAAGAGCAACATATATATAGGACTAGATTATAAAAAATCAAGATTTTTGAGCATTTTATGAATAAAGAAATTGTTAAAGAAGGCATATATAGTCTATATGTTGTTGCTAGATTAAGTTATGACTATTATATAAAGCTATTTAAGGTTTTGATATTGGCTTTTAAAAGTTAGAGGATTTTAGAAATGTTTGAGTATTTAAGGGATGATATAGATTCGTTCTTTAAGAGGGATCCAGCAGCTCGTTCTCGAGCTGAGGTAATATTATGTTATCCTGGGTTGCATGCGTTATTATTTTATAGGCTGAGTCATTTATTTTGGCAAAAAAAATGTTTTCTAACTGCAAGGTTTTTATCGCATTTAGGTCGATTTTTTACAGGAATAGAAATACATCCTGGAGCCAAGATAGGCAGAAGATTATTTATAGATCATGGCATGGGAGTAGTTATTGGCGAAACTGCTGTTATTGGCGATAATGTAACTATATATCACGGAGTAACTCTAGGAGGGACATCTCTTGAAAAAAATACCATTAGACACCCGCAAGTTGGTAATAATGTAGTTATAGGTTCTGGTGCTCAATTGCTAGGCCCTATAAATATTGGTGAGGGGGCAAAAATAGGCTCTAATGCTGTAGTATTAAAAGATGTTGATTCGTATCAAAGTATGGTAGGTATACCTGCAAAACCAACAAAAACTAAAAATGACACAACTAAGGAAAAGTCAGAAGAATTTTCGCCATATGGTGCTGAGCATGGTCAAATGTCAGATCCCAATAGTATTGCTTTGCAAAAGTTAACTGAAGAATTAGAAAAATTACAAAAGCGATTAAACAAGTTAGAAAATGTTCAGGAATAATTTTAATGGAAAGATATTATTTTGACCATAATGCAACTAGTCCAATTTTACCGCAAGTTAAAAATGCGGTATTGGAAGCTATGGACGAAATATCAAATCCATCATCTGTGCATTGGTTTGGTCGGAGAGCTAGAGCTAGGATAGATGATGCAAGAAAAAAGCTTTTAGAAATAGTTAACGCCAAAGATATGAGGGCTATTTTTACTTCATCTGGAACGGAAGCCAATAATATGGCTCTGAGAGGAATTACAAAGGGTAATATACTAGTATCTGCGATTGAGCATGCTTCGGTTATAAAGTTATCCACAGAGGATAGTTATATAGCTGTGGATAAAAATGGCATTGTGGATAAAAATTCATTAGAAGATATATTAGCAAAAAATAAAGATAAGAAATTTATTATTTCTGTTATGCTGGCAAATAATGAAGTAGGGGTTATTCAGCCTATTGCTCAAATAACAGAAATTGCAAAAAAATACGGAGCTTTAGTGCATAGTGATGCAGTTCAAGCTTTAGGTAAAATCAATCTTGATGTACTAGATCTTGGGGTTGATATGCTGACAATATCTGGTCATAAATTTGGAGCTCCACAAGGAGTTGGAGCAATTTTGTTTAAGAAAAATATTGAGCTAAATCCGTTAATGATCGGCGGGGGGCAGGAATGGGGATTTAGGGCTGGGACAGAAAATGTTGCAGCAATTTATGGATTATCGGTAGCATTAGATAATTTAGCTAGCAAGTCTCAAATAAGTAATATAGAGAAACTACGCAATTACTTAGAAGAAAGAGTTAAATTAATTTCTCCTCAAGCTAAAATATTTGCGTCTAAAGTAGCAAGATTGCCTAATACTAGTTGTATTACTATGCCTAATGTAAATAGTCAAACTCAGCTCATAGAATTTGATACTAAGGGCTTTGCGGTAAGTAGCGGATCAGCCTGTTCTTCAGGAAAGGTGACAATATCACATGTGTTAAACGCTATGGATGTTGTAAAGGAAGACTCATCTTGTGCTATTAGAATAAGTTTAGGTCGAGAAAATACTAAGCAGCAAATAGATGAATTTATTTCCGTTTGGGATAATTTATATAAAAGAGTAGGGGCTAATATATAATATTATGATACCAACTATATATTTAGATTATCAAGCAACCACGCCGATAGATTCTAGAGTTCTTGAGGCAATGATGCCTTATATGACAACAAAATTTGGTAATCCTCATTCTGCTGAGCATCGTTATGGTTGGGAAGCTGAAGCTGCTGTTGATATAGCGCGTAATAATGTTGCCGCCATAATTGGCGCAAAAGAAAGTGAAATAATATTTACTTCTGGGGCTACAGAATCAGTTAATTTGGCACTAAAAGGAGTAAGCGAATTTTATAAAAAAGAGCGCAAACATATTATTACCTGCATTACAGAGCATAAATGTGCATTAGATAGTTGTAGTTATTTAGAACGCAATGGATTTTCAGTTACCTATTTACCAGTAAATAAAGATGGCATGATAGATCTTAATCAATTAGAGCAATCTATAGACGAAAGAACTCTATTAGTTTCAATAATGATGGTAAATAATGAAATAGGAACTATTCAAGATATAAAATCAATTGGAGATATTTGTAGGAAAAAAGGCGTATTTTTTCATAGCGATGCAGCGCAGGCATTTGGTAAAATCCCAATAAATGTTGATGAATTAAATATTGATTTATTAAGTATATCTGGTCATAAAATTTATGCACCTAAAGGAATAGGCGCATTATATATAAGATCACGTCCTAAGGTAAGGATAGCTCCTTTACTACATGGAGGAGGTCAACAATATGGGTTGCGAGCAGGAACTATTGCAACGCATCAAGTTGTTGGCTTAGGAAAGGCTGCATCTATTGCTTTTGAGGATATGGAAAAAGATTTATTGCATATAAGACAATTAACTAGTTTGTTTTATAAGGGTCTTATAGAAGGAGTGGAAGAAGTAAACCTTAATGGCTGCAAGAAAAATAGATTAGACGGCAACTTGAATTTAAGCTTTCCTGGCATTAGAGGTGATAAATTGATACTTGCTTTAAAAAATTTAGCTATTAGTTCTGGCTCTGCATGCGCCTCCGCAAGTGCACAGCCTTCCTATGTGCTAAAAGCTATTGGTCTTGATGAAAAGCAAATAGCTTCTTCTGTAAGATTTAGTATCGGAAGAATGACAACCAGAAAAGAAATTTTAGATGCAGTTAGCTATGTTGTTTCTGCAATTAAACATTTAAAGGATGCCTAGTGCATGGATAAAAAGCTTATAGAACTTAAAGATATTATATTAAGAATTAATAATAAAATTATTCTTAATAATATTTCTTTGGATATTTTTGAGCATGATTTTGTTACCATAGTAGGTCCAAATGCTGCAGGAAAAACTATGTTGCTTAGAGTTCTAATTGGTTTAGTCAAGCCAGATCAAGGAAAAATTGTAAGAAATAGTGACTTTACTATTGGCTATGTTCCGCAAAGAATAGCTTTACCTATGGGGCTACCAATTACAGTACAAAAATTTATTATGATGAAACGTAAACTAGATAGAAATTTACTAGAAGAAGTTATAATAGATACCAATATAAAATCGTTACTTAAAGCAAATATGGCAGATCTTTCTCCTGGAGAATTACAAAGGGTTTTGCTTGCAAGAAGTTTACTTAGAGCTCCTAAATTACTGATTTTAGATGAGCCAGCTCAGAATATGGATATTACAGGGCAAATGGCTTTTTATAAATTACTAGAAAAAATTTATCATAAGCGCAATTGTAGTATAGTTATGGTTTCGCATGATCTTCATTTAGTGATGTCATCAAGTAAAAAAGTTATATGTTTGTTTCATCATATTTGCTGCTCAGGCAAGCCAGAAATAGTTGCTAAAGATCCAAAGTTTATTGAGATCTTTGGTGAGGATATGGCAAAAATGATGACGGTATATCATCATACACATGATCATTCTCATAGTGAGGAATGCGAGCATTAATTATGACAAGTTCATTAACAATATTATTATTGGCAGCACTAGGAATTTCTTTGCTTGTAGGACCTTTAGGGTGCTTTGCAGTATGGAGAAGAATGGCTTATTTTGGAGATTCATTATCTCATAGTGGATTACTTGGAGTGGCTTTAGGGTTAGTACTGGGAGTTAATCAGCATTTAGCAGTTACTATTATATGCGTAGTTATCGCAGTTATATTAGTTTGGCTAGAAGGTAAAAAATTTCTGGCTATAGATACTTTACTTGGCGTTATAGCTCATACAGCTTTGGCGATAGGAATGGTTATCTTGGGTATTGCGCAAACTAAAGTAAATAATCATGCTAGCCAACAATCAGATCAGCATATGGCAATGGATATAGATGGTTTCTTGTTTGGTGACATTAGTAAAGTAACAAGTAATGATCTACTTTGGATATTTGGTGTCGCTATTATTGTTCTTGGGATAATAATATATTATTGGCAAGATTTTATAATAACGATTATAGGGGAAGAATTAGCTAAGGCAGAAGGTATAGATGTTGTTAAGATAAATTTATTATTGTTAGTGATGATGGCGTTAGTAGTTAGTGTATCAATTAATATAGTTGGAGTATTGCTAATTACATCAATGTTAATAATACCTGCAGCAACTAGTAGACAAATAACAAGAACTCCAGAATTTATGGCGGTTATATCGGTGATAATTGCTATGAGTGCAATAGGATTGGGCTTGATATGCGCAAATAAATTTTCCTTACAAGCAAGTCCAGCTATTGTAGTAGCAGAAAGTAGTATTTTTATGGCAACAATTTTTATAAGAACAATAATTAATCGTTGTGGATAAGTTAGTGCATAAAAAATTACATAAGAAAATATTTATTACAGCTACTGGAACAGAAATAGGAAAAACTTTTATTACCTGTTTATTGAATAAATATCTGCAAGCCAAAGGGTTAAAACCATTTTGTGCAAAGCCTTTAATTACAGGTTTCTCTTACGGAGATTTGGTATCAGATAGTGCATTAATATTGGATAGTTTAGGACTTGAATATAATGAGGAAAATTTAGATAAAATATCACCATGGCGCTTTAAATTGCCTCTTGCACCTAATATGGCTTCTGCAAAAGAAAATATTACAATTAACTTTGAGCAAATAGTAAATTTTATTAATTTAGAAAGAACAGAATATGATGTTTGCCTTTTTGAAGGAGCTGGAGGTTTGATGAGTCCTATTACAGATCATAAGCATAATCTAGATCTTATAAAGGCAAGCAATAATATTGAGGTAATATTAGTTTCAGGTTCTTATTTAGGGGCAATAAGTCATTTACTTACTTGCGTTAAAGTTCTTGAACAGGCTAATATAAAAATTAAAAGTGTTATAATTAATGAATCTATAGATAGTCAGGTAAAATTAGAAGATACATATCGCTCAGTTGTAAATTTTATAGATTATAAAATAAACAAATTACCACGCATCAAAGGGGCTGATGAGCATATTAGCGTTGAATATTTTGATATTTTTAATAATATTATTTAAAATATTAATAATTGTAATTTCATGAGGTTATATGCATTCTCCAGCTTCTAATAGCACTACTACTGAAGGAGGAGTTCCTGGTACTCCAATCAATCCACCACGTCGGACAGTTAATCAACTTAGAAGTTCTATTGATAATGTAACTAATTGGGCATCTAATATATGGACAGATATTACGACTTTTATGACTCAGACACTGGCTGGGTTGGTTAGTCGTATTGATACTGTAGAAGAAGATATAGGGACAGCAATCGATGAGGTTGATACAGCAAATCAAGAAATAGAGAAATTAAAAGAAAAAATATCTAGGCTTGACAAGGCAAATTCTAGGCTTGCCAAGGCAAATGCAGCACTAGAAGCAAGAGTTACTAGGTTAGAAGAAGGCGCAAAAAAAGATCAAGCAGCTCAACCAGATCAAGCAGCGCAAGCCGAACCAAGACGTCGTAGTAGTAGAATAGCATCTCTCCACCAAGATAGAAATGCTAATCCTAATACAACACTAGATACCGCTGGAACAATACGCCCTACAGGAATGTCTAACCAAAAATTTTAGTTTTTTTAGGTCGAGCATAAACAGTTTGACCTTTTTTAAGGTTAAGCGATTCTACTATATCACTAGGTAATTCTGCTTGTAAAACATTGCCATTAGTTCGTTCTAATTCTAATTTTACTAAAGATCCGGCAGGATTAATATGAATAATATTGGCGGTAATATATTCATATCCTTCTGGCTTAGTTGCAATGATCATTTCGTGAGGTCTAGCATATAATTTTACAGGTTTTCCAGAGCTATAATTAGTGGTTATTTTCTCTACTAAAGGCAAAGTATCTCCATCGTAATTGGAATGATTAGAAGGAAGAATTTTTTGTAGGAAATTTAGGTGTTTAATTTGTTGCCACCAATTTTCATCTGGTTTGCTTAGATTATTGGGGTTTGGAATTTTAACAACATCATATTCAGTTAAATGAACAGTTCCATCTTCGCTCTTCCAGCCTTCAAAGCAATTATAATTTCCTAAAAAATCATAAACAAAACCATTAGCAGGTTTATTCCATACAGAATCTGGAGTACCAACTTGCTCAATCCGACCATTATTCATAACAACGATACGATCAGCCACTTCCATAGCTTCTTCTTGATCGTGAGTAACAAACACAGAAGTTACATTAATTTCATCATGTAGTCTGCGCATCCAGCGACGTAATTCTTTACGAACCTTAGAATCAAGTGCGCCAAACGGTTCGTCAAGTAGCAATACTTTAGGCTCAACAGCCAAGGCACGTGCCAATGCAACACGTTGCCTTTGTCCACCTGATAATTGTGAAGGATAACGGTCATGCAAACCATCAAGATGCACAAGCTTTAATAACTCGATTACTTTGCGATTAATTTCTTCACGAGGTGGACGATTTTTAGCTTTTCTAACATTAAGACCAAAAGCCACATTATCAAATACGGTCATATGTTTAAACAAGGCATAATGTTGAAACACAAAGCCAACGTTACGATTTTGAATTTTGGTAGAAGAAGTTTGATTGCCGTCAATTATTACCTCGCCACTATCTGCTTGTTCAAGACCAGATATTATCCTCAATAAGGTTGTTTTTCCTGAACCAGAAGGACCTAATAAAGCCACTAATTCTCCTGATTTTATATCAAGAGATACATTGTTTAGGGCATTAAAATTACCAAATTTTTTATAAATATTTTTTACAGTTATTCCCATAACAAAATATCTCACATTTTTTGATTAGAATTGTTAAAACGCAACTCAATAATTGTTTTAAGAATTAGAGTTATTAATGCCAGCACGGCTAGAATAGAAGCTACAGCAAATGCAGCGGTAAAATTATATTCATTATATAAAATCTCAACATGAAGAGGAATAGTTGTCGTAAGTCCACGTATATGCCCTGATATTACTGAAACTGCACCAAATTCACCCATAGCACGAGCATTACATAACAATACGCCATAAAGCAAAGCCCATTTTATATTAGGCAATGTAACATAGAAAAATGTTTGAAATGCATTAGCTCCAAGTAATATAGCGGCTTCCTCTTGTTCTGTTCCTTGTTCTTCCATTAGGGGAATAAGTTCACGAGCAACAAATGGAAAAGTAACAAATATAGTTACTAATATAATTCCAGGTACAGCAAATATAACTTTTAAATCATGTTCAATGAGCCAATGACCTAATAAAGAATGTGTTCCAAATAATAGAACATAAATAAGTCCTGCAATAACAGGAGATACAGAAAATGGTAAATCAATTAGAGTTATAAGTAATTGTTTACCCGTAAAATTAAATTTAGCTATTGCCCAACTTGCCGCAATACCAAAGACTAAGTTGAGTGGAACTGCAATTAATGCAACCAAAAGTGTCAATTTGATGGAGCTTAGAGTGTAAGAGTCGGTAAGTGCTTTTATAAAAACATCTATTCCTTCTTTTAAAGCTTCATTTATTATTACAATAACAGGAAGTACCACTAATAAGGCTAAAAAAGCCAAGGCAATAAAAGTCAGAAAAATTTTGACAATATAGTTTCCTCTACTATGTAAGCAATGTTTAGCCATTATTTTGCTCCATGCTTTCTGCTCCATTTTTGCAGCATATTAATTATAAATAACATAGCAAAGGCTGCGATAAGCATAACTATAGCTATTGATGTTGCTCCTGTGTAGTCATATTGCTCTAATTTTACGATAATTATTAGAGGAACTATTTCTGAAATATTTGGAATATTTCCTGAGATAAATATAACTGAACCATATTCTCCGATGGCTCGTGCAAAAGCCATAGCAAAGCCTGTAAGTAAAGATGGAACTAGTTGTGGAAAAATAACTTTATAAAAAATTTGCCAATTATTAGCTCCAAGACTTGCAGCTGCTTCTTCAATTTCCTTATCGATATCTTCAAGGACAGGTTCAACAGTTCTGACAACAAAAGGTAGTCCAACAAATATAAGTGCTATTGCTATACCAGCAGGAGTAAAGGCGATTTGGATACCAAAAAATTCTTCTAAATATTTGCCAATCCAACCATTTTTGGAATAAAGTGCAGCAAGTGCTATGCCAGATACGGCGGTAGGCATTGCAAATGGAAGATCTACTATTGCATCAATAATTTTTTTTCCAAAAAAATTATAACGAACTAGAACCCATGCAACAATTAGTCCAAATATCGCATTAATTAGAGCGGCTATAAATGAAATGCCAAAACTAACTTTATAAGCATGAGAAATGCTTGATTCGGTTATTGTATGCCAAAATTGAGAAAATGTAATTTCTGTTGTTTTTAAAAATAAGCAAGACAAGGGAATGAGAACAACTATGCTAAGATAAAAAATAGTAAATCCCAAAGTCATACCAAATCCAGGCAGAACGCTGTGTTTTTTTAGGCTAAAAGGTTGATTTAAAATTTTTTGCACACAATTAACTAATTAAATTATGGTTATAACATGTCCTTAATAGTTTTTTTATCTAATATGGAGGAAATAGCTCCTCTGACATCTTTCATTACATTACGTATAGCACAACTTTCTTCATCAGTACAATCATCACATTTTTGATAGGCAGTAATACTTGCGCATCTTATCATGGCTAAAGGTCCGTCCATAATGCGTATTACTTCGCCTAAAGTTATATTTTCGGCTGATCTTGATAAGAAGTAGCCACCAAGAGCGCCTCTTTTGCTTGCTACTATGCCATGATTTTTTAAATCAACCAAGATTGCCTCAAGAAATTTTTGGGGCGTTCCTGATTCGTCAGCAATAATCCTCGTCTGCAACATAAGGCTATTTTTTTGAGCAAGAACGATCAAGGCCTTAATGGCGTACTTGGCTTTCATCGAGAGCATATACAAAACCTATAAAGTCAATAGAATTTAAGAAGTATATATAGATAACTGTTTATTGTCAAGCCTACTAGCATATTATATGGTTAACTAAATATCATTATTAAGTTAAGGAACTTGTATGAAAGCATTGTTTATTATTGGGTTAGGCGGTGCGATTGGCTCGATGTTAAGACTATTGTTAATAGAAGCTTTGCCTAAGGTAATTATGGGTAATTTCCCGTTGCAAATATTTGTAGTTAATATACTAGGTTGTTTTGTTATGGGGATACTTACGGAAGGAATGGCTATGCATTTTTCGCTTCCTAATATGGTTAGAAGCTTTCTTACTACTGGACTGCTTGGAGGATTTACAACATTTTCATCATTTTCATTAGAATTTGGTCTATTAGTTGAAAGAAAATTAATATCTCTTGCCATATTTTATGCTTGTATATCAGTTACATTATCACTAATGGCATATTTTATTGGAATGTATTTAGTTAGGTCATTTAGGTAAATTGATTTATTATATTTAGAAATTTTTTTAGAATTTAATTGCTTAGAACTTAACAATCTGTTAGAAAGCCGCTTCAATATTGTTGATTTTAAGGATGGGTGGCCGAGTGGTTTAAGGCAGCAGTCTTGAAAACTGCCGTACTCGCAAGGGTACCGTGAGTTCGAATCTCACCCCATCCGCCACTTCTAGTTTCTAACTTTTTCTCCGCTCGATTTCTCTGGTCTTCTTATTCCCTCTCTAAGCCCACTGTTTGCGGCTTCCCAGCTTTTTGATTTTAATTTCACGTTCACCTCTTTAAATTCGGTGAACATCGATAAATACTGGTTTTAAGGGATTTTAGTTAGCGGTTACGCAATCGCTACTGCAAATGATTTTTTCGGCTTTTTACTAACTAGTCACAAAATTTTTCTTGCCAAAAATTCATTTTATGATTTGAAAGATTTTAAAGGAACTGAGCGCGCGGGAGTTAATCTTTTTACTCTAACTCTTGAACGTGAGCCAATTAAGAATTATGAAAAATACACTGGCTATTTTGAATGCGGTAAAAAGAACCTAAAAGTTGTTGCAACACGCGGTGAATTCATAGCTGTAATATTAAGCTCAGATTAAAGATTTCTGATTCTTTGCCTAAAAACAGAGTCAAATTTTTCTAAAGTGTTTTTAATCCACTCTTGCTGCACAGATCTGTCTTTTTCATCAGCGATGTTACCATTTTTAAATAGCGCAATTTTTGACTGAGTTTTTTCAGGATTTTCTTTCCACTCTAAAGCACATCCCATTTCCTTCTCAATTACTTCCTTATCTTTCAAAAGAATGTGATAAACGCCTTTGCCTCATCTTTATCGGTAATCACAAGTTCAACACCAATTTTGTTTTCACGAGTGTTAAGAAGCGTGTTTAAATGAAAGCCGCTGCGACCAATTGTAAAAGTTAGCCAGTGTTGTGGTCTTGGTTCTTGCGGACGAACTTTTGATCTTACCTCTTCAAGATAATCAACCAACTCCAACCAATAGCGATATTGCAATTTTTTGGTTTCAGAAGTGGTTTGATTTTCAATTTCTTTTGCTGCGTCAGAAACAGTTTTGCTCCAATTATTAGGCTGAGAAACGATATTAAATTTTGGCGCTGCGGCAGAATTGCCAATTTTCCATAACTCAACTTCAAGACCGAAGAAACGGAATTTTTTATCAGTAATTTCGTTGAGCCAATCGAGTGCAGCGCGATGTTCTTCAGTAAATTTTGAAGCCACCCACACAATCACAACTGATTGCAATCCAGCAGCATAGGTCAAAAGCTGTCCAAGATGCTTGTGATCAGTTCTTTCGATTTGGTTTTCGATTAAAACCAAGCTGTCATCTTCGGTGTTCTTGCACAAAATATCCGCTCTAAACGGACCAACATCTTTTTCCTGAGCTTCTAATTCCAACTCGATTCCAATCGCATCTCCAAGCAATTCTAAATTTTCTTTTTGAGCAAGCCATGGAGTGAAGTTATAGGCTTCATTTTCCCAGATGGTTTTGAGATCGACTTTTTCTAGTTTTCCTAACATAAACTACCTATAATGTTAAAAAAAATTATTCACAAAATGCTATGTAACCAAGCTATTTCATATACCTTTTAAAATTCTCTGCCTGCTCAAATATCTCCTTATAAACCTCATCTATATCAACAGGAGGATAATCATGATTAGCGAGTAAAATTATTAAATCTGCTTTTAATTCAGCTTTGATGTCATCTCTTGCATTCCAGTCAGTGTATTTAGTATTATCATCAACAACTCGTTTAACTGCCTTAGAAAGAGTTAAAAGCCCATCCTCAGGATATTTAAAATCATATTTATGGGTCAGTTCTTTTAAAATGTCGTAGAAGGCTTTTTCTTCAAAATCTATTCCAAGATCAGTAAAGGACATTTTTTCTTGTTTTAAGGCGTGATAAAGGTCGATGATTTCATTAGTAAAATCTTCTAGCATTTCACTTCTGAATATATCCTGTTCTTTTCTCTCATTATATTTATCTACAAGAGCCTTAAATTTCTCAGAGAACTCAATTCCTTTAATTTTGTTAACTTTCTTAAATTCTCCAATTGCTTTAGTTAACAATTGTTGAAGCATTTTAATTTTAGTGTTTGGTAGTTTGATCTTTTCTATCTTTTCCAGATAATCATCACCAAAAATATCAACTTCGCCACTTTCTTTGTCTCCTAATTTAAAAATCTCTTCAACACCATCACTAATTAATGCATTTTTAACCATTTCGCGCACTCTGGTATTCATTTGCGCCGTATCAGGAGCTTCTCCTTTAGTTAATTTAAATAAAATTGATCTAACGGCTAAGTAAAAATGGATATTATCTCTCTCAATTTGTGAAAAACTATCAGAGGCACAGCAAATATCATAAGCAGCTTTTAAGCGTTTTACCAGAAACATAAAACGCTTTTCTAAATCTTTGGTTATTTGAACAAATTCCGTTGCCATATTTAAGCATTCTAATTGCTGCAATGGAGATCCTTCAAAATAAGGTTGTTTGTTGAATTTATGAAATATTTTTGAAAGTAAATCTAAGTGGTCTTTTACAACAACAATTGATTGCTCAACTTCTTCGATATTTTGCCCATCTGTTTTTGAATAGTGAGCAAGGGCAAGATTCATTTGGCGTTTTATGCCAATATAGTCAACAACAAGACCTTTTTCTTTGCCTGCATATTTACGATTAACTCGTGATATTGTTTGGATAAGATTGTGTCTTTGGATAGGTTTATCAATATAAATAGTATCAAGAAAAGGTACATCAAAACCCGTCAGCCACATATCAACAACAATAGCTATTTTAAAGTTTGATTTGGCATTTTTAAATTGGCGATCGAGTTCTTTGCGATAATCTTTGCTCCCTAGCATATCATAAAGCTCTTTTGGATCATCTTTACCTCTGGTCATAATCATTTTGATTTTTTCCACTGGCTTATTTTCTTTTTTCTCGCTATCACTAAGATTAAAACCTTCTTCGTAAACTTTAACCTCTAACCATTGCGGGCGAAGAGCAATGATTTCCTTATAAAGATTGTAGGCAATTGGTCTGCTACTACAAACAAACATGGCTTTTCCTTTAACGCTTGATCCTTCAGCTATTCTGCTTTCATAGTGATTTACAAAATCTTTAGCCAAACTTCTTAAGCGATCAGGGTCGCCAAGAATAGTGCTCATTTTTGCTGTGGCTTTTTTGCTTTCTTCAATCTGATATTCACTTGCGCCATCATCAGCACATTTTTCATAATAATCTTCAATCTCCTTCAGCTTTTCATTATCAAGTACAACTTTTGCAGCTCTTCCTTCATAAACAATGCGAACTGTAATTTCATCTTTAACAGATTCTGTCATCGTATAGCTATCAACAACATCACCAAAAACATCTAAAGTTGCATCAATTGGTGTTCCAGTAAAGCCAACATAAGTAGCATTTGGCAATGAGTCATGAAGATATTTGGCAAAGCCAAAACTCTTTTTAACTCCATTTTCGGTGACTCTGACTTTTTGATCTAAATTAATTTGAGAACGATGTGCCTCATCAGAAATACAAATAACATTACTACGATCAGTTAAAAGCTTAGTATCTTCAGTAAATTTATGAATAGTTGTTAAAAAAACTCCGCCACTATCACGATTCTTTAATAAATCTCTAAGCTCTGATCTGCTCTCAACACTAATAATATTTTCATCACCAATATAAGTTTTTGAGGCTGTAAATTGCTCAGAAAGCTGATCATCTAAATCTGTTCTATCAGTAATTAAAACTATTGTTGGGCTTGAAAAATCAACGCTTTTCATCAATAGGCGAGACAGGAAAAGCATAGTATAGCTCTTGCCACAACCAGTTGCACCAAAATAAGTTCCACCTTTTCCATCCCCTTGAGGCTTTCTATTTGCCTTTATATTTTCATAAAGCTTTCTCGCAGCGTAATATTGTGGATATCTACAAACAATTTTCTCTTCTTTTTTAGAAGAATCAGGAAAATAAATAAAATTTTGAATTACATCACACAATCTTTTTTGGTTAAATAACCCTTGAATCATAGTGTAGAGAGAATCAATACCATCTTTTCCTACACCTTCGTGACCCTCAATTCTTCTCCAAGAATAAAAAAACTCGTAAGGGGCAAAAAATGATCCTGATTTATTGTTAACTCCATCACTTATAACACAAAGTGCATTATATTTAAAAAGCTCAGGAATATCTCTTTTGTAGCGAGTAGTTAATTGCACATAAGCATCATGAATTGTAGCATTTTCACTTATGGCAGTTTTAAATTCAAAAACAACTAATGGCAGGCCATTAATATATAAAATTCCATCAGGTATGCGTTTTTCATAGCCATAAATTTCTAGCTGATTAACGATTTTATAGTTGTTTTGCTTGGTTCCTGAAAAATCGATTAATTCAATAAATAAGTCCTTTTGCGATCTATCTTCTCTTTTTAACAAAAATCCATTAGAGATTAATTTAATGATTTCTTTATTGCTTTCATAAAGGTCAGAATGAGGAAAAATTTCTAATTTGCGGATAATGGATTCAATTTCATTTTGCGTGATGCCATCCTCGTTATATCTTTTTTTTAAAAAGGAAATCAGATCATCTTTGATTAAAACATCAGAATTTGAACTACGAGTAATATCATTGGGGGCAGGATGCTTAAAGCCTTCCTGCTGTAAAAGATCAATAATTGCTAATTCTAGTTTTTCTTCTGTGAATTTTGTCATGATACTTTTGTCATTTTTGCTAGGATTAGAACTGACATTTCCAACAATAATGTTGTTATTTTATTAATAACTTCAATTTTTGTAAAAACGGGTACAAAAACTTCTTTTATTTTTTTAAGAGTTTCGTCCGATGGGAATGGAATTTTAATTTCGAGTAAATCTTCTGGTTTGATAGATGGATAAGTAGAAACACTCATCTCTGCCTTAGATTGAAGATATGTCGTAATATCTTCTGATGTAATCCAAGAATAAACAAGTTCTGCTGGCACTTCTTTCTTTTTTATCCTAAGGACACAAAAGCCTGTAGAAACTATTGAATTATCCTTTGGATTCTTAATTATTCCAAAATGTTTTAAATTTGGGCGTACTGTTGAATATATGATATCATTGTGAATTACTTTACGCCTTGCTCGACTTGGTATTTTATCAAAGTTAATATTTAAATTCTGCCATCTATCTATTTTATTATTGGTTATGCTTCCAGTGTCTAAATATTGCATATCTTTTAAATCATCATTTATAGATATACTTTCAGGGTTTGGTTCCACTAACTTTCCTATAAATTTAGATTTCCACCCCCTAGGAATTTCCTGATCCAATTCCTCGCAATAAACCATCTCACCACCATTTGATTTATATGGTTTACCTTCAAGTTCTGGCTTGCCAATTTTTTCTGCATATTCTTTTAAAATAGGAAATTCAAAATCTACAAACCACTGCTTATAAATCGCCTGTGCGGTTTCTTCTAGTTTTTGGATTAGTTGTTGGTTAAGACTTATGCGGTTTTGGATGGCGTTGTATTCTTTTACGATTTCTTTTTGTTTGGCAATTGACGGGATTGGTAATTGCATATCGCAAAACGATTTCCAAGGAAGACCGCCTCTTACATCCGCATCGGTATAAAACCAAGCATTACGATCAAACTCCGCTCTTTCAAACCACATCATTAAATATTCAGGCAACAATTCTTTATTATCTTTTATTTTAAAAACATCATATGCTGGTGAAACCATAAAAGATTCTTCACTTTGAGAAACGGCTATGGGAATTCTATAATCACGACCTACATGCATTCTGTTGCAGGCAAATTGATTTTTCTGAACCAATTTGTAATTTGATAAGTCTGTCCCAACAATATTTGCCACCGATGGCATAAAATGTTTATTGATATTAATACCCAATAAATCTTTTGCTTTCAAATCACTATTGCGAACTTTTACAGGCTCTATATAGTCTCCTAGAATTTTATAATTTGATCTCATAGCCCAATTCTTTAAACACGGTTAATAGATCATTTTTGCTTTGTGTTTCGGCTTTTAAAAGCTCAGAAAACTCTTTTTGCAGGCTTGTCATCTTCTCATCAAAATTAATATTTTCATCACGATTGACAAATTCGATATATTTACTTGGAACAAGAGAAAAATCTTTAGACTTAATTTCATCGATATTTGCGCAGTAACAATATTCAGCTATGTTTTTATATTGATCTTTGGCAATTTCTTGCTGCCAAGTGTGATAAGTTTTTGCTATATCGCTGATATTTTGTGGCGAGAATTGAATAAATTTCTTTTCAAAAGGCTCTCCAATTTCTCTTAAATCCATGAATAGAATTTCATCTTCTCTATTACGATAATTGCGAATAATATCACCATGCTTTATTTTATGGGCTTTTTTATTTTTGTTTAAAATCCATAAAGTGACACTGATATTTGTTGTATAAAACATATTCTGAGGTAGAACAATAACCGCTTCCACCAAATTATTTTCTATTAATTTTTTACGAATTGCTTTGTCTGTTCCATCTCCTGACAAGGCACCATTAGCAAGAATAAAACCTGCTACGCCATTTTCTGAAAGTTTTGATGCCATATGTAAAATCCAACCATAATTGGCATTGCTAGTTGGTGGCACATCATATCCAGCAAAACGAGGATCATTTGTTAATTCATCTGTGGCACGCCAATCCTTTTGATTAAAAGGTGGATTTGCCATTATATAATCAGCTTTTAAATCAGGATGTTGATCCTTGAAGAAGGTATCAGCAGGAACTGCACCAAGATTTGCAGATATTCCCCTGATTGCTAAGTTCATCTTTGCTAGTTTATATGTAGTTGCTGTGAACTCTTGCCCATAGATAGAAATATCTTTTTTATTTCCTTTGTGAGCTTCTATGAACTTCAAAGATTGGATAAACATCCCACCACTTCCACAAGCAGGGTCGTAGATTTTTCCTTTGTATGGTTCTATCATATTTGCTAACAAATTTACTATTGA
>CAZTUN010000016.1:0-24502 GCA_964616845.1 uncultured Rickettsiales bacterium | reverse complement strand
TCCATAATTTAATAAAGCTCTAATACCTTTTTCTTTTTCATCAACAGCCACAATGTTTGCTTTACTAGCACAGCTAATTTTTACCATATGGCTTAAAACATTTTTATCTCTAGATAAAATTGCTTCTTTATTAGAATGCAAATAATCAAAAAAAGTTAAATCTTTTATAATTCCATATTTTATAACTTCTGCATAACCTGCAAGAAACTCTCTGTTAGATAAACTTCTCAATAAATCAATATCCGCAAGAACTAATTTAGGCTGATAAAAGCTTCCAACTAAATTTTTACCATACTTACTATTAATTCCAGTTTTACCACCAACTGAGCTATCTACCTGAGATAACAATGTGGTTGGTATTTGAACAAAATTTACTCCTCTAAGTAAAATAGAAGCAATAAAACCAGTTAAGTCACCAATTACCCCCCCTCCCAAGGCAATTAATGTAATAGACCTTTCTGGTTTATTTTTAAGTATTTCTTCAAGAACATATTCTAAATTCTTAAAAGATTTTGTTTTCTCACCTGGCGAAACTATAATTGCATGAGCATTTATATTTACTTGTCTCAACGAGTTAATTACTTGATCTAAATATTTTCCTGCAACATTTTTATCTGTTATAATTATTGCTTTTTTAGATGTAGTGACTTTTTCTAAATACTGCCCTATTTTAAACAAAACTTGTGATCCTATAACTATAGGATAACTATTCTTTCCTAAGTCTATATTTAATACTTGCTCTTGCATACTCACCTAATTCTTAAGTCCTTTTTAAAACCTACATTTTATAGAAAATAATTATATTATTTCCGCTATCATTTCTACTACAATATCACAAGGTCCTGTGGTTGTATCAACAACTATATCAGCTTCGGCATAAATTGGATAACGCTCTTTGATAAGTTTTTCTACCATAGCGGCTTTATCGACATTTTCTAGTAATGGTCGAGAGTTTTTTCGTAAAACTCTTTCTAGGATTATTGATTTATCGGCTCTTATCCAAATAGTTATTGCTTTTTCTTTGACAATTTTTCTAATTTCATCTTGTATAAACGCTCCTCCTCCCAAGGCTATAACCTTAGGACTTCCTTCTATTAGCTTATTAATCGATTCTTTTTCTTTTTCTCTAAAATACTTTTCTCCATATTTTGAAAATATCTCAGATATAGATATCTCTTCAATATTTTCTATATAACTATCTAAATCTATAAATTCCATTCCTAACTTGGCAGATAATAATTTTCCAACTGACGATTTGCCACAACCCATCATACCTACTAAAACTATAGATTTTGATATTTTCTTCATAATTTATTGTTATACCTTGCAATTATTGTTTACTTTTTGTCCCTATTTGGTTAGTCTTTTAGCTTATAAAATATATTATAAAAATTTACGTTAATAAATAAATAGTTGGCGCACATGATTTCCTTTAGATTATTGCTAGTAATTATTATAATTGGCGCAATTATAGCTGGTTTTGCCTATTTGTCACGTGATCTGCCTGCACCATCACAACAAATAAACAAAGCTATAACCATAAATAACGGACAAGAACCTTCTGCCTCAGTAGCTAAATAGTAAGTTTCTTTATGAAAGATGCACATCTCATTGAAGCATTTATAGAAATGATGGCAGCAGAGCGTGGCGCAGCAAAAAACACTCTTCAGTCTTATCGTAAAGATCTTGAAGATACTAATGCTTTTTTACACAAATCTGGCTATTCTTTAGAAAAAGCAGATATTGAGTCTTTACGCAAATATTTTAATTATTTAACCAGAAATAATTTATCTCCTGCAACATCATCACGCAAACTATCTGCATTAAAGCAATTTTATCAATTTCTTTATTCAGAAAATATCCGCAAAGATAATCCTATCTTAAAGATTGACCGCCCCCAACCAACAAAATATCTTCCTAAAACTGTTACCGAACAAGAAATATCTGCTTTAATTGAAACTGCACGAACAGATACCAGCCATGACGGAAAGAGACTTACTTTATTACTTGAAATGATTTATGCTACTGGAATGCGCGTAAGTGAATTGGTTAGCATAAAATTACAGCAAATTAGATTTAATAATATATCAGGAATAAAGCCAACTTTGAGCATTATAGGAAAAGGAAATAAAGAAAGAATTGTTATATTAAATAAGCATTCTATACTGGCATTAGAAGAATATTTAAAGATTCGTAATCCTAAGGAATCTCCTTGGTTATTTCCATCACAAGGAAAACAAGGACATCTTACAAGACAAAGATTTGGTCAATTATTAAAAAACCTTGCCGTACTAGCCAATGTTGACCCTAATAAATTATCTCCGCATGTTTTACGTCATTCTTTTGCTAGCCATTTATTAAAACATGGTTCTGATTTAAAAACAATTCAACAATTACTGGGGCATAGTGATATATCAACAACTCAAATATATACACATTTGTTAAGCCAAGACACTAAAGATAAAGTCTTCCAACACCATCCGTTAAGTAAGTAGTTATCGAGGCAAATATAATATAGTGAACAAAGATATTAATAATTATAATTATGATGTTTTAGTTATTGGTACTGGTGGAGCTGGGCTAATGGCCGCACTAAAAGCTTCTCAAAAAGGACTAAATGTTGCTTGTCTAAACAAGGCTTTTGCAACAAATAGCCACACCGTAGCCGCACAAGGAGGAATTAACGCAGCTCTTGGTAATATCGATGATGATAAAGTAGAGTGGCATATTTACGATACTATCCGTGGCAGTGATTTTTTAGCTGATCAAGCTGCTGTAGACTATATGTGTCGTAAAGCTCCTAGTGCCATTCAAGAACTTGAGCATTTGGGTGTTGCTTTTTCTCGAACAAAAAATGGCAAGCTCGATCAAAGAATTTATGGAGGTCAATCTGGAAATTACGGAAAATCACCCTCGCCTCACCGCGCTTGTTTTGCCTCTGACCGTACAGGACATACTATTTTACACACTCTATATCAAAAATGCCTAAGTCAAAATGTTACATTTTTTAACTATCATCTAGTTTTGGACTTGCTTACAGAAAATAATCAGTGCTTTGGAGTAACGGCAATTGACATGGAAAGTGGTGAATTTAGAGCATTTATCTCTTCAAATACGATTATTGCCACAGGAGGTTACAGCCAAATTTATCACACTACAACTTCCTCTACTATATGTACTGGCGATGGCAATGCTATGATATTAAAAAGTGGCTTACCTCTAAAAGATATGGAATTTATTCAGTTTCACCCTACTGGCCTATATGGAAGCGGCTTTCTTATCTCAGAAGCAGCTCGGGCGGAAGGAGCTTACCTTACTAACAATAAATCCGAACGATTTATGGAAAAATACGCTCCTAATTATTTAGATCTTGCTCCACGTGATGTAATAGCAAGAGCAATAGCAAATGAGATTTTTAATGGCAGAGGTGTTGGTGACAAGAAAGATCATGTACTGCTTCATCTTGAACATATCCCAGAAGAAATTATAAAAAACAGACTACCTGAAATATGGCATCTAGCACATACCTACACCAATATTGATATTTGTAAACAACCAGTTCCTGTTGTTCCATCTGTTCATTATACAATGGGAGGAATACCTACAAATATTTATGGTCAGGTGCTTAACCAAAATGATGAAATTGTTGTTGGACTTAGTGCGATCGGTGAAGCTGCTTGCATATCAGTACATGGTGCAAATCGTTTAGGTTGCAATTCCTTGCTTGATTTAATAGTTTTTGGTACATCATGCATAGAAAAACTTAATTATAACCTTAATAATAGGGCTATTATCCCTTCAAAAATAAAAACTCTTATTGAATATAGCTTTAATAGCATAAACGCTTTATCTGACAATTATAACAATTCTTCTAATATAAATACGCTAAAGTTTTCCTTACAAGAAACTATGAGTAAATATGTTGGAATATACAGAGATAACAATACATTAAAGCAGGCTCTTAATAAATTAGATCAACTGATTAATGAAGCATCTGACTTAAAATTAAATAGTAAATCTCTAATTTGGAACAATCAATTACAAGAAATTGTTGAATTAAAAAATATGCTCTTATTGGCCAAAACAACCATTATTTGCGCAATCAACAGAACAGAAAGCCGCGGTAGTCATTATCGAAATGATTATACTGGACGTGATGATACAAATTGGCTAAAACATAGCATGTGTTACCTAGCAAAAGATGGGAGTATTTCTACTTATGATAGTAAGGTAGACACGTCAATTTTTAACCCAGAACCTAGAAAATATTAGATTTATTTTGAGCAAAAAGATTTAAAATGAGACTTTATACCAAATACATAATTAAAAATCTTTTTTCTCCCTTAGCAATTATTACGCTTTCGCTAACCGCCATAGTTTGGCTAGTTCGTTCTATGCGTTTTGTTGAAATGATTATAGATAATGGTCTTCCTATACAAGACTTCTTATATCTTTCTTCTTTATTATTACCATTTTTTCTAGAAATAATTCTTCCTATTGCAATGTTTATTTCTATCCTTCATATCTATATACGGCTAATAGGAGATCGTGAATTAATTGTATTAAAAACATCTGGTCTTAGCTCGCTTAAACTTGCAAAGCCAGCATTAATATTAGCAACCTTAACAATGATAGTGGGAGGCATTGCCTCATTTTATATAGTTCCTATTTCTTATAGAGAATTTAAAGATCAGCAATTTTTATTCCGTAACACCTCAACCTTATCAATACTTCATGATAAAACTTTTAACACTCCTAGCAAAGGACTAACTTTCTATATAGAGTCTCATGACAATGATGGAATCCTTTATGGAATAATAGTTTATAATCAAAACCAGAAATATCCTATGACTTTAATCGCCAAGAAAGGCAAATTAATTACTGTAAATAAATCTATTCTTTTAGATATTGTATCAGGAAGACAAGAAATTGATAAAGGCGATGGCATGATTGATGTTTTATATTTTGATAGTTATACAATGGATTTATCAAGTAGCTCTACTTCAACTCGAGAAAAAGGAAGTGATCCAGAAGAATATAATATAGTTGAATTACTTTTTCCTAAGAAAAATTTAGCCAAAGATATAAGGCTAAGACTTCAAATTGAAGGTCATCAGAAAATAATCTGGCAATTTTTATCTATATCTTTAACTATGATTGCTTTAATAACTTTACTGTCTGGACAATTTTCTCGACAATTATCTTGGAGAAAAATTATTTCAACTTGCGTAATTGCATTAATTGTGGTCGTAATAGGAATAACTTTAAAATATTTAGCGTTTAAATATCCAATTTTGATAATTCTAATGTATCTAAATGCATTAGCTCCTGTAATTACAGGATATTACATATTAAAGCTTAACGATCAAAAAAATAGGTACTAACCAATCATGAAATTACCTATCACTTTTTCAAAATATTTGCTAAAGCAATATTTGTCTTCGTTCTTTATAGTAGCAAGCTGTATAGGTTTTATTATAACTATATTTGATACTATAGAAATACTAAGAAAGAGCCAAGATAAGCATATCCCAATACGTATAATTTTTGATCTTGTTTTTTTAAAAATACCTTACTTAATGATTGAATTGCTTCCTTTTATAATTTTAATTTCAACAATTTTAACTTTTGCAAGACTTACTAGAAATTCAGAATTAATCGTTGCAAGAGCATCTGGCATTTCTGTATGGCAATTTTTAGTTCCAGCTTTAACAGTGTCGTTATCTGTAGGGATATTTGTCGTTACTATTCTAAATCCTCTATCTGCAATATTCTTAAATAAACTCGATTCTATTACTAATAAATATTTCTCTAACAACATAAATGTTTTTTCTGTTTCATCTACTGGTTTATGGCTAAAGCAACAAGATGCAAACTATAACAATGGAGGGAAAATTGTTATCCACGCTCTAAGCTTAGAACACAAATCTTCTAATTTAGAAAATGTAACTTTCTATGCTTTCGATACTAACAACGAATTAAATTACAGAATTTATGCTAAAAAAGCATCTCTTTCTGATGGTAAATGGCTTATACCTTCAGGAATTATAAATTACACCTCTGAAAATAATACAACTAGTACTATAGAAAACTATACCATTCCAACTACAATAAAAATTTATGAAGTATTGGATAGCTACTTTCCTCCTGAAAATATTTCTTTTTGGAATTTACCTTCATTTATAAAAGTATTAAATGATGCAGGTTTTTCAGCAATAAGACATAATATGTATTGGCACAAAATACTTGAAATTCCCTTACTACTTAGTGCAATGGTTTTATTTGCAACTATATTTTCATTACGCATACCAAGAAAAGGACGTACAGGAGTATTAATTTCCTTAGGTCTAATATCAGGATTTATCGTGAAAATGCTCAATGATATCATATATGCTCTGGGATTATCAAGACAAATACCTACAATGCTTGCAGTATGGGGGCCTGTTATAATAATAATCTTAATTTCTTGTGCTATAATATTGCATCTAGAAGATGGCTAGACTCTAGGGTTTTCCTAAGCTAGCAAGTTTTTAATATAATAATTTTATACTCTTTGTCCTATAACTAAATTTCTAGACACCAGTATAAAATCCTGTTACTTATCTTTTACTCCCTTAGGATAACTTTTTTATATCTATATATGGCTTTTACCTTACGTAAAATTTTATATCTTACAGTTACAATTTGTTGGATATTATCGCTTGTAACTAAACAGGCTCTTGCTAACAAGGAGGAGTCTTTTAAAGCTCCTGCCGACATTGAAGCAGATATTATGCAATATGATAATAATACTTCAACTGTGTCCGCATCGGGAAATGTCTTTATAACTCAAGGAACTAGAAAGCTTCAAGCCAATAAAGTTTCTTATAATCAAGAACATGATCTATTCGCAGCTACTGGTAATGTAATATTAACCCAACCAGATAAAACTGTAATAACCGCAGATACCGCCAATTTCTATAAGCAGCTCGAGAAAGGTAACGGCACAAATCTTACTTATACTTTTATTGATAAATCAACTGCTTGGGCAAAAAAAGGTACTATTATTGACAAAGATCACTATGAGTATAAATCTGCTAACTTTACTTCTTGTCTAATTTGTAAAGGAGCAAAAAAAATTACTCCCTTATGGCAAATCGTCTCACGCCGGACTTATGTAGATCAAATAGAGCAAAGAATTTATCATACTAATTCTTTTTTTGAAGTTTATGGCATACCAATTGCTTATACTCCATATTTTTCTCACCCTACTCCAGGGGCTGATAGTAAAACTGGTTTCTTACTACCTAAATATAAAAATAGTAGCTTACTTGGAACTACAATATCTACTCCATTTTATTACAATATAGCTCCAGATAAAGGACTAACTATTACTCCAACATATACCTCAAAAGCTGGTAATATATTTTCTGGGCAATATAGACAATTAACTAAAACTGGAAGATTTACTCTTAGTGGTAATTTTGTTGAATCTCCTACAACATTTAATGAAACAACTAGCACCAAAGTACCTAAATACAGAGGAGAATTTTCTGGTAAGGGAAATTTTATATTAAATGATACTTGGTCGTGGGGCTTTTATGGTGATAGAGTAAGCGATAATGCCTATATATTAAAATATTTTAACCGCCCTGATGACAATCTTGTTTCAACTGATTTTGCTGATTATATAAAAGATAATAATTCTTTTCATGCTGAAACAGTTTCATTTCAAGACCTAGAAAGTGCAAGAAATACTCGTAATATTCCAACCGTATTACCACATTTGACTAATAACTGGCGTAGTAGTCCTGACGAAAAAGGAAGGTATTTTGGTATTGATAGCGACATATTGTCTATAACTAGAAAAGACTCCTTCAATACCCAGCGTTTTTCTACAAATGGTTATTGGAATATTCCTTATATCACAGATAATGGCAATGTATTTAGCCTAAAGAATAGTTTACGCGCTGATATATATAATACTAATAAGCTTCCAAATCCTGCTAACCAGAATGATACATCCTCATCAGCACAAGGACGTTTTATTCCTGAAACAAAATTAGACTGGAGCTATCCTTTAGTTGCTACAAAAGAAAATTATAGAATATTTGTAAAACCTTTGGCAAACGCTATTGTTAGCCCTTATAACCAAAATCCAAAAAAAATTCCTAATGAAGATAGCCAAGGGATAACTTTTTCGGATTTAAATTTATTTGAAAGTTCACATTTTACTGGTCTTGATTTAGTCGAAGGTGGTCCTCGTACAAATTATGGTATTGAAACAAGTATAGATCATGATCAATATGGCTATACTAGTGCTTTAGTTGGACAAAGTTACAAAGCTAAAGAAAATGTACAATTCGATGAAAATAGTGGACTTAGAGAGAAAAATTCTGATTTAGTAGGAAGATTATCTCAAAACTATAAGGGAATTTTAGATATAACATATAGTTTTAGACTCGATAATAAAACTTTAGCTGCAAATACTAATTCCGTAACCGCATCTTATAATAAAGCTCCGCTTGGTCTTAATGTAACATACCTAAGCACTAAAGAAGCTTTTGATAATAATAGTATACGTGATACTAGTAAAAGGCAAACTGCCATTTATGGAGGACATTATGATATTAATGAGCAATGGACAGTTCAGTCGAATGCTAACCGAGATCTAGAAGCTCAACGCTGGACTAGCACCGCAAGCGCACTTGTTTATAAAGGACAATGTATTAGCATAATGTTTTCAGTGAACCAAAGCTTCATAAAAAATGGTGACGCAACTTCAAATAATACTTTTTCAATTCAAGTAGCACTAAAAAACTTAACTAAACCTTTAAAATAACAGCCTTAAAATGAAATATATTATTATAACTTTTATTTTTGTTACAAGTATTTTTGCTAATATCGCAACCGCTGCAAATCTGTCAATAGTTGCAACAGTTGATGATAAAGCAATTTCTCAGTCCGATATAGATAATCGGCTAAATTTAGTTTTATTTTCTTCTGGAATTACTAATGTTAGCGAAGCAAGAAAAAGATTTTCTCCGCAATTGACTAGTGCTTTAATTGATGAACTTTTATATAAAAAAGAAGCTAATAATTTAAGAATTACTCTATCTCCAGAAGAAATAAAAGCAGCTATTGCTAATTTAGAAGAAAAAAACAAAATCCAACCAGGTCATTTAGAAGAATTCTTAAGAAAGCATAATGTTAGCTTAAAAAGCATAACCGATAAGATTGAAGCTGACTTATTATGGAACAAGATAATTTCAACTCGCATTGCACCACAAATTATCGTAACCGACACTGAAGTTAGAGAAAGGATAGAGGCGGTAAAGCAAAATGACATTGGAACTGGCGAAGTAAATATTTCTGAAATAGTATTAAATATTCCAACACCAGAAAGTGAGAAATCTGTTCTCGATACTGCTTACAAACTAACTAATGAGTTAACTTCTGGAGCTAATTTTGCAGAAATGGCTCGACAATTTTCTAAATCGCCTAGCGCAAGTTCAGGAGGTTCTCTTGGTTGGTTAGATCAAAACCAGCTTTCTCCACTTATATTAGAAAATATTCGCAGTCTAAAAATAGGTCAGGTAACCAAACCTATATTTCTTGGTAATGGATATAGTATACTAAAATTAAATGATGTTCGAGCTATGGTTTCCGCCGAAAAAAACGAAACTGAATATGGCATAAAACATGCATCAATTTCTTTAAAATCACAATCTGCTAAAGAGATTGATAGGCTAAAAAAGAAAATAGAATCCGCTGCACATAAAATAAATAAATGCGATGATTTCGAAAAATTCTCTCGTAATATTAAATCTGATATAGAGCCAACTATGAATATGTTTTTGCTTAGTTCCTTTTCTAAAAATACTGCAAATATAATTAAAAAAACTTCCGTAGGTAATGTTACTCCAGTTATTAAAAATGAACATTCTCTTGATATTTATATGGTGTGCGAGAAAACAGAAGCTCAACCTAGTATTGCTACAAGAAATAAAATTAAGAATTCTATATTTCAGCAAAAATTAGATGTTGCTATCAGATCATATATTCAAAATCTAAGACGTAATGCTTTTATAGAGATCCGCAATAATGATTAGTAAGAATATAGCCATACTTCCACCTGTCAGCAGTGTACTTAAGCAATATAATATTACTGCTAATAAAAAACTTGGGCAGCATTTTCTTTTTGATCTTAATCTTACAGATAAAATTGTTAGAAATTCTGGAATTATTGAAGGTCATTGCATAATTGAAATAGGCCCTGGCCCTGGGGCTCTTACTCGCTCAATACTTGCAGCAAATCCAAAGCATTTAATCGCTATCGATACTGACGAACGATTTATAAAAATGCTTGATGAAACATTAAAACCTGTTAGCAATGGTATTCTTGAACTAATTAAGGAAGATGCTCTAAAATTCAATTATTTAAATATCGAGAAACCTATAAAATTAATATCTAATCTTCCATATAATATCTCAACGCAATTATTATTCTTGTGGCTAAAAAATATTTCTCATTTTGCAAGCCTTACTTTAATGTTTCAAAAAGATGTTGCAGATAAAATTATGGCACAACCTAGAACATCATCTTACGGAAAAATGTCGATTATAAGTCAACGTTTATGTCATATAGAAAATATTTGTAATTTAGGTCCTCAAGCTTTTTCTCCTCCTCCAAAAGTAGATTCTTCTGTCTTAAGATTTATTCCTTATAAAGAACCTCTATTTTCAGCAAATGAAGAAAAATTAGATTTGATTCTTAGAACATGCTTTGGTTTAAGAAGAAAAACTTTAAAAGTAAGTCTAAAATCAATCTTTAGTAATCCTGAAGAAATATTAAATAGACTGTCTATCAATCCATTGGCACGACCAGAAGAATTAAATATTGAACAATTTTGTCTTCTTTCTAGACAAGAAAATTAAAATATCTTATACGTAATTTGGAGTATTAACCCCAATTAATCGTATTCTATGTCTTTAAAGCAAACATCTTATCTTTCTCAAGAAGATATTAATATTTTACGCCTAATTCGTTCTGATAATATAGGACCTATTAAATTTAATAAGCTAATTTCTATCTATAGCACAGCAACAAATGCATTAGACAATATTAACCAATGGCAAAATAAAATTGGTAATAATTTTAAACTAAGTAATTTGCATCAAATTGAAGATGAAATAAATTCCATCCATAAATTTGGTGCAAAAATTATAACTTTAACCAATAGTAATTATCCAATTACATTTCGTAATATTAGTGATGCTCCACCTGCTTTAATAACCTACGGCAATGATCATATTCTTAACAGTAATTATAGTATATCAATCGTAGGGGCAAGAAATGCTTCTGCTCATGGTTATCGCTTTGCTTATAATCTTGCACATAGTTTAGGTAATAATATTACTATAATCTCAGGTCTTGCACGAGGAATAGATACCGCAGCACATAATGGCTGCCTAGATAATAATGGCAACACAATTGCTGTAATCGGATGTGGTATTAATATGATTTATCCAGAGGAGAACAAAGAATTATATTATAAAATAAAAAATAGAGGCGTTATTATTACAGAAATGCCCTTTGGTACGCCACCAATCGCACAAAATTTTCCTAAAAGAAATCGTATTATTTCTGCTTTATGTAACGCAATAGTTGTTATAGAAGCAGGTTTAAAGTCTGGTTCTTTAATTACTGCTAATTTTGCTCTAGAATATAATAAAGATATTTTTGCAGTTCCTGGTTCGCCATTAGATCCAAGATGCAAAGGAAGCAATCAACTTATAAAGCAAGGGGCTTATTTATTAGAAGATGCAAATGACATTAGAAATATTATCGGCGATAAAATAAATTTAAGCAAATCAACAGATAATATTTTACATTCTGATACGAACATTGAATGCAAAATAGCCTCAATTGATGCTAAAAAAGAAGGATTTAGCTCTATAAAACAAGAAATATTGCAATTATTGAGCGTATCTCCTATTGACATAAACGAAATAATATTACAAACATGCTTGACAGTAAACCAAGTACTACCAATTTTATTGGAACTAGAGATGGAAGGTAAGATAAAACGCTATTTAGGTAATAAAGTAGCTCTATCTTACCATGATTAACATATCGTTAGAGTTATAAGAAGGTAAATATGCAACTTTTAGTAGTAGAATCTCCAGCAAAAGCAAAAACTATTAACAAATATCTGGGAAAAGATTTCAAGGTAGTAGCATCATATGGTCATATTCGTGACTTACCTTCTAAAAATGGCTCTGTAGATCCAGATAATGATTTTTTAATGCATTACGAAGTTCCTCCCAAATCAATAAAGCATATTAGAACTATTGCTGACTTAATGAAAAATGCTGAAACTATATATCTTGCAACAGACCCTGACCGTGAAGGTGAGTCTATTTCTTGGCATATTATAGAAGAATTAAAACAGCGTAAAAAGTTAAAAAAAACTACCTCTGTAAAAAGAGTAGTATTTCATGAAATTACTAAAAATGCTGTCCTGAAGGCAATTAATCATCCTCGTGATATTGATATGAACTTAGTTAATGCACAGCAAGCCCGTCGTGCTTTGGATTATTTAGTTGGTTTTACATTATCTCCAGTCTTATGGCGCAAGCTTCCTGGTAGTCGTTCTGCAGGCAGAGTACAATCTGTTGCTTTGCGGTTAATTTGCGAGCGTGAGAATGAAATAGAGGTTTTTTCAAGTCGTGAATATTGGAATTTACTACTTCATCTTGTAACCGACAAGAACGAAACATTTGCAGCAAAAATAACTCATATTGATGGACAAAAGCTTGAACAATTTTCTATAACTAATGCAATTGATGCAGAAAATATAGCTACCATTCTACAAACTAAGACTTATAGCATATTAGATGTTGAGAAGAAGCAAGCTAAGCGTAATCCACAAGCTCCATTCACAACCTCTTCCTTGCAACAAGAAGCATCAAGAAAATTAGGTTATAGTACAAAAAGAACCATGAGCATTGCTCAGAAACTTTATGAAGGGGTTGATATTGGTGGCAATACAGTTGGACTTATAACTTATATGCGTACAGATAGCGTTAATATTTCTGACGACGCTATAAAACAATCTCGTGATATAATCATTAAAAACTATGGTCAGGAATATCTACCTCCAGAAGCACGTAAATATCAAAGTAAAACTAAAAATGCGCAAGAAGCTCATGAAGCAATACGTCCAACTGACCTTAATATAACTCCTCAGCAACTGGCTAATAAAATAGATGATGAACAATATCAACTTTATAAATTAATTTGGGAACGTTTGGTTGCAAGTCAAATGCAATCTGCTGTCTTAAATCAAGTAGGGGTAAATATACAAAGCAATGACGCAAAATATATAGCACGTGCTACTGGCTCAACTATTGAGTTTGACGGATTCTATAAAGTATACCAAGAACAAAGCGATGATGATAATCCTGATAAAGAAGGAGAAAAAATTCTACCTCCGCTTAATCAAGGACAAAAAATTACCCTAAATAAAGTTGAACCGACCCAACATTTTACTCAACCTCCTCCACGCTATAGTGAAGCAAGCCTAGTTAAGAAATTAGAAGAGCTCGGCATTGGTAGACCTTCAACTTATGCAAGCATAATATCTGTACTGCAAGATCGTAATTATGTTAAACTTGAAAAACGTAGGTTCATAGCAGAAGAACGTGGAAGAATTGTAACCGCATTTTTGGAAAGCTTCTTTAAGCGATATGTTGAATATGATTTTACTGCTAATTTAGAAGAAGAACTTGACGATATTTCAAATGGAAAGATTGACTGGAAGCAGGTGCTTAGAAATTTTTGGGTAGATTTTAATCAAAATATTCTTGAAACTAAAAAGTACAAAATATCGCAGGTTATAGAACAATTAAACGATTTACTTGCCCCTCACCTTTTTCCTCGCAACGATAAAGGTGAAATTGACCGCACCTGTCCATTATGTCATAAAGGACAGATAAGTATTAAGTTAACTAAATATGGAGCATTCTTAGGTTGCACCTCATATCCTGATTGTAACTATACTAAGCAACTATCTCAAGATGGGGAAAGCGGCTCTGATAAAAAAGAACCTCGCTTATTAGGTCAAGATGAAGATTGCGTTGATGTAACCGTAAGACAAGGTCCTTTTGGTTGGTATATTCAAGTAGGCGAAGCAGAAGGTAAGAAAAAACCTAAGCGTGTTGGTATTCCTAAAAACATGAATCATGAAACCATAACTATTGAAGAGGCATTGGGTCTACTATCTTTGCCGCGTTTTGTTGGACAACACCCAGAAACAAAAATGCCTATTCATGCTTCGATTGGTAAATTTGGTCCTTATCTACAACATAATGGCAAGTATGTTTCTTTAAAGGAAGATAATGTTTTAGATATTGGAATAAATCGTGCAGTAACTTTAATTGATCAAGCTCCTGTAAAAGGAGCAAAAAGTTCTCCTATACATGTAATAGGAAATCATCCTGATTCAGGAAAGGAAATAGCTGTTTATAGTGGTCGTTATGGTGCTTATATAAAATATGATAAAAGCAATATAAAAATTCCTAAAGGCAAAAACTATAAGGAACTTAGCCTAGAAGAAGTTCTTGAACTTATTGCTAAAAAATCATAGATATAGCTTTCATAAAGTTAATCTTGCGCAATCAACAAGGACAAAACTAATGCTTAAAGTTTCTCCATTAGCACCAAAATCATTTCCTCATATGCCAGAAATATCTGGTGTAGAACTTTATACTTATGCTTGTGGAATGAAGTATAAGAATCGTGATGATATGCTAGTTGCTAAACTTACTCCAAATACTGTATTTGCTGGTTGCTTTACTAAATCATCAACTGCAAGTTCTAATGTAATTTGGGCAAGAGAAAAATTACCCTCTCATAAAGCACAAATCCTTGTTGTTAATGCTGGCAATGCCAATGCTTTTAATGGTGACCACGGCATGGAAACAATCAATATTATAGCTAATACTTGTGCTAAGCTGTGGAAATGCTCTAAAGATGAAGTAATACCTTGCGCAACAGGAGTAATTGGTCAGCCAATGCCAAATCAATTACTGGTAGATTCTTTAAATAGAATTAATTCTTCACAAAAGAAAGCAACTTGGGAACAAGCAGCAAATGCTATTCGGACTACAGATACATTTGCCAAGGGAGCATATGTAAAGACAAAAATAGGTCAAACTGAAGTAAATATATGTGGAATCGCTAAAGGATCTGGCATGATAGCTCCTAACATGGCAACTATGCTTTCATACATATTTACTGATGCGAAAATCGATGGAAAATTATTACAACAAATTATCAATGAATTTGTAGATCTATCATTTAATTCTATTACTGTTGATAGCGACACCTCAACTAGCGATACTTTATTAATGTTTGCTACAGGCAGTGCAAATAATCCTGAGGTTCACAATATAAACGATCCTAATTTACAAAAATTTAAAGCCGATTTATTAAAGTTAATGATCGACCTTGCCCATCTTGTAGTTAAAGATGGAGAGGGAGCTAGTAAATTTATTACTGTACGCATTTCTGGCGCAGAAAACAATAATGCAGCAAGAATAATTGCTCTATCTATTGCAAATTCTCCCTTAGTGAAAACAGCCATTACTGGTTGTGATGCTAATTGGGGACGTTTGATGATGGCTGTAGGAAAGTCTGGACAAAAAATTCATATACCCAAAATCCAAGTTGAGATTGGCGGCATTAATATAGTAAAAGATGGTCAGCTAAATCCTAGTTACGAAGAAAAATTTGTAACTAAGCACATGCAGGGCGAAAATATAGATATATTCGTTAATGTTGGTCTAAATGAAAATGGAATAGCGACCGTGTGGACATGTAATTTGACGCATGAATATATTGATATTAACGCTGATTACCGAAGCTAACCCAAGTACAGCTCAAGCAATAGTTTTAAATCCATAAAAAATTAGTGTTTAAGAGTTACTGGAATTAATTAGTCTGCCGTGAAAAAGTCTACGAGCCACTCTTAGATTAGGCTATATAATATTTTCATGGGAAATAAATTATCAGAAATCAGCAGACTAAACTACAAAAGCTTGCAAAAGATTTTGTGGTGAATGCTTGTTAAAATGGCTATTTTTGAATATACATGAAAGAAAATTATGAAGCCGTACCGCAGTTTACTTGATCGTAAATGAGGAACGGAAGTCATGATTTTCTTTAATGGATAACAAAAAGAGACTTTTTCACAAGCGACTAATTAGGTAACTCCATACCAAAATCACGATATATCGAATTATCTTCCTGCCAATTCTCACGTACTTTTACAAACAGGAATAACTGAATATTTTTACCTAATTGATAAGACAACTCCTTACGTGCGTCTGTTCCTACCTGCTTAATTAAGCTACCTTGCTTTCCTAAAACAATTTTCTTCTGACTTTCTTTGCTAACATATATTACAACATCAACCCTAACACCACCACCACTTAATAACTTATAACTTTCGGTTTCAACTGCAATATTATATGGCAGTTCTTCAGATAATCTAAAGAATAATTTTTCTCTTACTACTTCTGCTGCCCATACTTTTATCGGCATATCTGTAATTTCATCTGGATTACATGGCCAAGGAAATAATTTTGCTTGTGATGCTATAAATTTCTTTAAATCTTTTATTCCATCTTTTTTAAGAGCCGATACCATAAAAATAGCCGTAAAATTAGCTAATTTACTTAGTTGTTCAACTAATGGCAATAACGTTAGTTTTTCAACTTTATCAATCTTATTTAGAACTAAAATACAAGGTCTCTTCTCTTCTTTTATATAGTTTATTATTGCCATATTTTCTTCATCTAAAGCACGACGACAATCCAAAACTAGGGCTAACATATCTGCATTTTTAATCCCTTGCCAAGCAGTTTTAACAATAGATTTTTCTAAAGTTTGTTTTGGATTAAATATTCCTGGCGTATCTGTAAGGATAATTTGCACTTCATCTTCAGTTATAATAGCTTTGATATTATTTCTTGTAGTTTGTACTTTTGGAGTAACAATAGAAATTTTACTTCCTGCCATTGCATTAGCTAAAGTAGATTTTCCTGCATTAGGGCTACCCATTACTGATACAAAAATAGTTTTCTGTTTTAAACTTTCAATATTTGACATTTTTTATAAACCTAGTTTCTTTAGCATTATAGTAGCAGCTTCTCGCTCTGCCTTCTTCTTACTATCTCCACGCGCAGAAACATCTTCCTGCCCTTCAATAGAAAGCCTAACTGTAAAAATTGGTGCATGAGATGGACCTACCATCTCTATTATATCATATTCTGGTATTTTATAACCGTTACCCTGAGCCCATTCTTGAAGATGAGTCTTTGGATCTTTTGGCGGCTGAAGCATCTTTTGTGCTAAACTCTGCCAATGTTTTTTAATAAAATCACTGGCTGGTTCTAATCCGCCATCTAAGTAAATAGCTCCGATAATTGCCTCTAAGGTATTCTCTATATTACGCGGATTGTTACGACCACCCATCGATTCTTCGCCATCCGACATCTTAATATACTTGCCAATACCTAAATTAATCGCAATTTCAGCTAATGATTCTCCTTTGACTAAAGCGGCAAGACGCTTTGCCAAACCACCTTCATCTTCATTAGGATATTGATAAAGTAAAAGCTCTGCTATAACTAATCCTAATACAGCATCACCTAAGAATTCGAGTCTTTCATAATTAACCAACTCTTTCTTTTTATTTTTATGCGTAATACTTGGATGAGTAAGAGCCTCATTTATAAGATTCTTATTGTTAAATTTATAATCTATAAGTGATTCTAATTCATTTAGCATGCGCAACTTCTTTTTGTAAATATTTCACATCATGTAAATATCTATCTAATCTATAATCCCATAATTTAAATAAAGATGATTTAGAAGAGAATAATACTATTCTTACAGGACCTACTAAATTTTCATTTGGAATAAATCCAACCGCGCTCATAACTCTACTATCTTGAGAATTATCTCTATTATCTCCAAGCATCATATAATGACCTTGTGGAACAGTATAAGCAGGTGTATTATCTAAAGCTCCGTTTGGTTTAATATCTAACACTTTATATGATACTCCATTTGGTAATGTTTCTACATACTGAGGTATTGACCTACTTGTACCATCATGATCGTAATCTATAAAATCTTCTATACGCTTTTTCGGAACAGCTTTATTATTTATATATAATATTCCATCAATCATTTGGATCTTATCACCAGGTAGACCTATTAATCTCTTAACATAATCAATACTAGGATCTCTAGGTAGCCTAAACACAACTATATCTCCTCTTTGCGGCTCTTTAGCAAAGATGCGACCATCAAATATATGAGGAGCAAACGGAAAAGAATATCTGCTGTAGCCATAACTATATTTTGAAACAACGATATAATCTCCAATCAAAAGGGTAGATTCCATTGATCCAGAAGGAATATTAAATGGTTCAAAGGCAAAACTTCTAAATACTAGAGCTAATAATACAGCTATAATTATTGAAAAAATTGGATTTTCTTCTTTATTATTAAAAAAGTTATCCACAATCTTATTCTTTTTATTCACAATTAATGACTCTCCTGTCATTGCCTTAGGCTTTTTTATATTCATAAGTTTTAATATAGTAGGGGCAATATCACAAAGACTTCCATTTTTTAATGAATAATTTTTTGTTTTATTCCCTACTAAAATCAATGGAACTGGTCCTTTAGTATGTGAAGTATGTGCAATACCAGTTTCTGCATCGACCATCTGCTCAGCATTACCATGATCAGCCGTTATTAACATAATTCCATCATTATTTAATATAGCTTTTGTAACTTTATCCAGACACTTATCCACAGCTTCAATTGCTTTCACCGCCGCTTGAAAATCACCAGTATGTCCGACCATATCTGCATTAGCATAATTAACTACAATTAAGTCAAATTTTTGTGAATTAATGGCAAGTAATAATTTTTCTGTAACCTCAAAAGCAGACATTTGCGGACACATATCATAGGTAGCAACTTTAGGAGAAGGAATTAATATTCTCTCCTCTCCTATAAAAGGCTCTTCCCTTCCTCCATTAAAAAAGAAGGTTACATGTGCATATTTTTCTGTTTCCGCAATTCTAAGCTGCGTCATTTTATGGTTTGCTACAATTTCTCCCAGAATTTCTTTTAATTCAATTGGAGGAAACATAACTTGCATAAACTTATTAAGATTAGTTGAATATTCAACCATACTAATAATATCTACTAACCCTAATTTCTTAACTTCAAATTCTTTGAATGAAGGATCAACCATTACCTGACAAATTTCTCTCATTCTGTCTGAGCGAAAATTCGCTGCAATCAAAGCATCGCCATCTTCTATACCTATATATCCTTCTAAAATAATTGGTTCTATAAATTCATCATATTTTTCTTTAGAATATGATTCTTTTACTGCCCAAATTATATCATTGGTTTTATGTCCTTGCCCATTAACAAAAGCATCATAAGCTATCTTAACTCTATCCCAACGCTTATCACGATCCATAGCATAATAACGTCCAACTGCAGTAACTATTTCAATAAGCTTATTATTTTTTATCTTGTCATAAAAATTGCTTAAATAGTTTACTGCACTATTAGGTGGCGTATCTCTACCATCTAATATGGCATGAATTTTAACTTTTATTCCGTGAGAAGAAACTATTTCAGCTAAAGCAAATATATGATCATAATGAGCATGAACACCACCATCTGACATTAAACCCATTATATGGCAAGAACCCTTACTCAATAATAGTTTCTTTATTAAATTATTTATTTTATCGCTTTCTCGCAATTGACCAGTTTTTATTGCATCATCAATCCTTGGTAGGTCTTGCATTACCACCCTACCGCTACCAATATTCATATGCCCTACTTCAGAGTTACCCATTTGTCCTTCAGGAAGACCTACAGCAAGACCTGATGTTTTCAATAATGAATGTTGGTAATTAGCAAATAAACTATCCATACAAGGCGTACTTGCTCGTTTAATAGCATTATCAGCACTATTTTCACGATCACCCCAACCATCGAGTATACATAATAATATAGGCTTCTTTTTTTCCATATATAAAACTCTTAAAACTAATAGTTCTGTTTTTAGCTTTGTACAAATATTCCTTCTTCCAAAGGATAGGCAGTTATACAAAAATAAGCCTCTAATAGCAAAATAATACTTAAGCAACTATTGAATAAATTTATATAGCCTCTAGCAAATTTTGTAGAGATTTCTTTAGTTCTGGATCTTCAATATTATTAATCATAAGCAATATATCTTGGTTTATTGGTCTTTTTTCTTTAATTGCAGCTGGCTTATTAGCTAGAGAATTTCTTGACATTGGCTTTTGCTGAATTTTAATTTTTGAGACAACTTTATAGCCAAAATATGTTGATATTTTTTCAATAATTATAGGCTCCATATATAACATTTGCATAGCAAGGCTGCTATTATATACCTCAACAACAAGAAGACCATTATTTTTAGCTTCTCCCTTAAAATACAAATTTAAGGGCTTACTTTGAGTAGCAATAGTCTTTCCTGCTATAATATCCCAATCAGTAATAATCCTACTTTTAACTAAGCCATATTTAGCATATATTGGCGCAGTAAGCTTATTTATAGCCCCTGATATTGGACGAAGTCCTGGCAAATATTGTCCAACATTAGACATTTTTACCTCTAAGATGTTTTCAAGTAATCAGAAAATTCTTCTATTAAATCTTGATATAATTTTCTTTTAAACGAAACTATAAATTTTGGAACATACGGAGGCTCTAACCACTTATATTCTTTGAATTCTGGGTGTTCTGTATTAAGATTAATCTCTTTCTCTAAGCCAAAAAATTCTAAAAGATACCATTTTTGTCTTTGCCCTCTATATTTACCTCCCCAAACTTTTGGTATGAGCTCAATAGGTAAATCATAATCATACCAATCTCTACTTTCGCAAATTATTTTTGCACTAGTAATGCTTGTTTCTTCTTTTAATTCACGTAAAGCGGCATTTGAAGTAGACTCATTTTCATCAACACCTCCTTGTGGCATTTGCCAAGCTTCTGAAATTGTGTCTATTCTTTTGGCAACAAATATTTCTTTATTCTTATTTATCAACATTATGCCAACACCAGTACGATATGGCAAATTCTTACGATTCATTTTCTTAACTCTATCTTTACTAATAATTTTCTATATATCAATTACCTAATCTTACTTATTAAGCTCATTTTTAAGATGAGGCTCATCAGCAATATTCTTGCCTATAACAATATTAACCCTCTTTCCAGTTTGTATCGCATTGAATTGCAAGTTCTCTCTTGTATATAAAAAATAGACTATCACAAGAATAGAACCACATAACAATAAAAATAAAGTAATTAATATATCTTTTAATTTATTATCGCTCATAACTTTGGGCAATCCATAATTAATTTTATATGATTTAAGATTACTTACCTGTCATTTTTATATTTAAAACTTTAAAAGAGTGTAAAAGATCCACTGCTCTAGCTAATTGATAATCTTTATCATATAGTTTTAACTGTGTTTTCTCTTTCTTTGAATTACTAACTGCTTCTTTTTCTGCTTCAAGATGCTTATGTAACATAGCCTCAGAAGTATTAAGTGCTGAGTCGTTGTTGGCAACTTGAAGCTTTGATTGCTCCACTACAACATCTGGAACTATTCCTTCTGCCTGTATTGATCTACCTGAAGGAGTAAAGTAACGAGAAGTTGTAAGCCTCATAGCCCCATTACTTACAGAAAGAGGAATTACTGTTTGTACTGATCCTTTTCCAAAAGATTTTGTACCCATAATTATAGCTCTTTTATGATCTTGCAATGCTCCAGCTACAATTTCCGATGCAGAAGCAGATCCTCCATTTATTAATACAACTATAGGCTTGCCATTTAATATATCTCCTGAAGTTGCATTATATCTTTTATTACTATCTTCTACTCTTCCTCCAGTAGAAACAATTTCACCTTTATCTAAAAATAAATCCGATACACTAATGGCTTGGTCTAATAACCCACCTGGATTATTACGCAAATCTAAAACTATACCTGAGAATTTATCTTTACCTATTTGCTTAATCTGTTCTTTTATTTCTCTCTCAACATTTTCACCTGTAAGCTCTGAAAATGATGTTATTCTTATATATCCAACATCATCTTGCTTTTCAGCTTTAACTGATTTTATTTTTATAACATCTCTTACTACTTTTATTTCTAATGGCTTGTTTTCACCTTGTCTTAAGATAGTGAGCGCAACTTCAGTACCAGGCTTACCGCGCATTTTTTCTACAGCTTCACTTAAAGTAATGCCCATAACCGCTTCTTTGTTAATTTTACTAATATAATCTCCAGCCTTAACACCAGCTTTAAATGCAGGAGTATCATCAATAGGCGAAACCACTTTTACTAATCCACCTTCCATAGTAACTTCAATCCCAAGACCACCAAACTCACCTTTAGTCTGAATTTTCATTTCATCAAAAGACTTTGAATCTAAATATCCAGAATGAGGATCTAAAGAACTAAGCATTCCATTTATAGCCGATTCTATTAAAGTTTTATCATCAACTTTTTCAACATAATCTTTCTTAACTTTATCAAAGACATCGCCAAAAAGTTCTAACATTTTCATGGTTTCTTTGGGATCATCTTTTATTTTATCAGCAGCAAAGCTGGTATTTGACAAAATAAATATAATAAATAACAACCTAAAAGAAAGCTTAAGCATACTAAAGAACCATTTACTAATTTCTAAAACGTTTTTAAATTACACAATTTTATAAGTTTGTATAACAGAATTTTTTTTACCCAACAACCTATGTTATAAAAAACCATAAATATACTACTATCTTAATAATCTAAAACATTTATAATTTTTTATATTTGCTATTTCCATATAACATTTTTTTATGTTAAACAGTTATTTTTTATAAAAAACAAAGATCTTATCAAGACCTAAATATGGCTGTATACACAATACTAAATTCTTATGACATAGAACAAATTTTGTCTAATTATAATATTGGCAAATTTGATAATTTTTTTCCCATTGAGTCAGGCACCGAAAATTCTAATTACTTAATAAAATGCGCCGATGTTAAATATATACTAACTATATATGAAAAAAGAGTAAAAAGCGAAGACCTACCATTTTATCTTGAATTAATGTATTTTCTTAACCAAGCAAATATTCCTTGCCCTACCCCTATAAAAACTAAATCTGGAGATGTTATTGTCTCCATCAAAAATAAATTTGCCACTATAGTTTCGTTTCTTGAAGGCAAAAGTAGTACAAAAATAACTAGCATACAAACCGAGCAACTTGGTAAACACATAGCTTTAATGCACAAATCATCTTTAAACTTTCCTCTTACTCTTAAGAATAATTTTTCATTAGATAGCTGGTCTTTATTGTTTAACAATATAAAGAAAAACGAGGCTGAAGAATTAAAGCCAGGAATTAGTGATGAAATTGCATCACATCTTAATTTTATAAAAGGATCATGGCCAACCAATTTACCTCAAGGCATTATACACGGAGATTTATTTCCAGATAACGTATTTTTTAAAGGGGATAAAATATCTGGAATAATAGATTTTTACTTTTCTTGCTATGATTTTCTTATGTATGACATAGCAATTTGTTTAAATGCTTGGTGCTTTGAATCGAGTGGAGAATTTAACCTTACTAAAGCAAAATCTTTACTCCAAGGCTATAATAGCATAAGAAAAATATCAGAAGCAGAATTATCTGCTTTACCTATTCTTGCCAGTGGTGCTGCTTTAAGATTTTTACTAACCAGACTTTATGACAATTTAAATAACAAAACCACTGCCTTAGTAAAACTAAAAAATCCCTTAGAATATTTAGCTAAATTACGATTCCACCATAATATTAAATCTCATTTGGAATACGGAATGTAATAATATGAACAAAGAAAAGAAAAATGTAATAATCTATACTGATGGTGCGTGCCTAGGAAATCCAGGTAATGGTGGCTGGGGAGCAGTACTAATCTGTGGAGATAATAAAAAAGAAATTTATGGCAGCCATAAAGACACCACTAATAATCGTATGGAAATAATGGCTGTTATAAAATCTATTCAAGCAATAAAATTTCCCTGCAATATTGAAATTTATACCGATAGCAGTTATGTAAAAAATGGCATAACTAGCTGGATTCACAATTGGAAGAAAAACAACTGGAAAACTGCTAAAAATAAGCCCGTAAAGAATTCAGATCTTTGGCAATTACTTGATCAAGTTCTTGGCGAGCACAAAATATCTTGGCATTGGGTTAAAGGACATAATGGCAATGAATTTAATGAAATGGCAGACAAACTTGCTTCTAAAGGAGCAAAAGAAGCATAATAGTCTGCTGTGAAAAAGTCTACGAGCCACTCTTAGATTAGGCTATATAATATTTTCATGGGAA
>CAZTUN010000015.1:0-25726 GCA_964616845.1 uncultured Rickettsiales bacterium | reverse complement strand
TATTATATAGCCTAATCTAAGAGTGGCTCGTAGCCTTTTTCACGGCAGACTAGATCTATCCGCCTAATGAAGGACCTTGTTGTTGCGTAGGTTGCCCTTCAAACACTTTATGATCTTTACTATCGCCAGTAAGAGATCGGTTATTTACCATTGCTGCTTCATATTCAGCATTCTGTGCAGCTTCGGCTGCATTTATTACTTTTTCTTCAGGATTTTTGATATTTTCATGCTTAACATTAAGTTTTGACTTTGCATCTTTTAAAATTTTATTTAATGTTCCTAAAGTGCTTTTGTCAAATTGAAATCCAGCCTCTGTAAGTTTCTTAACTTCGGTATGAAGTTGCTCAGTAACAACTTTATCTGGCACTTTTAAAATATCAGATATGTAAGTCATTAGTGAAACAGTAAATTGGGTAAAGAAATCCCACTGTCCTTTAGCTCCGTAAGAGCCACAAATTTCTTTTACAAGATCTTTTACAAATCCTAGAGGAATATCTAGTGTTTGACGAGCTGTGCTAACTACAAATTGTCCCGCTAGTGCAGTTTGTAGTCTGGCTGTACTTGGAAGTTTTGTGTATTTTGGAGCAATCTTAGCTTTTTCAGCTTGCTCTTTTGTAACATCTTTATATTGCTGTGCAAGTTCTGCACCATATGCATTATCTATTACTTCTGTTAGTCCTTCGTATAATTCTTCTCGAATATGCGGATGTAAAGAAAGCATTAGTCTTTTTAGCTTAGGTTTATCTATTGGAGATCCATTTACTTTCTCAAGTTCGGTTAATAGTCCATCTAAAGCAGTACTAGTTCTTGCTTTAATATCATCTTGAGCAGAAGGAATTTTCTCAAATTTTTGTACTTCCTTGCCATCGTCATTTATATCGGTTTTCCCCATCCAAATATAACCTTCGGGAGCGGCTTCAATTAATTTCTGCTCTATCATATGGTCAAGGGTTTCTAGTGGGCTACGACGCATATCAATAGGCTTGTAGTCGATGCCATCGCCCATTCCTAGCTTAAAATCTTCTCGCTGATTTGCTTCTAATTCTGTGTTACGAGTGCTGTCTGTCCCAAGTACTTTTCCCAAAGTATTATTTCCTTAAATTAAACTAATTAAATTCAAGCCTGTTATATTAAATAATCATGAATAATGCTAACATAATAATATTAATAATTTATTACAACAGCATATTTTTTTTAAGGTTTTTTGATTTTATAGTCTTCTAAAACTTAAAGATTCAGCTATGTCAATATATTCTATATTAGCGTTATTACGCAAATCAGCTATTGTGCGGGCTACACGCAATATTCTTGTGTAAGAACGCATAGATAATTTAAGGCTTTTAAAAGCATGTTCGATTAATTTCTGTCCATCATTATCAATATTAGATATTTTATTAATTAATTCGCTACTTGCTTGATTGTTAGTTAAAATACCTAATTCTTTATAGCGATCAATTTGAATGTTTCTTGCCTGTATAACTTTCTTCTGTATTTGTTCAGATGACTCATTTTGAATGTTTTTTAATTTTTGTAACTCATCAAAATTGAGACTATTTACGTCTATTTGTAAATCTATTCGATCAAGAAAAGGTCCAGATAATTTATTTTGGTATAATTTGCCACAATTTGGAGCTTGTTTACAGCTACGTTCTGCGTCTCCTAAATAGCCACAACGGCATGGATTCATTGCAGCAATTAATTGAAAATCAGCAGGGTAGGTTAAATGTGCGTTAGCTCTAGATACGGTTATATTTCCAGATTCTAGTGGCTGGCGCAAAGCTTCTAAGCTGCTACGTGTAAATTCAGGAAGTTCATCTAGAAATAACACGCCACGATGAGCTAGAGTTATTTCACCTGGAGCTGCCTTTTTTCCTCCTCCTACCATTGCTGCCATTGAGCATGAATGATGCGGAGAACGAAATGGTCTTTCTAATAAAATTTCGCCACGACTTAAGTTGCCTTTTATGCTGGCGATCATATTTATTTCAAGAATTTCTTTATTAGTTAGAGGTGGAAGAATCGTATTTATGCGAGAGGCTAACATTGATTTTCCAGAACCAGGAGGACCTACCATGAGTAAGTTATGATTTCCTGCTGCTGCAATTTCTAAACCACGTTTTGCCGTAAACTGACCTTTTACATCAGCAATGTCGAATTTATTTTTTTTAAGTTTTAAATTGTCTATTGTTTTAGAATCCAAAGATGGTTCCGATAAAATTTGACTACCTTTAAAATGGTTAATAATATCAAGTAAGTGTTTTGGAGCTAGAATTTTAAGATTTCCAGCCCATCTTGCTTCTTGACCGTTAGCATGGGGACATATTAAAGACATATTATTGCCAGTTGCATGTATTGCAGCGGGTAATATACCAGCAACTGATGCTATACTACCATCAAGGTGCAGTTCGCCCATTATTATGTATGAGGAAAGTTCTTGTGCTGGAATTATTCCCATGCCTGCTAAGATTGCAACAGTAATTGGTAGGTCATAATGAGTGCCTTCTTTAACTAAGTCTGCGGGAGCTAAATTTATTACTACTCGAGCAAATGGAATATTAATCCCTATAGAGCTAAGTGCAGACCATATACGTTCTCTTGATTCTGCAATTGCTTTGTCGCCTAATCCTACAATAGTAAAAAAGAAATTTGCTTTTATCATATGGATTTGAACATTTACTAAAATAGTTTCGATTCCAGAAAAGGCTATTGTATTAATATGATGATTCATAAATAAATTTTCTTGCTGTTTTTATTGTTGTTGGGTTATATCTAGTATGAGGACTTAGGAGACTTTATAATTTTGTAGATTTACTATCTATTTTTTTGGGATTACAAAATCTCATAAGTCTTAGTTATTTTTTTATAATCGTAAATGCGGAATATAATCTAAAATGCGAATTTTTCAATCTCAGGAAAAAAAACAGTTAGTGTTACTATACACAATTATTTCTTTATGTGCGATTTTAGCCATTAGTGTTTTTTATGGAGCATGGCGACAATATAATAATCGTAGAGCTGAATATATTGAATATGCTAAATCTGACATGGAAAAAATGTCTAAGCTTATTGTTTCTAATCTTGATTTAAAAGTTGGTACTATTGATCAGCTCTTAAGAAGAGTTGTTGAGAAGCAATATACTAATTTATTATTTGGGAGAAATTTACGTGATGATGTAAGACATAGTATATCAGTTTGGGTAAATGAAAATGTTTTAGTTGATGCAATGCTAATTACTGATCATGATGGTAAAGTAGATATAGTTTATTCTAAAGATAAACCACAATTTGATGTAGCTCCAGGAACAGTATTTGCAGTGAGTGAATTATTTCAGGGCGGAGAAAATGATGAAAAAGATGGATATTTTATTCATAGTTTAAAAACTAAGGATAAAAATGGACGCAATAATGTTATTATTGGTCGTAAAATGGAAGAGGTAGATGGTTCGTTTGTTGGTATAGTTGCAGCGGTAGTGAATATAGATAATTTAAGAAAAGAAGTTGAGTCTGTAGTTCCGCAAAGTAAGCTATCTTTGTTATTTGATAATGATGATTTAATTTCTAGTGAGAATCCTGAATATTTTACGAATGATAATTTTAAGAAAATAATTAAGAATGCTAATCTTGTTCCTAAAAAATATGGTTCTGTTTATGTAGATAATGCCTATTTAGATGGAAAACTTAAAGTAATATCATTTTCTTCAATAAGACCTTTGCCACTTACCTTAGTAGTTGTCAATGATGAGAAGGATTTTTTATCGCAATGGCGATCTGATATGAAAAAATATTATCAGTATATTACATTAGTTTTATTAATAATTACTGCTTTGTCTCTATATACGATTAGTCGGTTAAAAGATTTAAAAAATAATTCAAATAAAGCAGAAAATGCTTGGAATCTAGTTAAAGGAAAATCCTTATATTTTGTGAGGGCAAGCGATAAACTTGTAACGCCAGTTCATGCGATAACAGGATTTGCACAAATGCTTTCAGAAGGATATTTTGGTCAGGTTAATAAAGAGCAGAAGCAGAGATTAAATGATATACAGCAATGTTCGGCGCAAGTACTAGAATTAATTGGTAACGTAAGTGAGCTTATTTCTGCTGATGTTGGTCTGGTTCATTTGGAAGAAGAGCAGGTCGATATGACATCTATAATTCAAGGTTGTATACAATTACTTTCTGTAAAGTTACAGGAACAGAAAATATCTTTAATAGATAACACTATGAAAAATAATATTATTATTCAGGCGGATAGCAGAAGAGTAAGACATATGATATTACATGTATTATCTAATGCAGTGCAATATACTCCTGCTGGAGGAAAAATTGTTGTTGCAAGCTATTATGATAGTCAGCAAAATTTTGTTATTGAAGTATCAGATAGCGGAGATGGTATTGATAAAATTGAATTGCGCAGGATTCAACAGCCATTTGATGGCGATGAAGAAGGAGAAAAAGACAATAAGAAAATTAGTATTGGATTGCCATTATGTAATTTATATGCTAATCTCCATAATGGAAAGCTAGAGATAAAGAGCAAATCTGGTAGTGGTACTAAAATAATTATCACTATACCAAAGCAAAGGGTTACAGAGCAGAGAGTACAGTCTTATAGTACCATATCAGTTCAAGCATAAATTTCTTGGCAATATATTAAAACTATTTGACAATTAAGTTGATAATACTAGCTTGATTTTATAAAATTACTTAGGATAAAAATTTGAGCATTTTTTTTGATCCAGATTGGGATAATAAGTCACGTAAGCGTAAAAGAAAGCGCACGGGAAAATTTTCTTTTAAGTTATGGTTTTTAAAATGGGCGTTGGTTTGTGTTATCTGGCTTTCTATTATCATAGGATCGGTGATCGCATATTATTCTTACACCATGCCTAACTTAGATAAAGTTTTTAATCAAGCTAAAACTCCTGTAGTAAAGGTTATTGATCGTAATGGTAATCTAATAGGTAGATTTGGTCAGTTATATGGAAAAAATATATCATATAATAATCTTCCTAAAGACTTAATTGATGCGGTTACTTCAACAGAAGATAGAAGATTCTTTAGCCATCATGGCATAGATTTTATTGGTCTAGCAAGGGCTTCTTATGCTAATTATAAAGCAAAGAGGATAGTTCAAGGTGGTAGTACTATTACTCAGCAATTGGCTAAAATAACATTTTTAACTCCAGATCGAACATTTAGACGTAAGCTACAAGAGTTATTCATAGCTTTTTATCTAGAGTATAAATTTACCAAGCGGCAAATTTTTTCTATGTATATGAATAGAGTATATTTAGGAGCTGGAAATTATGGAGTTGATGCTGCTGCAAAATCTTATTTTGGCAAAGATGTAAAGAACTTAAATTTGTTTGAATGTGCTATGATAGCAGGTCTTATTCAAGCTCCTTCGCGCTATAGTCCAATTAACAATCCAGATCTAGCCGCAAAAAGAACTAACGAAGTGTTAATGAATATGTATGAAAATGGCAAGTTAGTGTCAAAAGATATTGTCAATAAACAGTATAATTTTAATCCCTACCAGATAAAAGCAGATAAGGGCATATATTATCCTTATTTTGGGCAATGGATAAAGGATCAAGTATCAGAATATGTAAGTCCGTCATATGATAAAGATATAGTTGTTAATACGACTTTTGATAGTAAATTACAAAACATAGCAGAGAATGCTTTGCTTGAGCGTATGAAACTTGATGGACCGTCTCATAATGCAAGTCAGGCGGCAATGGTTGTTTTATCAAAAGACGGTGAAGTGCTTGCTATGGTTGGAGGTGTTGATCATTCACTAAGCCAATTTAATAGAGTAACTCAGGCTATGCGTCAGCCAGGATCAGCATTTAAAATATTTGTTTATTTAACTGCCCTAGAGCAAGGTTATAGTCCAAATGATCATATTTTAGATGCGCCAATTCGTATTGGTAATTGGCAGCCAAGTAATTATAATAATAAATATATGGGAGAGGTAACCTTAGACTATGCATTTGCCAATTCAATCAATAGCGTAGCAGTAAGACTAGCTCAGAAAATAGGAATGAGTTCTATTATCGATACGGCTCATCGCTTAGGAATCAGTAGTGAAATTAAAAATAATTTAAGTAGCGCATTGGGAGCATCGGAAGTTAATTTATTGGAATTAACTGGAGCATATGCTCATCTTGCTAATCAAGGCAATACCGTTTGGATTCATGGAATTAATAGTATTGTAACTGACAATAATAAATTTATTTATAAGAGAAAAGAGACTGTAGAAAAAAGAGTTATAGATAGAAATATTGTTTCTAACATGGATGAGTTATTAAGGCATGTAGTAACTGAGGGTACGGGGCGCAATGCTATAATGAATAGACCTTCTTACGGAAAAACAGGAACTAGTCAAGATTATAGAGATGCTTGGTTTATAGGATTTACTGGGGAATATGTTGTTGGAGTATGGGTTGGAAATGATAATAATTCTCCAATGAAGAATGTTGCTGGAGGCAGTCTTCCTACGCAAATATGGAAAGATTTTATGGTTGCAGCAACTAAAGGAATGCCATCAAAAGAGATGATTCCTCATGATGAATTTGAAAATCTTTTAGACAAAGTATTAGGCAATGATACAAGTAAAGAAGATAATAGTATAAAATACGAATACCCTTCAGCAAATTAGACAGTTTATTATTAGAAATGGGGCGGGTAACCGGGTTCGAACCGGCGACCCCCAGTGCCACAAACTGGTGCTCTAACCAACTGAGCTATACCCGCCAAGAAGTGGCACAAGCTAATCTAATGATCAATTTTCGTCAAGTCTAAAGTTACCTATATAAAGGTTATTTTAGAAAAAACTGTTGGATATTATAACTTATTGTATAGATCTTATTATGATTGATTAATATCTAATTGTTGTAATATATAGTAATTAGATATTAAAATATGGGCAGTTATATAGTGAAATATCGTGTTTATAATCAAAGATTTGATGATGTGTATTTCTCAATTGATGATGGTTTAGCGGAAAAGAAATATATTTTTATCCAAGGAAATGAATTGCCCTTAAAATGGTCTCATTTAAAAGGGAAGAGTTTTACTATCGTTGAAACTGGTTTTGGTACAGGTCTTAGTTTTTTTGCAACATGGGAGGAATTCTTAAAATATAACAATTTTAAGTTAAATTATATTTCTATAGAGAAATATCCTTTAGCGGCGCAAGAAATTAAAGAGATTATTCTTAAATGGTCAGAATTGCACCAAAGACTAGATTGCTTTATAGATAACTATGCTAATCAAATTTTAAGTGGTGAAGTAGTAATTAATTTGAGTGATAATTTTACTTTGACCCTCTTGTGCGGAGATATTGAGGAAATGTTAAGTTATATAAAATGTAAAGTTGATTGCTGGTACTTAGATGGGTTCTCTCCAAGTAAGAATCCACAAATGTGGAGTAATAATTTATATAAGTTTATGCAAGAGTTTACTAATAAAAATGGTAGTTTTGCTACTTATACCGTAGCATCTAAAGTTAGAAAGTCATTAGAATCATCGGGTTTTAGCGTAAAAAAGATTTTAGGTTATGGAAATAAAAAGCAAATGTTAAAAGGTGTTTTGCTATGAAAAATAAAAGCTTGATTTTTTGTTAACTATCTTGGATTTTAGGCTCATATATAGAATTACGTATATTATTTAAAATTGCTAGGAAAAAGAAAATTATGACAAAATTGGATAAATTATGGAAAAGAGGAGTGGATTTCTTAGGCTCAAGCTATGCTATTATGGGAGGAGCTATGAGTTGGGTTTCTGATCATAATCTAGTTGCGGCTGTTTCAAATGCTGGAGCATTTGGAGTCATTGCTTGTAGTTCTATGCCACCAGAATTATTGCGTAAAGAAATTAGATTAACGAGACAATTAACTAGTAAACCTTTTGGTGTTAACTTGATTGTAATGCATCCACAATTAAATGAATTAGTAAAAGTTTGTGAAGAAGAAAAAGTAAGTCACGTTGTTTTGGCTGGAGGAATTCCTTCTAAAGCTACGATTGATTATATAAAATCATATGGAGGGAAGGTTTTAGGCTTTGTTCCAGCTTTAGTTATCGGTAAAAAGCTTATTAGGTCTGGAATCGATGCATTAATAATTGAAGGTATGGAAGCTGGTGGACATATAGGACCTGTTAGCACATCTGTATTAGTGCAGGAAATAATTCCTTATTTAAAAGAAGAAGTGCCTATATTTGTAGCAGGTGGAATAGGTCGTGGTGAAACAATAGCTGCTTATCTTGAAATGGGTGCAAGTGGAGTTCAGCTTGGTACAACCTTAGTTTGTGCGACAGAATCAATAGCTCATCCTAACTTTAAAAAAGCATTTATAAAAGCATCTGCTAGAGATGCAATTCCATCGGTTCAAATTGATCCAGAGTTTCCTGTTATTCCAGTAAGAGCAATAGAAAACAAAGCTACTAAAGATTTTATACAAGTGCAAATAGATACTATTGCAGATTATAGAACAGGAAAAATAGATAAACAACAGGCGCAGTTAAAAATTGAACATTTCTGGGCAGGAGCTTTGCGTAAGGCAGTAATAGATGGTGATGTAGAAAATGGATCTTTAATGGCAGGTCAAAGTGTTGGTATGGTTACTAAAGAACAGCCAGTTGCAGATATATTGCATGAAATAATAGTTCAGGCTGAAACATTCCTAAATTAATCTGATTTAGAAAGACTTAATTAAAGAATATAAAATTTTGAAGCCGTACCGCAGTTTACTTGATCGTAAATGAGGAACGGAAGTCATGATTTTCTTTAATGGATAACAAAAAGAGACTTTTTCACAAGCGACTCGTAAAGGAACTATATTGCGATAAGTCATTCCTACATTGACTTATCTTAAGCTTAAGGTGTCTTTAAGATATTGGCTAGAAACTGTGTTCAAAGCTTTAAAAAGCTAATTCAGCTTATTACTAACGTCCTCAAGGCTTTTAGAGATTAATTTTTGTGCCGTTTCCTTAGACAAATTCTCAATAAGTATAAGACGTACTGTACTCATGGTTACGTCAATAGCATTGTTACGAATTTCTTTTATGATATTTGCTTCGTAAGAGCTAATTCGCTGTAAGGCAAGATCCATACGACGATTTATTGCTTCCTCTATTTCTTTTGCAGCATTAGCAGAAACAGCAAGAGCTTCGGTTTCAGCATCTTTTATAATTTTTTTTGCCTCTTCTTCTGCTTGGCGTTGTTTTTGTTGATAATTATTAAGAAGTTCTTGAGCTTCCTTCTTTAGTTTTAAGGCTTCATCAAGGCTTTTTCTGACGTTATTTCTTCTTGAATCAAGCATATTCAATATAGCTTTGCTCACAGGTTTATACAAAGCAATTATAAATGCAAAGAATGCAACTGCTACCCAAAATCTTGGATCATGTAATATAAAATGTAACATAGCCTATTCCTAATATTTTAAAAATTAATTGCTAGAATTTTGTAATAGTTTTTCTTTTACGTAGCTAGCTTCAAGTTTCTTGCCAATTAATTTTTCTGTTATTTCGCAAATAAGATCTACAGATGCTTCGTTCATTTTTTGTTTAGTTTCTGCAGATAATTTAGCTAAAGATTTTTCTGCTTGCTGCTGTTGTTGTTCCAGAGTTTTATCTAATTGAGCATGTCGTGATGCCAAAGTCTTAGCAGTCTGGCTATGGACATTGTCCATAATTTGTGCAGCAGAAATTTTTGCTTCATTTAGTGCTGATGCAAAATCAGCTTTAGTAGACACTGCCTCTTGTTTGAGTTCTTCCGCTTTACGCAAGTCACTAGAAATTCGCTCTTCACGATTAGTTAAAATTGCGCCTATTCTAGGTAAAGCAACTCTTGCCATAAATAGGTAAAGAATTATAAAACCTAATAATAGCCAGAAAATTTGCGACGCATAAGTAGAAAAATCTAACTGAGGCATGTCTTTATAATATTATTTAAATTAGTATGAAATGATGGATTATGAGTACATTATTAATAATGCAATAACTAGCGCAAATAATCCCATTGCTTCAGCAAGTGCAGCACCGATAAAGCCATATTTAGATAATTGACCTTCAGTAGAAGGATTACGTGCGATACCATTTATAACAGCTGAGAAAATATTACCTACTCCAAGAGCTGCTCCAAACATTCCAAGAGTTGTTAAACCAACACCGATAAATTTTAATTCTGCTTCCATAGTATTTTTCCTTATATTGTTAAAAAATTGGTTGAGATAAATAATTAAGTTTAATGCAAGTGTAAAGCATCATTTAGGTATACACATGATAATATTGTAAATACATAGGCTTGTAATATTGCGACGAATATTTCAAAACCAGTCAATATCACCATAAAACTAAGCGGTACTGCGCCAAATATACCCATAGAAATTACAAACATTGCAAATACCTTAAGCATAGTATGACCAGCAAGCATGTTAGCCGCAAGCCTAATAGACAAGCTCATTGGACGTACTAAATAAGCAAAAAACTCAATCAAAATTAGAAGTGGTGCTATTACTGCTGGCGTTCCTTTTGGTAAAAATAAGGAAAAAAAGTGAAAACCATGCAATACGAACCCTACAATAGTAACCGTTAGAAATACTAACATAGCTAGCGTAAAGGTAACAGCTATATGGCTAGTTACGGTAAAGCTATAAGGTACCATTACAGAATAGAACAAACATAAATAAAGAGAAAATAAATGGAAAATATTTCTTTGCAGATTTTCCAACAGTATCGTGCATTATTTTCTCAACAAACTCATATAATATTTCAGCAAAACTTTGCCAACGACCAGGAATTAACATTTTATTGCGAGTAGATAGTAGCATTAAAATGCAAATAAGAGCAACAGCTAGTACCACAAACAAAGAGGAATTTGAGAAATTTAAATTTACGCCAAATACATTAGGTAAATTGGTAAAATATTTTATAGCGAACTGTTCTAAAGGATTATGTTTTTCAGACATGGTAAATTTAATTCTCTAGCTAAGTTTTAAGGTTAATTGTTGTTCCTTGGATTTACAGAGCGATAAATATTAAGACCGCTACCACAAACTCCTAAAATAAAGCAAATAATAAACATAATAGGTTTAGTTTTAAGCCATAAATCTAAGTAGTAACCAACCATAGAGCCAACTATAACGCCAGCTAGTAGTTCTACCATGATTTTATAACCCAACCCTATGCCATTTGAATAACTTTTAACGCCAGATTCCTCATTTTTTAAAAGCCTGCTCTTGGCATCTTTTATTGATGAATCTAGACGCTCTAATATCTTTGAATCGTTATCATCTTGCACAGTAATTAAACCTATAATATTAAAGCTGGGCGGACACTATAGTTATTGAAGGATACTGTCAAGGTTTTTTTGTCTTATTTAATACTTCGTCTATGAAATTAGAAAAATGGTTAAAATCGCTGCTACCCTCATGTTTTTCTTCATTTATAAAGAAAGTAGGAGTTGAGTTGAGATTTAAAACTTTTGCTGCATAAAAGCGTGATTTTAATATATTATCCTCGATATTTTTATCTGCCATACATTTATCAAAATCCTTTCCACTCATGCCACCTAGTTTAGCTATATTGGATAGGATTTCTAAGTAATTTTTTTTTGCTCCCCAATTATCTTGAGTGCTGTAAAGGACATTTATAAATTTCTCTTGTTCGGCTTTAGTTGCGCATTTAACTAGCATGCTTGCGCGCAGTGCTGGTTCGTTAAGAGGAAAATCACGATAAATAAATCTAACCTTACCAGAGTTGATATATTTTTCTTTTATTTTAGGGAGGGTTGTTTGATAGAAGTTAGCACAATGGGGGCATGATAAAGATGCATATTCTATTATAGTTAGAGGAGCTTTGTTATCACCAAAGACAATTTCGTCTTTACCTATTTGGAAAATTTGACTTTTTGTAGGTAGAGGCATGTTAGAGTTAATGGCGTCATTGTTTTTTGCTGAATTAGCTGGTGGAGTTTGTGCGCTTGCCCAAGAAGAAGTTATCATTAAAGATCCTAGCAATACAAAATTTATAACTGATAACCTATATTTTTTTAACATTATTTCCTCCATTTATAGTAAAGCAAGAAACAATTTACGATTAAATAATATAATATTTATTGAAAATCTATAAAGCGACAATTTCAAAATTGAAATACTATACTATCTAGTTAAATGTGTATCTTGCTTAAAATCTAAAATCTATATGTGTTATTTTTATATAATACGAAAAGAAAAATAGACTAGTTTTGTCCGTTGATCAAGTAAATGAGTTTATAGTAAATTAAAATAAGATCCTAAAATAAATTTTTACTTACTATAAGGATGACCGTTTAATACGGTATAGGTTCTATAAATTTGTTCTGTAAGCATTGCTCTAACTAACATATGCGGCCAAGTCATATTGCCAAAACATAGTCTATAGTCTGCTTTAGATAATATTTCTGCACCGTGACCGCTAGCTCCGCCAATATAAAAAACTAGGTTGTTGATAGCTTGGTTTTGCCATTGTTGTATTAATCTAGAAAAATCATTTGTAGAAAGAGATTTTCCATTTTCATCAAGTACAATATTTTTTGCTCTCTGATTAAAACATGACATAAGAAGAGATGATTCTTGCTCTTTTCTTTTTTGCTCTGGCAAATTATTATTCTTCACTTCAAACTCTTTTATTTCTATCTTCCAAGGAGTTCTTGATATATAGCGTTTAATAATTTCAGCTTCTGGAGAAGTTTTTTCTAATTTTCCGATGCAAGATATTAAAATATTCATTTATAATCTCCGATATGCTTAGGAAAAAAGAGTTTCTTTCCACATATCTTCAAGATTATAAAAATCTCTAATTTCTGGTTTAAATATATGAACTATTATATCTCCACTATCGATAAGAACCCAGTTACCCTCATTTAGTCCTTCGCTAGAAATATTACTAAGACCAAAGGATTTTAATTTTTGGATAAGGTTTTGTCCTAAAGAGCTAACATGACGTTCAGATGTCCCTGAAGCTATGAATATATAGTCTGCTATTGAGGTTTTGTTTTTTAAGTCAATAATTACTATATTTTGAGCTTTACCATCTTCAAGAGAGGTTTCAATTAGTTGCTTTAATTGATCTAATTCAGAAATTTTTGTTTTGCTTTTAGGAGTATTTTTTTTCTTTGCAGATGCTTTTTTTACCATGATAACTTTCTTATTCGTTAATAATCTTAAGGCGCATTATATACTATAATTTTAAGCAAATCCAGTAGTTTTTGAGCGAATTTGGCTTGAGGAAATAGGTATTTTTCTTATATCAAGAAATGTCCAATTATAAGGAATGTTAGTTGCAAGAGCCTTTAAATCTTTAGTAAATCTTGTAGAAAATTCTTTAGCAAATACACTACTTAGGGCTTTTTCTTTATGATTATCACGATCCAAAACTGCTATTGGAACTAAGTCTAGTATTTCTTTCCAATTGTACCATTTATGAAAATTTATAAGATTATCTGCTCCTATTAACCATATGAATTTATATTCTGGATAAGACTTTATAATCTTCTTTAGACTATCTACAGTATAACTGGTATTGAAAGTTTTTTCTAGTTCACAAATTTGAATTTTGTCATTATTTTTCAAGATGTTCTCGCACAAGGAGACTCTGTTGTTAAAACCAGTATTATCTATAGTAGCCTTATCTGGATGGTTATATGAGACAAGCCACCAGATTTTATATAAGTCTAACATTTCAATTGCCTGCATGCTGATTTCTACATGACCAACATGAGGCGGATTAAACATGCCTCCTAAAATACCAATTAAATTAGCATTATTTTGCTTAGATTGCTCTGATTGCGCCATCGGAAGATACTATATATTTATATGTTGTTAATTGTTGTGCTCCAACTGGACCTCGAGCATGTAATCTTCCTGTTGAAATACCAATCTCTGCTCCCATACCAAATTCACCGCCATCAGCAAATTGAGTCGAGGTATTTTGCATTACTATACTACTATCTACTAGTTTAAAGAATTTTTCTGCAGCAGAAGAATTTTCGGTTATTATAGCATCTGTATGATGAGATCCATACTTATTGATAAAGTTAATTGCTTCATCTAAATCTCTAATAATTTTTATAGAAATTATACTATCTAAGTATTCGGTGTACCAATCTTCCTCAGTTGCTGGAATAATTTTGTTATCAATATCCATTGCTTGTTGGTCACCACGAATTTGGCAACCTCCTGAGCTTAAAGTTTCTACGATAGAAGGGAGAATTTCTTTCGCTATAGATTGATCAATAAGCAATGACTCGGTAGCACCACAAATGCCTGTTCTTCTTAACTTAGCATTATGGATAATTTTTACAGCCTTCTTAAAATCAGCGTTTTTATGTATGTAAGTATGACAGTTTCCATCAAGATGAAGTAGAGTAGGAACTCTACTTTCTTCTTTTACCAAGCTGCAAAGACCTTTACCACCACGAGGAATTATTAAGTCAATATAATCTGACATGCGTAGCATTATACTTACAGCTCTGCGATCTGAGGTTGGAATTAGTTGGATCGCATCTAAAGGTAAATTAAATTTTTCTAATGCCTTATGTAAACAAGAGACTATAGCTAAGGAAGAATTGTAACTTTCCGAACCACCCCGTAATATAGTTACATTTCCTGCTTTCAAGGCAATGGCAGCTGCATCCGCGGTTACGTTTGGTCTTGCTTCATAAATAATACCGATTACGCCAATAGGTACGCTTACTTGGCTAATCATAAGTCCATTAGGGCGAGTCCAAGAATTTATAGTTTTGCCTATTGGATCAGTAAGCAAGGCTATTTCTTTAAGTCCATTAGCTATGGAAATGATCCGTTTTTCATCTAGTTTTAGACGATCAAGCATTGCATTACTAATTCCTTTTTCAATGGCTTGTTCTATATCTTTGGTATTTGCTTGTAGTATAGTGTCTTTAGCATTGATAATTTGTGCGGCAGCTTCCATAATAACTTCTTCTTTTTGTTTAGAAGTAGAATTAGCTATTATAGAGCTAGCATTTTTTGCCCTTTTACCAATTTCAAGCATTAACTCTTCTATATTATAATTTGTCATCATTTTCTCCTACTTCTTCGTCTGCGATTACCATATTATCTCGATGAATAATTTCGTCCTTACCACTTAGACCAATAATAGACTCAATATCTTTAGTTTTATGTCCTTTGATAAGATTTGCTTCATGAGAAGAGTAAGATACTATACCGCGACCAATCTCTAAATTATTTTGATTTTTAATAATTACGGCATCTCCTTTATCAAAATCACCTATAATTTTAGAAACTCCTGCAGGTAGTAGGCTTTTTCCTTTTAACAAGGCTTTATAAGCTCCATCATCAATAATTATCTGAGATGTAATGCTTAAATTGTTATAAAACCACCGTTTTTTTGCATTAAACGGAGTATCATGAGCTTCAAATAAAGTATGTTTTGCCCCTTTGAACAGCTTTTTTAAAGGATTGTTAATATTACCTTTGCCTATTATTACATTACAGCCATTATTGGTGGCAATTTTAGCAGCTTCAATTTTAGTAATCATTCCGCCAGATCCTACTGTAGAAATGCTTCCTCCTGCCATTTGTGTAATTGATTTTGTAATTTGTTTGACAACGGCAATATGTTTGGCATTTTTATTTAGTTGTGGATTGCTATCATAAAGCCCATCAATATCTGAGAGAATTATAAGTAAATCAGCCTCAATCATTTGAGCGACTCTTGCAGCTAAACGGTCATTATCACCAAACTTTAGTTCTTGAGTTGCAACAGTATCATTCTCGTTAATAACGGGAACTACGTTGTTGTTAAGTAATGTATTTAAGGTATTACGAGCATTTAGATAGTTGCGACGAGTGTCAGAATCTTGAATTGTAAGTAATATTTGTGCAGCATTGATGTTATATTTTTGAAAATGTTTTTTATAATAATGCATTAATTCAATTTGACCACAAGCTGCCGCAGCCTGTTTTTCTTCTAATTTTAGAATCTTTTTTGTATGTTTTATGTATTTTTTACCTAAGGCAACTGATCCAGAAGAAACTACAACTACTTGCTTTTCTTGTTTTGTTATATAGGCAATGTCTTCGCAAAGCTTTTTAAGCCATGTTTCGCGCAAGGATGATCTTTGACTATCAGCTATTAATGATGAGCCAACTTTAATAACAATTTTATTTGCTTGTTGTATATTCACTTTTTTTGCCTATCCTAGACGTGTAAGTATAAAATTTAATAATAGATAATATGGCAAATGACAGCAATTTCCATCAAAAAACTAAAAAAAACATATAAATCTAGTACAAAAATTATAAAAGAGGCTTTATCTGGAATAGATTTAGAGGTTGAACAAGGAGAATTTATAGCCCTATTAGGTCCAAATGGAGCAGGAAAATCAACACTTATTAATATATTGGCTGGCTTAGTTAATATTACTTCAGGTAGTGCAAGTATTTATGGTTTTGATGTAGAAAAACAAGCAAGGCAAGCAAAACAGGTTTTAGGTATAGTACCGCAAGAATTATTGCTAGATCCGTTCTTTACGGTAAGACAAGTTCTTGAAAATACAGCTGGTTATTATGGGATTAAAAAGAAAGATAGGAAAACAGATGAGATAATTAATATTCTTGGCTTAAAAGATAAAGAAAATTTTAATCCAAGAAAGTTATCTGGGGGAATGAATCGACGGTTATTAGTTGCTAAAGCTATGGTTCATTGTCCAAAACTTTTAATTTTAGACGAACCTACTGCTGGGGTTGATGTTGAGCTAAGAAACCAATTATGGGAATATATCACAAAATTAAATAAGCAAGGTACTACGATATTACTTACAACGCACTATTTACAAGAAGCAGAAGAATTATGCGATAGAATTGCTGTAATTAATCATGGAAAGATTATTGTAGATGATAGTAAAAAATCAATTATGAAGATAATAGATCTTAAGAAAATAATAGTTACTTTCTCGCAAATATTAACAAATGTTCCTCAAGGGTTAGAGAAATTTAGAACCATTATTAATTCTTATGGTCAATTAGAAGTTGAGTATGCCTCAAGTGATAAAGTACAAGAAATTATTTATGCCATATCTAAATCTAATATAGAAATAAAAGATATAGCAACAAAAGAAAGTAGCCTAGAAGATGTGTTTAAATATTTAACAAAAACCTCTTAAGGTTTTTTATTGATAAAGCGCATTTTATCTAGTTTACGTTGTAATGTTCTGCGATAAATTCCTAGCTCACGTGCTGTTGCTGATATATTTCCGTTATTTCGCTTAAGTGTATTTATAATATGCTCATTTTCTGCGTTGCTAAGAGAGGTTACTTTATCTTCTATTGGTTGATGTGGGTTGCCTTTATTTTTATTAAAGGCTTCGATTATTTCTTGTTTGGAAACTGGTTTGCTTAAGTAATGCAAAGCGCCTAATTTTATGGCTTCTATTGCAGTAGGAATGCCAGCATATCCAGTTAAAATTATAATTTTTATATCAGGATTATCTTTTAGTAGTAGAGGAATTAGTTCTAAACCAGATTGGTTGCCAATTTTTAGATCTATTATGGCTAAATTGGGTAAAGAATTATTATTAAGACTTAAGGCCTTTTCAATATTTTCGGCTAAGAAAGTCTTATATCCATCTTCCTCTAGAGATTGAGCAAGAACCTGACAAAAAGTTAAATCATCATCTACCAACAATATTTTTTTCATATTGAAAGCTCTTTTAAAGGCAAGATTAGGTTAGTAATTACTCCACCCTTTGGATGGTTTTTTAAAACCAATTTTCCGTTAAATCTAGAAATTACTGTTTTTGCTAAAAATAAACCCATTCCCATGCCGTGGGCTTTTGTTGTAAAGCCTGGCTGCCCAATTTTATCAATAATATCATTATTTATTCCAGTCCCATAATCTCTTATATTTATATTTAAGTACTCATTATTTATAGAGATATTAAGTTCTATTTGTTGAGGAGAACTATCTGATGCGTTATCAAGTAAATTATGAATTGATTGGATTAAGGTGTTTTCTGCAACTATTCGTAAGTTATTAGTTTCATTTAAGATATTAATGCTTAGGTTGGTTGATGTTTTTTTTGCTTGCCAAGACTTAATAATATTATCAATAAAATTATTTATTTCAATTAAATTACCACTTTCAGCACGCAAAACTCCTCCAGTTGCAGTGATATTTGAGATAATCTGCTTGCATCTTTTTAATTCTTGCAGAAATATTTTTGCTTTATGCTCACGTTCTTCCTTAGGAAGATCTTTATTGTAGCTTTCTGCAAGCAAAGTAAGAGTAGTAAGTGGTGTGCCTAGCTCATGGGCAGCATGAGCTGCTATAGTTCCAACGGCAGCTACTTTACTTATATCCGCAAGTAGAGAGTCTTGTTTGCGAATGGTTTGATTAATTCTAACAATGAACCATGCAACTATCAATGTTAATAAAACAAAACTTACCCACATTCCTTGTACATGTAAATTAAAGAAATCACCAGAATGATTATGCTCTAGAGAAGGTAGTTCATGATACTTGAACATTAATAAGGTATAAAGGCAAATTGCTATTAAGGAGGTAATCCAAGTATAGATTGGAGAAAGAGCAATTGCTGCTATAATCACCTGTAGAATAAACAAAGAGGTAAAAGGGTTGCTAGCTCCTCCTGTAAAATATAATAACGCATATAAGGCTATTATATCGATAGTTAATTGAAAAAATAATTCGAATTGAGAAATCTTTTTTGCAGTTTTTATGCGGTAAAATGTAATAATATTGATTGAAATCATTATCCCTATAATAATTTCAAGAAAATGCAAAGTTTTTAGCTCTACCCTTAAAAAATTACTAGTAAGTATTATCGCTATTGCTTGTCCAATAATCGCTAAATTGCGTAAATTCCAAAGGAGTTTTAGATTTTTATGGAAGGAGTTTTCCATATATATATGCTCTGTAATATATTAACCACTTGATATTTTTTGTATAACATATTGAATTATATTTTAAAAGTATATCACTATTTTAAAGTAAAGATGCTGTTATTAGCTCTTTTGTGTATAAATCTTTAGGATTTGTGAATATTTCTTCAGTATTTCCATGTTCGATTATTTTTCCATTTTTCATGATAGCAATACGATGACTTAATGCCTTTATAACCTTTAAATCATGGCTAATAAAAATATATGATAGATTATATGATTCTTGTAATTGCTTTAATAGATCTATAATTTGTATCTGGAGTAATATGTCTAATGCTGAGGTTGGTTCGTCAAATATAATTAGTTTTGGTTTCAAGGCAATTGCTCTAGCAATAGCGATTCTTTGTCTTTGTCCGCCACTAAATTCATGCGGATAGCGATTATCTATAGTTGGATCTAGACCTACTTCTTTTAAACTATTGTGAATAATTGCAAGCCTTTCTTCTTGATTCTTACCCACGTCATGAGCAAGCAATCCTTCTTCTATAATTTGGCGTATAGACATACGTGGATTTAAGCTAGTAAAAGGATCTTGGAAAACTATTTGCATATTCTTACGTAATGAGCGTAGTTCTTTTTTGTCCGTAAGATCAATGCGATGATTATCAATGGTTATTTCACCAGAAGCTTTTATTAGGCGAATTATTGCAAGTGCTAGAGTTGATTTTCCGCAGCCACTTTCTCCAGCAATACCAAGAGTCTCTCCTTTGCGTAAAAAGAGTGAAATATTATCTACAGCATTTAATGATTTGATAGTCTTGCCAAAGAAATTTTTTTGTAAAATAAAAGAAGTAGATATATTTTTTACTTCAAGAATTAACTCGTCAGATGTTACAGGAAGTAAACTACTACTTGGTTTACACATTAATAGTTGCTTTGTATAAGGATGTTTTGCCTCATTAAATAGATTAGATGTATATCCTTCTTCAACTATCCTGCCTTTGTGCATAACACAAATACGATCTGCCATTTTCTTTACTATAGAAAGATCGTGAGTGATGAATAATATTGCAATATTTTTTTTATGTTGTAATTCTTTCAAAAGATGAAGGATATTTTTTTGTATTGTAACATCTAGAGCAGTAGTTGCCTCGTCTGCAATAATAATCTTAGGATTATTTGCTATAGCCATAGCGATCATTATTCTTTGTCTTTGTCCTCCTGAAAGTTGGTGAGGAAAAGCGTCTAAACGATCTTTGAATTCAGACATTCCTACCTGATTTAGAAGTTCAATTATTCTATCAAGGCGTTGTTTTGATGTTAGTATTGAATGTAGTATTATTGCTTCTTCAAGTTGCTTACCAATTGTATGCAATGGATTTAGAGACACTAAAGGTTCTTGAAAAATCATGGCGATGTCTTTACCACGAATTTTACGCAAAGAATTTTCTTTGAGTTGTAAAATATCTTCTCCTGCAAATAATATTTGACCAGTTGGATAGGTATTTTTACTTTCACGAAGTAGGCGCATTATAGATAAGGCAGTAATAGTTTTGCCAGAGCCACTTTCGCCAACTAATGCAACAAATTCCCCCTTATTAACAGATAGAGAAACATTATTTACCACGCAATTTTGTGTGGTTTTTGAAAAGCTAATAGAAAGATTTTTAATCTCAAGTAAAGGCATTGTTGTATACGATTGATAAAAAGATATTATATGTTAGAATAGCATCGCTTGGAAGTTAGGCAATATTTTTCATTCTTTTTTGCATTAAATTGGAGATAAAAAATTTATGGCTTTAAAAGTCAATAAGCTTGCGCTTGGTGTAAGTGTAGCAGTTATGTTATCTTTGCAATCTTGTAATTATCTTAATAATACACTTAATGTAGTGATAAAAAAATTATGGGGGGAAGATGAAAGAGAGCCTGTAGACAAAGCTCCTTATAAACTAAGAAGACCAGTGCAAGAAAATCCGACAGAAATAGATAATTCTCCGGCAAAGAATAATCCCACTACAGGAATGCTAAAACTTAATAACCAGTATGTAGCTTTTGAGTTTATGCCAACTGCGGATGAAGATGAGGTTGTAACTAATATTGAAAAAAAAGATAAGGTTATTCTATCAGAAACAGAAAAGAAACAACAAAGTATGTTTCCGCTAAAAGAATACTCTCCAGTTGCTAGCCAAGTTACAATTATTAACCAAGAAAATAATAAGGTTATTACACCTTTAAGCGATAATAAAGATATAAAACAGCAAGTGCAATCAGCAAATAAGGGAAATTTTGATCAAGAACAAAAACAAATTGTTGATAAATTAGCTAAAGATGATAAGGCGGTTGCAAAAGGAAAGGGTGAGGCTCTTAAAAACTTACCAGCCACTCTTCCAGCCAAAACGGCAAATAATAAATCTGCAAATTTATCAAATAAATCTGATTTAGATAATGGCTTAAATCTTGATAATAAAGGCAAAGATAAAAATCTTCATGAAATTAGTTTACATGAGAAGCAAGAATCGCCCAATTCTAGTAAAAATATAAAAAATAAGTCAAAAGCAAATCATGTAAAAATTATAAAAAATGACCAAAAGCTACTTAGAGTAGATGCTAAAGGACATAAAACTAATATTGGTGATATAAAGTACGAGAAAAATAATAGCACCGGATCTGAGGCATATTCTTCAGCTCCTCCTATTGTTATTATACCTCATAGTGATGGAATAGGAGTAATGCAAAATGATCCTATTGAAATTAATGGAGAGAACCGTGGGTATGGGGATTCTTTGCCTAAATCTAGATATGCTAAATAAAAAATAATATAATCTAACTCTAAAAATAGACGATTGCCTTAATTAATCTAGGGAAAATCTTGCAATATATCTATATTAAAATAAAATATTAGCATGGGTTGTTTTTTTTATGGCAAAGCGACAAGTAATCTATTATATCTTGTTTTTCCTATGGTTTTAAAGATTTTATTAATAATAGGTGACTTTGACGATTAATAGTTTTATGGCGGATAGTTAGCAATAATGGAAAGTGAATTTTATCGCATTAGTAGATTGCCTCCTTATGTTTTTGCTGAAGTAAATAGAATGAAGGCTGAAGCAAGGGCGCGTGGTGAAGATATTATAGATTTGGGCATGGGGAATCCAGATACTCCAACGCCTCAGCATATTGTAGATAAACTAGTCAAAGCGGTTGCTAATCCTAGAGCACATGGTTATTCGATGTCACGAGGAATACCTGGTCTTAGAAAGGCTTTATGCAATTATTATAAAAAAAGGTTTAACGTTGAACTTGATTATAACAAAGAAGTTATAGCAACTATAGGCTCTAAAGAAGGTTTAGCGAGTTTGGCTACGGCAATTACCTCACCAGGTGATGTGGTTATAGTTCCTGATCCAAGTTATCCTATTCACACATATGGGTTTATTCTTGCTGGAGCAAGTGTATGGTCAATCCCAAATGTAGTTAATGGAACTGGTTTAATTGAGCAAATTAGAATTGCTATTGAGAGATGTTCACCAAAGCCTTTGGCATTAGTATTAAATTTTCCTGGTAATCCTACCGCAGAAGTAGTTGGACTATCTTTCTATGAAGAAGTTGTTTCATTGTGTAGAGAAAAAGGAATTTATATAATATCTGATTTGGCATATGCAGAAATATATTTTGATGAAAATAATCCTCCTCCTTCAATATTGCAGGTTGAGGGTGCTAAAGATATAGCAATAGAATTTACTTCATTAAGTAAGACTTATTCTATGGCAGGTTGGCGAGTTGGCTTTGCTGCTGGTAATCAAAAATTGATAAATGCTATGATTAATATAAAGTCATATACAGATTACGGTACGTTTACGCCAATACAAATTGCAGCAACAGCTGCACTTAATGGTTCTCAAGAATGCGTTGCTAAATTACGTATTTTATATAAAGAGCGCAGAGATGTTTTAATAGAAGGGTTAAGTGCTGCAGGTTGGAATGTTCCTATACCAGAGGCTTCGATGTTTGTATGGGCTCCTTTGCCAGATAAATATAAGGATATAGGCTCACTAGAATTTTGTAAATTATTGCTTGAGCATGCTAAGGTTGCAGTAGCTCCAGGTATAGGGTTTGGTCAAAATGGTGAAGGACATGTAAGAATTGCAATGGTTGAAAATAAGCATAGAATCAGGCAAGCTTGTAAAAACATCAAAAAATTTCTGCAAGAATAATTTTATAAAGTTAGAGGATTAATAAGTGTCGGATATTTTACGTATTGGAATAGCAGGTCTTGGTACTGTTGGTTCTGCTGTTTTACAGTTGCTTAGTAAAGAAGGTAATTTATTAGAAAAACGTTGCGGTAAAAAAATAAAAGTAACGGCTTTGTCTGCTAGAGATAAAAATAAGTCAAGGGGAGTTAATTGTGAGTCTATTAAATGGTATGATAATGCCAAAGATTTAGCAAAAGATTCTAATGTTGATGTTGTGGTTGAGCTAATTGGTGGAGATTCTGGAATTGCTTATGAATTATGTCAAGATGCTATTAATTATGGTAAGAGTGTAGTTACAGCAAATAAAGCATTAATATCAAAACATGGTAACTTTTTAGCTAAACTTAGTGAGGAAAAAAAAGTTTCTTTTAATTTTGAAGCAGCAGTTGCAGGAGGTATTCCTATAATAAAACTTTTGAAAGAGGGTTTAGCTGCAAATAAAATTAGTAAAATATGCGGTATTATGAATGGTACTTGCAATTATATTTTAACAAAAATGGAAAGTTCTGGTCTTAATTTTGAACAAATATTAAAGGAAGCACAAGATTTAGGTTATGCTGAACAAGATCCCAGTTTTGATGTTGATGGTATAGATACAGCTCATAAACTTAGTATATTAGCGGCTATAGCTTTTGGTATGGAGGTCAATTTTAAAGCTGTTCATATAGAAGGAATTAGAGAAATAAAACTAGAAGACATAGCTTATGCAAAGGAACTAGGTTATAGAATTAAATTGCTTGGTATTGGTAAAATTTATGACAATGGAATTGAACAAGCTGTTTATCCTGCAATGATACCAATTAATCACTTAATGGCGAATATAGATGGCGTAAATAATGCAGTTGCAATCGATTCGGATTGTGCAGGAAAGATAGTAATAAGTGGAGCTGGAGCTGGGGGCTTGGCAACTGCTTCGGCTGTTGTTGCGGATATAATTGATATTGCATCTAAACGTAAAACTTTTGTGTTTAATAAACAAGCAAATAGTTTGAATTGTGAAGCAACAAGAGTTATAGATAGTCATGAGGGTGAGTATTATCTAAGATTACATGTAAAAGACCGTCCTGGTGTTTTGGCTAATATTACTGGTATATTGAGTAATTTATCTATTTCTATGGAGTCAATATTACAGCGTCCTTCTAGATTATCTGGTGATGTTAATATAGTTGGGATTACTCATTTAACTTGTGAAACAAAAATTAAGTCTGCATTAAAACAATTAGCAGAGATTGATAGTATTATTGATAAACCTTGCATGATTAGGGTTGAAGATTTTATTTCATAAGGTTAGAGTTATTATAGAATTTTAATAAAGAGGGTTTGTGTTATGGTTAATTTTAGTGTTGCGTCTTATGATGTTGATGAAATAATTGCAACTACAGATAGAAATCTTGCACTAGAGGCAGTAAGGGTAACAGAGGCTGCGGCATTGGCAAGTTATGGTTGGATGGGAAAGGGCGATAATATTGCTGCTGATCAAGCAGCGGTTAATGCTATGCGTAAAGCTCTTAATATGTTGGCAATTGATGGAACCGTAGTAATTGGAGAAGGTGAACGTGACAAAGCTCCTATGTTATATATAGGAGAAAAAGTAGGTTCTGGTCAAGGACCTGGTGTTGATATTGCTTTAGATCCATTAGAGGGAACTACTATATGTGCAACTGGCGGACCTAATGCTTTATCGGTTATTGCTTTTGCAGAGAAAGGTGGTTTTTTACATGCTCCAGATGTTTACATGGATAAACTTGCTGTTGGTGGTGGACTACCAGAAGGTGTAGTTGATTTAGATAATAGTGTGAAAGCTAATTTAAAGAATCTTGCTAAAGCAAAAAAATGTGAAATTAGTGATTTGTTAATATGTATATTAGATCGTTCGCGTCATGCCGAGCTTATCGCCAAAACTCGTGAGGCTGGAGCAAGCATAAAATTAATCGGCGATGGTGATGTTGCGGGTGTTATTGCAACTTCTAATCCAGAGGAAACAGGGGTTGATATGTATGTTGGTATTGGAGGAGCTCCTGAAGGGGTACTAGCTGCAGCAGCTTTGCGTTGTGTTGGCGGGCAAATGCAGGGTCGATTAATTTTTGATGACTCTGAGCAAAGAGAAAGAGCAAAGCGTATGGGCATTACTGATTTATCACGTAAATATAACTTAGAAGATATGGCAAGTGGAAATGTAATGTTTGCAGCAACTGGTGTTACTGATGGCTCTATGTTACGTGGAGTAAAAAGATTTAAAGGCGGAGCTAGTACTGAATCAATAGTTATGCGTTCAAGAACTGGTACAGTAAGGATTGTAAAGGCTTATCATCATTTCGATCGTAAGAATAGTTAGTTTAGTATTTGTAAAATATGGCAATAAATATTGTAAGGGGACGCTAGCATGGTTAGTGGTTCTGGTTTGCCTTCGACTTTCTGTTTATCGACTTTGATCTGTTTTCCTAATTGTATGCAGAGATTAATGTATTTCTCCATTTCCTTAGGATCATCTTCGATATTGAGAGTATCCACAAGTGCGAAAAGAGTTTCACGTGCTTCTAA
>CAZTUN010000014.1:0-25909 GCA_964616845.1 uncultured Rickettsiales bacterium | reverse complement strand
GTGGTGAAGGTAATGACCAATTATTTTCTGGATGGGGAGCTGATAAGTTATATGGCGAAGCTGGCGATGATATTTTAAGAGGAAATTCTGGCAATCAGCTTTTAGATGGTGGAGATGGGAATGACAAATTATACAGCGCAGGTAGCGGAAGTAACGATACTTTAACTGGTGGTGCTGGTTCAGATACTTTTGTTATTGGCAACGATATTATTTCAAATGATGTAATTACTGATTTTGATATTTCGGATCCAAATGAAAAAATTGACTTGAGTAACTTCGTTGCTGCAAACCATGGTTTCTCAACTTTAGCGAAAATATCTGATTTAAATATCACTCAAGTTGGAAATGATGCTAAGATAAATTTTAGCAGCGCATCAAAAACTATCACGATTAAAAATGTTAAAGTTTCTGATCTAACATCTGACAAGTTTATTTTTAATAATACTCCGACTGTAGTTTCTTTAATTGCTGATCAAAAAGTTTATATTGCGAAAGATTTTAATCTGAATTTTAATTCTAAATTTACTGATCTTGATAATAATATAACTTCTTACTCGGCAACTCTTTTGGATGGATCAGTGCTACCTGATTGGTTACATTTTGATTCATCAACTGGAACTTTTTCTGGAAAAACTCTAAGCACTGCTTCAACTCTAAACATAAAATTAACAGCAATTGATCAGTACGGTGCTTCTGCTTCAACATCTTTTAAATTTGTTACTGACGATAATGCCTTTTTTGGAACCGATAATAATGATGTTATTAACGGAACTTCGGCAGGAGAATTAATTGAAGGTGGTAAAGGTGATGATGTTATTGATGGTGGAAGTGGAGATGATTTGATTTATGGTGGTGAAGGTAATGACCAATTATTTTCTGGATGGGGAGCTGATAAGTTATATGGTGAAGCTGGCGATGATATCTTAAAAGGAAATGTTGGAAATCAGATTTTGGATGGTGGCGCAGATAATGATAAAATTTACAGCTCTAGTGGCGATGATACTCTAACAGGAGGTGAAGGTTCAGATACATTCATTATTGGCAACGATATTATTTCAAATGATGTAATTACTGATTTTGATATTACAGATTCAAATGAAAAAATAGATTTATCTCTATTCAAAGATGTGGCTACTGATATTTCGCAACTAACTATGGAACAAGTTGGCTTAGATACCAAAATTAGCTTTGCCAACAAGTCCAAAACGATTTTAATAAAAAATGTTTCTTTGAGTCAGCTAACTGTAGCAAAATTTATTGGACTTACTGATAACAAAAATAGTACTGAAAGCCTAACAATAAATGGTACCAGCGGCAATGATACTTTGGTTGGTGGAAGTGGTGATGATATAATTAATGGAAATAATGGTAATGACATAATTAAGGGAGGATTGGGAAATAATCTATTAACTGGCGGCATTGGTAATGATACTTTTGTAATCAGTAAGAATCCTGGAAAAACTGATGTTATAACCGATTTTGAAGCTTTTGATTCCATAAGTTTTGATGGTTTTGCAGCTGGAACAAAATTATCTAACTTTTCTTATGCAGAAGAAGAAAATAGCGTTACATTCACCTTGGGAGATGGTCAAAATCTAACATTCAAAAATGCTAAAGCTGCTGATGTTCTTTATTGCTTATCATTTACTTCAGTTTCAACTTCTGGAACAGCTGGAAATGACAAAATTATTTCTAGCGGAACTATCAATGGTGGAGATGGAAATGATCTAATATCTGGCGGTAGCGGAAACGATACAATCAACGGTGGCAAAGGAAATGATATTTTAAGAGGTGGAGACTGGTACGATATTTTTGAAATTAATAAAAATCCTGGAGATAAAGATACCATCTTAGACTTCAAGATGAGTGATATGGTTGATTCTATAGTGTTGAAAGGTTTTAGCGATACTAAGCTTTCAAACTATCCGGCAATTCAAAGTGGAAATGATGTTGTTATTGATCTTGGAGATGATCAAACACTTACGCTTAAAAACTTTAAATTAAGCAATGTTCCTTATATTCCAAGCTATAGCAACAGAATAACTAATCTTACTTCATCAACAGTTAATGATACCGATGGCAATGATATAATTACCACAGACAGCTGGTATCCCGGAGGAGCAACAATAACAACAGTTAGTGGCAAAGGAAATGATGTTTTAACCGGAGCTGGATTCGCCAAGGATTTATTTGTCATCAATAAAAATCCAGGAGACGTTGATTTTATCCGTTATGTAGATACATGGCGTAACGATAAAGTTGTGTTAAAGGGGTTTTCTAATGATATTCTTGATAAAATTAAATTTTTACCAAGTTCTGATCCTTACACTTTGATAATGGATCTGGGTGATGAGCAAATCTTAAGAACTTATGGTGTTCAACAGTCTGAATTTAGAAGTTATTTTGATGTAGATAAAACTATTAATCCAACCGATGGTGATGATATTTTAAGCGCTGGTTATTTCTCAACTTCTGTTGATGGTGGTGCAGGAAATGATGTTATTACAGGGAATAATCTAGGAAATACTTTAAGCGGCGGAGATGGTAATGATACAATTATTGCAGGCGATGGTAATGATATAATAAATGGCGGAAGTGGTAATGATAAAATTACTACTGGAGCTGGAAATGATGTTGTTAATGCTGGTAGTGGCAATGATGAGATTAATATTTCTGCAAGCGGTACTAAAACCATTTCTGGTGGCGAAGGTTCTGATATTTATAAAATTTCTTCATTTACTGGCGATATTACTATTTCTGATTTTGATATCAGCAATCCAAAGGAAATTATTAATCTACAAAATATCACCAATGTCCTTTCGCTATCTAACTTATCAATTACACAGCAAGGATTAGATTCGGTTATTCAAATTTCTGCTTCACAAAAAATTATTCTTAAAAATATCGATAAGAATCTTCTTACAGCAGACAAATTTGTATTTTACAGTAAGCAGTTTCTTGGCTCTCCAATTGCCGATAACAATATTTCTGGTTCGGTGGGAGATGATTTTATTAATACTTATGGTGGAAACGATTCTGTTTACTTAAGCAATAGCGGTAAAGACACTATTGATCTTGGCGCTGGAAACGACAGTATTACAATCAGTGGTAACGGTTTTGTTGGAAATGACAATGTAACAGGCGGAGCTGGAAATGATAAATTTTCTATTGATCTTGGCTATTCTTACAGAGATTCAAATTATACTCTGACCATCAATGATTTTGAAGTAAGCAATCCGAACGAAAAAATTTATATCAGTAATGGCTCATCCACAAATATGGATTTTGCCAAGGATTTAAAAATTGATCAGATTGGAAATGATGTTCAAATCAAGCTACTTAGTGGCAGCGGTAAAACCTTATTACTCAAAAATGTTAACAAAGCTGATTTAAACGAAAGCAATATAGTTTTACCAAAAGAACAGTATAAGGTTGGAACTACAGAGTCTGATGATGTCATAATTTATGATCAAAATGCGGGTTTAAGGAATCTTCTTGGTCAAGATCGTGGCATTTCAGTAAATGGCACTATGACCAATGTTTCCATGGTTATTAGTGGTAATTACACCACAATCACTCTAAACGCATTTGATCCGTCAAAGGATCGCATCAAAGTTGATCCCTCATATGGAATATCAAAATATTCAGACATGCCTTTAGTTCAAGAAGGCGGCAATGTTGCGATGAATTTTGTAAATGAAAGCGTACCTCTTAGCAGCGGTGGTTCATCATTTGGAGCAACAAGATATACTAAAGTTGTTTTAGAAAATGTAAATTTAGCTGACCTCAAGGAAGATGATTTTATTTTCTACAATCACAGCACTTCAGGAAATGATGCCATAAATGGCTTGGGTGGCAATGACTATATTGAAGGTGGCGAAGGTAATGATACGCTCAGTGGCGGAAATGGTAACGATAAATTGTTGGGTGGAAATGGTAATGATAGCATCTCAGGAGATGCTGGTGATGATGAAATTTATGGTGGTGATGGAAATGATTCTCTTTCTGATTATTCTGGAAATAACAAAATTTATGGCGGCAGAGGTAATGATAAAATAGGAATACCAAGTTATTATGGAGCTTCACAGTCAAATAACGAGATTTATGGGGAAGAAGGCAACGACAGAATTCATGTTGATTTTGGAACTAATCTAGTCAAAGGCGGAACTGGCAATGACGAATTTATCGTTTATGGTGGTGATAATCAGATTTATGGCGAAGATGGAGTTGACGATTTCATAATTGGCAAATCCTATTCTGCCACTTCTTCGGATGGAATAAATTATGTTATAACTGACAAGCCTTCATCAACAATAATACATGATTTTGATCCTTCGAAAGAAACAATAATGTTGGATGGTTTTGATAAGGAAAGTCTTGATGATTTTGATATTGTTCAGGATGGAAATGATGTTGTCTTTAATCTCTCTTCAGTGCAGACATTGCGTTTGAGTAATGTTACAAAATCATCGCTTAATCAGGATAATATTATCATTCCTGACAAACATATACATGATAACTATTACTACACTTTTGATGACAGAACGAATGAGTATTCGGTTGAAGATTTAAACAAACTCATGGTTGAAAATCCTGATAGTTTCTATCAAGGTGCGGTTGCTGAAATTGCCTCATATTACGATCCTGTTTTGATGAAAATGGTATCAAACTTTGATGCAATAAAAGACAAAATCCATTTAGGTAAAATTAAAACAGTTGAGAAGTTTGAAGATCTAAAAATTACACAACATAGTATAGCTCAATCATATGGATCACCTTCTGAATTCACTTTGATTGATCTTGGTAATGGTACATTTGTTAAACTTAACGGGTTTTACAATCTTACTGCTGATAACTTTACATTTAATAAGGCTCCAACAGCTAACCTTTCTTCTGCGAATATCAATGAAGACAGTCAAATAGTTTTAGATGTTGTTTCCAAGGCAGTCGATATTGATGATGATGTTTTGTCAATTACGAGTATCACTAGTCCATCGCACGGATCGGCAACAATTATAACTGATGAACAGGGGAAACAGAAAATATCCTATATTCCAACTCCTAACTTTAATGGCACTGATCAGTTTAATTATACCCTTTCTGATGGCAGGGGTGGAGTTGTTACAAAAAGCCTCACAGTAACTGTTAAATCAGTAAATGACAATCCTACAGCGACCATTACTGAAGCTAACGTTAATGAAAATAATTCGATAATTATCGATGTTTTAGCTGGAGCTTCTGATGCTGATGGGGATCAACTTTCAATTGCTGGCATTTACAACATAACTAACGGCGTGGCAAATGTCGTTGATGGCAAAATTGTCTACACACCAAATGCCAATTATAATGGTCTAGCTAAATTTGATTATACCGTTTCTGATGGTAATGGTGGCTTTATTACTAAGACTCTGAATATCGATGTTAAAGAAGTAAACAATGCACCAGTAGTTGCAAATGATTTATTTACTACCTCGGAAGACAGATCGATCAAAATTTTATTTTCGGAAATTTTAGGAAATGATTCTGATATTGAAGATGGTTTAGAATTACAAAATCTTGGTGAGGATAATATTATTTTTAACAATCCGCAGAATGGAATTATAATTAAAAACTCTGATAGCATAATCTATATTCCTAATGCTAACTACCACGGTAATGATTCTATTTCTTATCAAATAAAAGATAGTAATGGCACTTCTTCTAATACTGCAACAATAAATTTGAACATTACTTCGGTTAACGACGCTCCAATAATTGCATCAATAATACCAAACTCTGCAGTTTACGAGGATGCATCAAATATCGTGGTTAGTGCTACAACAATTGCATCTTCATTTAGTGATGCTGATGGTGATGTTCTAGATTATAAAGCCTCATTATCAAACGGAAATCCTCTGCCTTCATGGCTTTCAATCAATAGCACTACTGGTGAAATCATATCAAACAATCCATCAAATGATCAGGTTGGAAATTATGAGATTGCCATTACCGCAACTGATTCTTTAGGTACTTCTGTTTCGCAGATTTTTGTGGTAACAATTAACAATGTTAACGACACACCAACTGCTCAAGCAGTTTTAAGTTCAACTAATGAAGATACTCAAAAACTAACTTTAGCTTTCACCGCCAGCAATTTTGATGTTGGCGATGTGCTGACTTACAGCGCTAAATTAGCTGATGGATTAGATCTTCCTTCCTGGCTAAAATTTGACAATGCGACCAAAGCATTTAGCGAAACCTCTCCTTCTGGAATTGCTTCATCATTATCAATTAAGGTAACGGCTAGTGATGGATCTCTTGATGCTTCTCAGAGCTTTGCTTTGAACATTACCAGCAATTTCATTAATGGCACTGTGTTAAATGATGAAATTTACGGAAATGACGGAATTGATACCATCAAAGGCAATGCAGGAAATGATTTAATAATTGGTGGAAAAGGTACCGATGTTCTACTTGGCGGTGCTGGAAATGACCAATTTATCTTCAAAGCTCTTTCTGATTCAACAACTACGGCAAATGATTTGATTTTAGATTTCATTAAGGGTGAAGATAAAATCAATCTGTCTGGTCTTGGATTTGATGAAATCAGTGCGGCGGGAAGTAATCATTCTGATCACGGTTTGGAATATCACTTTGATGGCAAAAATACTGTAATTGAAGATCATAACTCAAATTTTGCGGTGAAACTTGCTGGCGATATCAGCTTGGATCATAACGATTTTTCCTTTTGAAGATGAGTCATGAATTATTTTCAGTTTCGCTTACCAATCATAATTTGTTTTGCATTGCTCATATGTAAGGATGCTTCTGCAACAAATATGCGCGATGCAATAGATACTGCTCAGGTTAATAACCGTAACATAAAACTTGAGCAGATCAGACTTAATTCCGTAAAGACGGAAAAAACTAGAGCGATTGCAGAATTTTTGCCAAATGTTAGTGCCAATGCTGGATATGGACAAAGAAACAGCTATTACCAAGGCCAAACTTACGATCGCTCAACCAAACAAAAAACCGAAGAAATAAAACTAGAACAACCAATCTTTGATGGTCTTCATTCCGTTTCCAAATATAATGAGGCTAACTACAAGATAAAATCCAGTAATGCTAAAACTTCAGACAAAATCCAAGAAATTTCATTTGCTGCAGTGCAAAGTTACTGCAATCTTTTTCGTTATCAGGAATTATCCAAACTTCAGGAAGAAAATAAAAAACTTGGTAAAAAATTCCTTGAATTAGTAAGCCGCAGGAAAGAAGCCAGAATCATCGATAAAGCTGATATCATCAAATTTACTTACGAAACCTCCCTTACCGAAGAAAAATATTTTGATGCCTTAAACCACTTAAACAAAGCCAAATTCGATTATCAAAATGTGATTGGTGAATTGCATGATAATCTCATAAAACCAACAATTGTCGAAGAAGAATTCAGCAAGAATAAGGTTATAGAATCAGCCCTCACAAACAATTATAATATCAAATCTTATCATTACAGCTATCTTGCCTCAAAAGCCACTTACAATGCAGAAAAATCCAATTTCCTACCAAAAGTTTCATTAATAGCCTCTGCTAGTAAGCAAGATAAAGTTGTTTCCCTAAACAACCAAGATCTCAACCAGCAATCAGTTTTCTTAAATGTCTCTGTGCCTATTTTTCAGAAAGGTGTGGAATATGCTAATCTTAGCAAAGCTGGATATGATCGCGATGCAGCAAAAGAAGAATTTGAAATTACCAGAGATAATGTGATCAAGGAAGCCAATCAGGCACTGGAAGAATATCGCTTTTTTTCTGAGATGAACAAAACCAATAAAAAACTTTTTGAGCTTGCCAAAAACCGCGCTGATATTTTTACCAAAAGATCAAATTCAAAAGTTGAAGATCCAATCGAAGTAATCCGTGCCAAGATTGAAACTAATGACAGAAAAATAAATTATATCGATTCCCAAATGGATTTGGTGATCACTTACTATAAGATCAAATATTTTTTGGGAGAAATTTAGATGCTAGGAAATTTACAAATACACCAACCCAAACAACAAATAATAAAGTCAGCTCTTGATTCTTGCAAAAGATCCTTCTGGTTTTGCCTGATGTTTAGCTTCTTCATCAGCATCTTTACTCTCGCTTCCTCGGTTTATTCGATGCAGGTGCTGGATCGCGTTCTTTCTAGCAACAGCTTTGAAACACTACTTTATCTCACCGTCATTGTTTTAGCATTTTTGACCTTTCTTGGAATTTTAACGCAAGTTCGATCAACGATATTTTTACATGTTTCCAATTGGCTTGATGAAAAACTCTCTCCTGTTTTATTCAACAGTAGCATCGAAGCGCAAGGATCAAGCAAAAATATTAGTAACCAAAACATGCGCGATTTGCAAATCATCAAAGGATTTATTTCTGGTCCGAATTTAGCTGTGTTATTTGATGCCCCTTTTGCGATTGTTTATTTGATTATGATTTTCTTCATCCATTGGATCAATGGCCTAATAACTCTTGTTGGTGGTTTGATAATGTTAAAAATGGCTTACATAAATGAAAAAGCTACCAAAGAACTGATTGATAAAAACAACCAGATACAAGCCGAAGTGATGCGTGATTTTGAAATTATTTCATCAAATTCTGAAGTTATTAATGCGATGGGCATGAAAGGAAATGTTCGTGGAAATTGGCAGGCGGGAAATGATGAGCTTCGCAAAGCTTCAGCTGATTTGGCAACTGTTAGCAATAGACTTTCTTCAATTTCCAAAACACTCCGAATGGCTCTGCAAACTTTGACAATGACCTCAAGCGCAATTCTGGTGATGTTTAACAAAATGTCATCGGGAGGAATTATTGCTACTTCAATTCTGGCTGGTAAGGCTCTAGCTCCATTTGATAGCGCTATTGGACTTTGGAAATCTCTTAAAACAACTAAAGCAGCTTATCTTCGCTTGAATGAAGCACTAAAGAACTATGTCGACGATAAGGGCAAAATTGAACTACCGACTCCGCAAGGAGAAATTATTGCTAATAAATTAATCTATAAAATTCCTAACTCAGATCGTCTTCTAATCAAAGGCGTTTCCTTTAAAATTAATGCAGGCGAAGTAATTGGAATTATTGGTCCAACTGGAGGTGGCAAAACCACTTTGGCGCGCCTTCTCGTCGGTGTTTTAAAACCAAGTTCAGGAATTGTAAAAGTTGATGGTGCCAATCTTTTTGATCAAGATTTAGAAAAAATTGGCAAACATATTGGTTATTTACCCCAAGATGTTGAATTATTTAAAGGATTGGTGAAACACAATATTGCCAGAATGCACAAGGACGCCAAAGATGAAGAAATTATCAAAGCAGCAAAATTCTGCGATGTACATGAAATTATTTTATCACTATCACAAGGATACGAAACACCAATTGAAAAAGATGCTGCCAATTTATCAGCTGGACAAAAACAGAGAATTGCTTTGGCTCGTGCTTATTTCGGCGATGTAAAATTTGTAGTTCTCGATGAGCCAAATTCCAATCTTGATGCCGAAGGAGAAAATGCTCTAAACAACGCAATTCTTCGTGCCAAAGAAAATAAAATTACCACAATTATTATTAGTCATCGCACCTCAGCAATTTCGATTTGCGATAAAGTGATGGTGCTTTGTGATGGAGAAGTAAAAGCATTTGATAGTGCTGATAAGGTTTTAAGAAAATCGTCACAAACAACTTTAGGGGTGGCGACATGATGAGCATGATACCAGAAAAAATCGAACCAAAACTTGCTGACAATGCTATCCTTTACGGAGTTAAAGCTCTGATTGTTTTTGCTGTAATTTTTCTTAGTTGGGCAATATTTTTACCAATCAAATCAGCATCAATTGCCGATGGTGTTATTGTGCTCGATTTTAATCGCAAAAATATTCAGCACTTAGAGGGCGGAATAATTGATCAGATTCTAGTTAAAGAAGGACAGACGGTAAATGAAGGAGATGTTTTACTTTATCTTCACGACATAAAAGCAAAAACTGAGCAGCAAATTTTAAAAGAAAGGCTGTGGACAATGCAGCTACAGAAAGAGCGACTTAACGCTGAAAAAGAAAATAGACAGAGTTTGAATTTTGATAAATTTCTCTCTGAAATTGGGGAGTTATCACAAGATGATAATGCAAAACTAGATGAATTATCCTCTAATCAGTTAAGGCTTTTTAAATCAAGAAAAGATAAGAGGCAGGGAGAAGTGAAAGTTCTGGAGAAAAAACTGAATTCAGCAGAAACAAGGCTCAGACTTTTTCAGAAGGAACTTAAATTAATCAAACCTTTAGTTGATGAAGATAATTTACCAGTTTTGCGTGAATTAGATTTGCAAAAATTAATTGCACAAACTGAAGAGGAAGCAGAAACAGCAAGGTTACAAATTGCTAATTATACAAATAATGATCTATCTGAAACTCTGAAAGAAATTAAAGAAAGCGATATGGAAATTGTTGCTCTTTATAACCAGCTCGCTGCTTCAAAAGATGTTTTAAAAAGATCAGCAATTAAATCTCCAGTTTCAGGAAAAGTGATGAATATCAAATATCACACTATTGGCGCAGTTATTCCTCCTGGTGGCGAAGTAATGAACATTGTTCCTCAGCATGAAGAATTAATAATTGAAGCTAAAATAAAGCCGCAAGACATCGATAATGTTGCGGTTGGTATGAAATCAAAAATCCAGTTAACTGCTTATAAGGGTAAAAAAGTTCCAAAAATCAATGGTGAAGTCATTAATGTTTCTCCAGATATTATAACCAATGAACAAAGCAGAGAATCCTACTTTTTGATCAGAGTTTCTATTAGCAAAAAAGATATCGACAAGCTAAAAAGCAAAGTTGAGCTTTACCCAGGAATGCCAGCACAAGTCTTCATCATCACTGGATCAAGATCATTGGTTTCTTATATGTTTACGCCAATTTCTGATTCGACTTATAAGGCGTTTAGGGAAGAATAGTAAATATATAACCCTGATATGTCTGATTATGACGGGATAGCGTTCTGATAATTCGCAAGCGGAGTAAAATTTTACTAATCTTCTGATTTCGTGTCATAGTTTTAATTTATAGTCTTTTAACTTAAGTTCCCTATGATTTTGGTTTGTAGTGAATATTGGCGGAGAGGAAGAGATTCGAACTCTTGATACGGTTTGACCCGTATACACACTTTCCAGGCGTGCGCCTTCAGCCACTCGGCCACCTCTCCTTAATAAATTAAAGCAAAGTAAATATTTGCCTTGGGTTAAATAAGACAAAAGATACCAATAGTCCAGCCTATTATTATTCAAGGAAATCAAAATAAACTTACAAAAAATATTTTAATTCCTAAGTTAGTTTAGCAAACTATGATTTATCGCTTCAAAATATGTAGCTATCTAACTTGGTTTAGTTTTATATCAATACCATCCATCAATCTATCAACATCTTTTAATATATGAGTAGCATTATATCCCCTATTATAAAGAGAGTTCTTAAATGACTTTAAGCGATCTTTTAATGATAATAAATGACTTCTAGCACTATAACCCTTAGGATCAATCCGATAAAATTCTTCTGCAAATCGATCTAATTTTTTATCATCAACTTCTTCATAATTATTTTTATAATCATAATTATTTTCTACTGGAGGCAATTGCGTAAAAGGCGACACCGTTGTCTCCTCAACAACTACGGTAGAACTATATGGCTGTGGAACTGGATAAATTGGGGCGTCATAAAAATACCAATTTGCTCCGACAACCCACCACCAACCTATCCTGCCATTATATAATCTTCTTATCCATCTACCATTACGCCACAAATCTATATCATGACCACCATAATGCCTAGCCTCCCAATGCCTCCTTCCCTCATAATCATGACCATAACCACGATGATCACGCCCCCAATCAGCTTTAGCAGACAGAGAAACAATCATACAAACACTAAATGTAAGCAATAAAGTAATAGAATCTTTTCTCATAATATTATGCTCTAAATAAATTTCATTCGGAAGCTTGGTAAGATACAGCTATGAAAAAAAAATTCAATTTCTATATTATGCAACAATAGCGCAGTTCCATCTATAAAAGCCCATACATGCATATAGAGCCATTACTTGTTATTTTACCCTATATATTGAGATAAATGAGTCTACGGCCTGTTTTAAATAACTCTCTATCTCTTCTGGCGAAGATTCTTTGCCAATATTCAAAAGCTTATTATTGTAAATATCTGACCCCTTAAAAAATGAAACCAATAAACTAGTTGCCTTATATGGATCTGGAATAACTAAAGAAGATTTAGAATTAAGATAGGCTAGTTTTTCAGCAATCATAGCTTTTAGTCTTTTAGGACCATTTTCATAAAATAATCTTGTTAAATCTCCTTCATGAACTGATTCTGCAATCATCATTCTATACATTGCTATAGAATCGTTACTTAATATTAAAGAAAAGTAAGATTTAGCTAATCCATAAATAGCTTCATAAGCAGTTTTGGTAGAAAAAGCTTCAAAAATTTCATCAGGAACATATTGCTGAGCTTTATTGGCTATAACACCTGAAAACAATACATTTTTATCTTTGAATCTATTATATAGTGTTAATTTAGATATACCTGCCTCTCTAGCAATATGATCCATACTTGTACTATAAAAACCATGTTTCATAAATAGACGTGCAGCTACCTTTAGAATTTCTGTACTCTTATTTTTATCAAAAGGACGACCACGTTTGGATATATTATTAGATTTTTGCATGTATTTATAGTACTTGAAAGTTTAATTATTACTCTGTATTATAAATAATAACTTAGCCATCGCTATGAATTTTATGTTTTATAGAAAGCCAGATATTATGATAAGAATTATACACAAACTGGTTATATTTACTATTATATTATCTATCCTTGCCTGTAAGACAAAACCTATAACTCCAAATCTACCCAATTTATCTAATAGCTGGCATAGCGATCCTGAAAATAAAATTTCTAGTTCTAAAATCCATCTTAAATGGTGGCAAGAATTAAATGATAAGAATTTAGATTGGCTAATTGAGCAAGCCAATCAGCAAAGTCCAGATATAAAACAAGCAATTGCCCGTATAAATGAAGCACGAAGTTTACAAAAAACTAGTTTTGCTCAACTATTTCCTAATGTTACTGCTAATGGCGATAGTTTTCATAATAGATCATTATTTTTAAGTCCGATCTCTGGAAATGGTTACAATGCACATTTTGATGCTAGTTATGAATTAGACCTATTTGGCAAAAATCGATATAATTACAAAGCATCTGACCTTGAAACTATAAGTCGTTCTAAAGATTATGAGTGGGTAAGACTAACTACAATAGCAGAAATTGTTAAAAATTATGTTTTAATTCAAGTAGCAGAAAAACAAATTAATTTAGCTAAAAAGAATTTAAATTCGGAGGAAGAGACGCTTGCCTTAGTAAAAAAACAACAACAGGCAGGAGCTTCTAATGAGTTTGATATTTCACGAATTCAAATGCAAGTTAATCAGTCTAAAGCGCAAATCCAAAATTACAAACGTCAAAAAGAAATTTTACTACTTTCTTTAGTAACCTTGACAGGAATAACTCCGCAAGAAATTTATCCTCATATAATAAATGCAAAAGATATTCCTAACTTAAAATTTGAATTAGCTTTACAAGCTCCAGCGCAAATAATTGCAAATAGACCTGATATAAATGCTGCTAATTTGCGCTTCAATCAAGCTACTTACTATAAAAAATCTCAGGCAGCTAATATCTTTCCTAACTTAACTATTGCTGGGTTATTTGGCATAAGTAAATCAATATTAGTTAGTTCATCTAGTGTATGGAATATTGCTGCCAATAGCAGTATTAACATTATTGATTTTGGTCGCATTCGTGGACAAATAGATGCTGCCTCCGCAAGAGAAATGCAAGCTTACGAAATATGGCGCAAAGCAATCCTCCAAGGCGTACAAGACGTAGAAAGCGCACTAACTAATGTTATCTATTTAGAGCAACAAATCAACTCTCTCCAAAAAGCAAAAGAGAACGCAACTAAAGCCTTAAATCTTGCACGTATACGCTATAAAGAAGGAGATAGCTCTTTATTAGATGTTTTAGATGCACAACGTCAATTAATTGAAGCAGATATTTCCTTAACTGATACTCAAGGAAATTATACTACTTCAATGGTAGCTCTATATAAAGCATTAGGTCAATATTAATAGGATTATAAATTATATGCTCGATAATAAGAAAAGAAAAAATATAATCATAATTCTTTTAAGCGTTATTGCAGTTATGCTAATTGCTAATTGGTTAATAAATCATAATATAGAAAAAACTGACAATGCTACTATAGAGGCAAAAACTATTTCAATTAGCTCTAAAATATCTGGATATATTTCCAAGGTAAATATTACAGATAATCTTTTAGTAAAAAAAGGCGATATTTTACTTGAGCTTGATCCAAAAGATTACCAACTAAGACTCGACAGCGCTAATGCTAAATTAAAAGAAGCAGAAGTTTATTTTGAAAATTCTAAAACTAATGCAACTAGACAAATTGCTATAGGAAAAGCTGCTGGCTCACAAAAAGATATTGATAACGCAATGTTTATACAAGCCTCAGCTCAGGCAAAATTAGATAATGCAAAAGCACAACTTGCTATTGCACAAAAGGATCTTGATGATACAAAAATAATTGCACCATCTGATGGAGTAGTTACCTTAAAAAAAATAGAGGCTGGCGATTTCATAACTCAAGGTCAACAGCTTCTAATTCTTGTTGCACCAGAACGTTGGGTAGTTGCAAATTTTAAAGAAGTACAAATTGCCCGTATGCACAAAGGACAGAAAGTTACTATCAAGGTAGATGCTTATCCTAAATTAAAAATAAATGCTCATATCGACAGTATACAATCTGGTACAGGATCACGCTTTTCTGCTTTTCCTGCAGAAAATGCTACAGGAAATTTTGTTAAAGTAGTGCAACGTGTACCTGTAAAAATATTAATAGACAGCCCTATTCCAGATAATGTTATTTTAGGACCTGGTCTTTCTGTAATTCCAACTGTATATTTAGATAATTAGAGTAATTATGAATAAGGTTAAGTATAATCCATGGCTAATTGCTGTAGTAGTTAGTCTTGCTACTTTTATGGAAGTACTAGATACTACCATTACAAATGTATCGTTACGAAATATAGCTGGATCTTTAGGTGCAGTACAAGATGAAAGTACTTGGATAATAAGCTCTTATTTAATGGCAAATGGTATAATACTTCCCCTCTCTGGTTGGTTATCAGATTTTTTTGGACGCAAACGCTTTTTTATTGTTTGTATTTTAGGTTTTACTTTAGCTTCTTTTTTCTGTGGGGCTGCAAATTCTTTAACTAGCTTAATTATATTTAGAATTATTCAAGGAGCAGCAGGAGGCGGACTTCAACCCACCCAACAAGCAATAATTTTAGATCTTTTTCCCCCAGAAAAAAGAGGAGCAGTATTTGGCATAACTGGAATTACAATGATTGTTGCACCTATATTAGGTCCAACCTTAGGAGGGCTAATAACCGATAATTTTTCTTGGCGATGGATTTTCTATATCAATATTCCTGTAGGAATAATTGCCGCTATGTTAGTTTGGCAAATGGTAGAAGAACCAGCCCAGAAAATTATAAGCAAGAATATAGACTTTATTGGTATTGGACTTGTATCTCTTGGACTTGCTTGCCTTCAATATGTTCTCGATAAGGGACAGCAAGATGATTGGTTCAATAGCCATGCTATTGTTATTTTTGCCCTTATATCTTTTATATCCTTATCTATCGCTATAATTTGGTTATGGGATGCTAATGAACCAATAATTGATCTGTCCTTATTTAAAGAACCATCTTTTGCTATAGCATGTATATTAATTTTTGTTATGGGATACACTTTATATAGTGGTAGTGCTATGATGCCACTAATGCTGCAAAGTCAATTTGGTTATACTTCAACTCTTGCAGGATATATCTTATCTCCAGGTGGTATGTCTGTTATATTATTTATGCCATTTGTAGGAAAATTAGTAACAAAAGTACCCTTAAAATATTTAATCTTTATAGGCATGTCCATGTGCTCATTTGGCATGCTATACTCATCTATAATCACACCTCAAACTGATTTTAATAGTTTTGTCATAATGAGAATATTACAAGTTCTCGGCTTACCATTTTTATTTATTCCTATTAGTGCTCTAGCTTTCTCAAAAATTCCTAAAGAAAAACAAAATAAAGCTTCTGCATTATTTGCTTTATTTAGAAATATTGGCGGAAGTATTGGTATTTCTATAACCACAACCTTATTAGTTCGCAGAGAACAATTTCATCAACATCATATATCTGAAAATTTTATTGCTGGCTCTGCAAATTATCAAAATATCTTAGCCAATATAAGCCAACATACAAAGTCTATTGCTATGGCGAAGTCATATCTTTACATGCTAATTCAAAAACAATCTGCTATATTAGGATTTATTGACGTATTCTATAGCCTTGGAGTGCTAATGGCTCTAGCTGCAATTTCTGCTTTTATCTTCATTCCAAAAAATAAATCTGCAATTAAATCAGATACAGCAACAGGTCACTAAATATAATTAAGTCTATTACAGCTTAAGACATAATAAAAATTATATCCAAGCAACAACAACATAAGCTTTTTGCAAATAGTTAGTAAAATAAAGGAATCTAAATAATTAAGCAGCTAAATTTGCTTTTTTCTCAGCATTAATAGCCTTACGAATAGCGCGCTTTATTTTTAAAGCTTCTGGAGTAAGATTATTGCTTTTAGCTGTTAACAAGAATTGATCTAATCCACCATTATGATCAACAGTACGGATACCACTTACTGAAACTCTTAAACGAAAGCTTCTGCCTAAAATGTCGCTAACTAACTCGATAGTCTGAAGATTTGGCTCAAACTTACGTTTAGTTTTTATGTTAGAGTGAGAAACTTTATGTCCTGATTGAACAGATTTCCCAGTAATTTGACAACGTTTTGACATAGCTATTAGTCTCTATATTATTAAACTTTATAAACAAGGTATTCTTAAATCTTAAATAAGGACAGGCTTTCTAACTGTTTTATTAGCGATCGTCAAGTAAAAAAACACTTATAATGTAACCTTTTTCTATGATTTTTTACTATTTATAATGTAACAATTAAATTTTGACATCCTTACCTACAGCCTCTTTAACACTAGAAAAACCGTCCATCTCTAGCAAATTAATAAGCCCTTTTTGTATTTCTTGAACAATTGAAAAGCCATTATATATAATTGAGCTGTATATCTGCACCAAAGAAGCCCCTGATCTAATTTTATTATAGGCATCCTCTGCACTACTAACTCCTCCAACTCCTATAATTGGTATCTTTCCTTCGGTAAATTTATAAATCTCTTTCAGCGCACGATTAGATGCTTCAAGCAATGGTTTACCGCTCAAGCCTCCCTTTTCATAGAAAGCTTTACTCCTTAAACTCAATGGTCTTGAAATAGTTGTATTACTAACGATAAATCCATCAATTCTATATTCCATAGCAATATTTGCTATATCTTTACGTTGTTCAGCATCCGCATCTGGATCTATTTTTATAAGCAACGGTACATCTTTTTTATATTTCGTTACCAAGTCTATTCTAGCATGGCATATATAATCTAATAATTCTCTTAGATGATCTTTTTGCTGCAAAGTTCTTAAGTCTTGAGTATTAGGAGAAGATATGTTTATTACTATATAATCACTATAGTTATACACATGCTTTAGCATATATACATAATCTTCGTGAGCTTTTTTAGTTTCTTTATTTTTTCCTATATTTACCCCTACTATTCCTTTTTCTGGTCTGTTCTTTAAATTGACCACGAGGTTATTTGCACCTAAATTATTAAAACCCATTCTATTTATTATTGCTTCATCTTCCTCAAGTCTAAATAATCTTGGCTTTTGATTTCCTTTTTGTGGTTTTGGAGTAACAGTTCCAACTTCAATAAAACCAAACCCTTGGTTTAACAACGAAGATATAGCATAACCATTTTTATCAAAACCTGCGGCAAGACCTATACAGCTCGGAAAATTAATACCCCATATTTTTGTATTAAGAAGTTTACTTTCAATAGCTTTAATTTTAGGTACAACACCATATTTAAGAGCAATCATTGCTAATGAATGAGAGCATTCTTCTGGCAACGCAAATAAAAAAGGTTTTATAATTTTATAACTATTCATACGATCCCAATAGCTAAGTTAATAGAATTTATGTATACTAATTAAATGGTGTTTGGTATTTTTTTATTTATAGTTATAGTATGTACGTATATTTATTTAAAGTCACATCAAAATTTATATAAATAATTTGCTGCGCTTGAGAAATATGAACCGATTATTAGTCGCAAATGTAACTATCCTCTTATGTTTACTGTCGCAAAGTGCGCTTTGCCAAATAAAAAATCTTGATCCGAAGAATCTGTCCGTACAACAAAATGACATTGCTCCACCTAATGCAAATAATATAGGTGTTGCTGCAAATGTGCCAAATAACACTCCTCCTATACCACAAATAACTGCTAACAACCAAGTGGTTAAAGCTGATTTATACTTACAACTACAAGATTTCCTATCTGGAGAAAATACCAATAAGAATTTAAAACCTAGCAATAATACAACACCTCCTGCTGTACTAAACGATAATTCTCCAAATAAAAATACCCCTAATAACAATCTAGTTACTAATCCTAATAAGACTGATAATAATACTGTTTCTACTAATAATCTATCACCTAGCGTTAACACTCCGCCAATTACTAATCAAGTACAGACACAAGCCAAGAATGATTCTCCTGTTCCAGCAACTAATCAAAATATAGCTCTAGCTACAGATAATAAAAAAACATTAACTCCTACTGAAGTTAAAAAACCTGCTGCTCATTCTGATTCGGGTGATATTCTTGATTCTTTAATCGACTTTAAATCTCAAGCAAAACCAGTTGTTCAACCTGCTTCTCCAGCGCAAAATCAACCAATACAACAACCTACTAATCCTAACATTCAAACAGCTACAAATAATCAACCAAACTCTAATACATCGCCTACAAATAATATAGCTCCACAACCATTACCTATTCAGCAAGTTCCTGCACAACCAGCAACCGCTCAGCAAGCAACTCCTGTTGCTCCACAAAATCAAAATACTAATACTCCAGCTAGCAAAATAACTACCGAGCAAACTACTATTACTACACCACAAAATCATTCTAAAGAAGCGATTATTTTACCTAAAGCTATCGATCATAAAGCCGACACCAATCCTGCTATAAAAGAACAAGAAATTGCTGATGAATTACTTGCCGAAGATAACCAACATAACTCCGGAAATTTAAGCACTAAAGATGCAAGCTTCTTAAGTCAAATTGACGAAAAGCGAAATAACTTAGCTGAAAATAAGAAATTATCGCCATCAACTAATCAAGGCTTATCTAATATAGCCAATCAAATGATTAAAAATAAACCAAACAATAATGTTGGCTATATCGATATTTCACATGATAAAAATTTAGATGATGATTTAATTGATTCGCCTAATCTAAAAACAACTAAACGCTCTAAAGCAAAAATTGATATTGCGGTTACTGACCCATCCGAAGTCGATCAAGGAAAATCTTCTCATTATTCTGAATTAGATGCTGCTAATAAAGCTTTAATTTCTGGTCAAGTATCTGCCGCCATACGTCTATATAAAAATTTAGTTAACTCAAATCCAAAAGACGTAGATGCTTTATTTGGACTTGCTTCAGCATATCAACGTGACGGACAAAAAGACAAGTCTACAGAGATTTATAATAAGATATTGAAGTCTCACCCTCGCCATAAAGAAGCTCTAAATAATTTTCTAGCTTTAGCTAGCGAAGAAGCTCCTGAAGATGCTTTATTTCAATTGCAAAAGTTAGAAAGAATCAATCCAAATTTTAGCCCAGTTCAAGCTCAAATCGCAATGATTTACTTAAGAACAAATCGCCTAAATCAATCTGAAATATATTTTAGAAAAGCTTTGGAATTATCTCCTGATAATTTAATTTATCAATATAATTTAGCTATTACCCTAGACAAACAAGCAAAATATAGCCAAGCAATTCCTTTTTATCAGAAGATAGTTGATAGTTCTAAACAAGGATTATCCATACCTGGATCTTACGAACAAATTAATGAAAGACTTAACTTTTTAAAAGCACGTTACTAATTTTTATGAACCTGCATAATTTTATAAATGCCGCAAAAGAATATAACGCCTCAGATCTCTATATTATCTCTGGTCAATTACCTATAATGAGAGTTAATGGTGACCTTAAACCTATTCCGTCTTCAACAAAATTAACCAATGAGCAAGTATCTACTTTTATTCATTCGATTATGAGTGAAGCACAATTTAAAGAATATTGTACGACAAATGATTATGATTTTTCTATATTATTTGAAGATACTAGGTTTAGAGTAAATGCCTTTAAGACGCTAAGTGGTACTGCTGCTGTATTTCGTTATATACCTTCCAAAATACAATCTATTGATGAATTAAATCTTCCTACTGTCATAAAAAATATATGTAGTTTAAACAAGGGTTTAGTGCTAGTAACAGGACCTACGGGTAGCGGTAAATCAACAACCTTATCTGCAATGGTTAACCATATTAATGAAAATTTTTATAAACATATCATAACTATCGAAGATCCTATCGAATTTATTCACAACTCAAAAAAATCTCTCATTAATCAGCGCGAAGTAAAAACTCATACCGCCTCTTTTGCTCAAGCTTTACGTAGTGCATTGCGAGAAAGCCCTGATATAATATTGGTTGGTGAGTTAAGAGACTTTGAAACCATAAGTCTTGCTTTAACAGCAGCCGAAACTGGACATCTTGTTATAGCCACTATGCATACTAATTCTGCGCCAAAAGCAATCGACCGTATATTAGATAGTTTTCCAGAAGGAAATAAAGATATTGCCAGAACAATGCTTTCAAGCTCATTGCAAGCTGTCATCACTCAGTTATTAGTAAAAAATAAATCAAATAGTGGAAGAATTGCAGTACATGAAATATTAATTGCAAATTCAGCTATTCGTAATCTTATTCGTGAAAATAAGATTGCTCAAATTACCTCAACCATGCAAATAAACAAAAAAGCCGGGATGCAAACTTTTAAAGATGCAGCTAATGAACTATTTAGTAAAAACCTGATTGATGAAGAGCAAGTAAAACAAATTCTCAATGAGGTTAATGCTACCGAAGAAAATAGTTCTCCTCAGCAAATAGGAAATCGTAATCCTAATATAAATTACTAAATTTCACCGACAATTGATAAAAACGCTGATTCTAAATTTTTTGTATTATATTTTTGCAAAATACCGTTTGGCGAACCTTGATAAATTATAGAACCATTATTTATTATCGCCATATTATCGCAAATTTCTTCTATGTCTGCAAGAATATGAGTAGTAAAGAAAATGGTCTTACCTTTAGAACAATATTCTTTCAATAATTTTTTTAATCTTATTCTAGCAGCAGGATCAAGACCGCTCATAGGTTCGTCAAGAATAAGAAGAGGAACGTCAACTATAAACACAGATAATAAGCCTAATTTCTGTATCATACCTTTAGAATATTTACCAACTTTTAAATCTAAAGCAGATTGTGGAAAATCAAGAATTTCACAATATTTATTAAGCATTTCTTGATCTAATTTTTTCTTATACCAAGAGCAAGACATTAGAATAAATTCTCTACCTTTTAGTAACAATGAAGGCTGAAATTTTTCTGGCAAATAAGCTAATTTAGATCGACTATTACTTAATAGATTAGTTTGGTGAAATATTTTTATTTCCCCAGAAAAATCTGTAATTAACTGCAATATTGTTTTTATTAACGTGGTTTTTCCTATACCATTTGCACCAACTAAACCAAATATCTCCTGATTTTTTACTTGTAACGAAACATTATTTAAAATATTTCTCGCAGAGAAAGATTTGCTTACATTTATAATTTCTAAAGCTATATTATCCATAGTAAAAATTTATTGTTCCTGTAGTACTTTTTTTAGTATAGATAACTGTTTCTTATTTTCATTAAATAATTTATCATTCTTTTCTTTTTCTTGTACAATATCTATTTCAACCTTACCATTTTCTAAGTTATCCTTAGAGTTCTTAAGTTCATCTTTGTTATCATTATTATTCTTGCTCTCATCTAATTTAGTATCAGCTTTACTGTCTAATTTTCCCTTAGCCATGTCTTTGACATCAACCTTGGTAACAATGGCTTGTTTACCCTCTACTACTTTAAACTCTCTAGACAGCAGAGATTGGTTTACTCTCAATAAGAAAGCCATATTACCACTCTTACTATCTAAAACTAAATTTATATTATTTGTATAAAATTCACCTTCATCAATTCTTGATAATTGAACCTTCCAAGACGGCGTTAATAATTCTAAAGGAAACTTATTCCACACTATGACAGCCCTATCTTTAGCCACTGCATAAACTTTTAGATAGTCCATTTTATGCTTATTATCAGAAATATCATCGTTATTGTTACTACTAATTTTCTTATCCCCTAACCAAACAATCCAATTACCATCACTACTATAAACTATAGAATTTAGATTAATTGCTTTCGGATACGAATTTGCTAATATTGAATTGTCTGGAGCTAGAGTTTTCTTATCTCCATCTTGAGTTTTATTTACTTCTTTTTGTATAGTTTCATTAGGAAATAAGTTAGGCAATAAAATACCTATTGGTATATTATTATCTCTGGATTTAACCGCATTATTTAGCCAGTCCATTTCTGTATCATTAAACATTAAAGAACGATGAGCTATATCTTTATTTACAACTTTATTAACTAGGTTATTTGTATTATCACTACGAGATTGTATCTTGTTATTATCTGCAAATACATTTGAATATATACCGCTAATAAATAATATTAAGATAAATTTATTATATATTTTTAGCATTTTTATCCTCCATCCTTATTATTTGTAGCGGAAGCAGGAACATATTGTATATCATACCATTTTAATTCAAGCTTGGTTGAAACTAAACTTGTTTTCTCACCTTTTGATATTCGCTCAATAACATTCTTAGTTGCATCACCATCTCTATTTATAACTAAGTTACTTATTTGTTAAAATCCTTGCGATTTTTTTATTAATTGATCTATAAAATTATAAACATATTCGTCGTTAATTGCTTTAAATACTATATTTACATCACTAACAAATACTACAGCTGTACCATAGGATAAATCTCCTTGTGCCTCAGTTGGTTTAGAAAAACTAAAATCAAGATCGACAATCTTATATTTATCTTTTAATTCGCTAACTAAAGACTGCATCTTAGATATTTGTAATCCTTTTAATGCTTTTCTATCCTCTGATAATTCATCCCAAGCTTTCACTGCCTCAGAAAATCTAACTGTCTTATTATTTAAGCTATCAAGTTTTTTATTAATAGAATTAATACTTGTAGTCAGTAGAGCCTTCTTATCTCTCATAACTTGTAACTGCGAATAAAAATAATATCCAGATATTGCAATGACTAATAACATCGCACTAATTATTAGTGTCTTCTTAATTAAATCTTTTCTTATGTTTTTTATTTGCATAATTTTTACTGTTTAGTTTTTACTGTAAGCAAAATATCCAATTTATTATTGAGTATTCCTGACGATATTTTTTCTGGCAACTTGCTATGCTCTATATCATAGCCTACAAAGTTTTTATTTATTCTACCTATAAAATCATCAAAATTTTTAAATAAATCTTCTGGACTATTTCCTGTATTGTAGAATTTAAAATTAGTCGTCATATTTAAGATATAATTACTGTCACTAGAGTTAGACTTAGGCGAATTTGTAGAAGATTGCCTATAATTAATATTAACTGAAGAAGTATAGGCATAGCCATTCTGAACTAAATAAAGCTTATCTATATATTTTAGAGGATTATCTGAATTTGCTTTTAATTTATTTGCTACCATAACAGCATCCATGATTTTATCGGAATCATTTAAATTATAGCGATAAGATAGCTGAGTATCTTTCCATTTATTTTCTGATATTACCTTGTTTTTATTAAGATCTGAAATATCTGAGTTTATTGATAAGAACATAAAAGCAACGCCAATAAAATAAGGCATCATCAAACTTGCTATACCATATACGCAACCCGCAAGAATATTCTTTAAACTAACTATAGAATTATCCCTATTAATCTCAGGGGTAAGCATTCTAAGTAGTGACTTATTATAAGAAAAATGAGCAGATAAAAATAAATCTGCAAATTTATCTGTATCATTAGAAACATTAGCAAAATTAAACTTAGCACAAATTTCACTAGGCGTAAAAACCATTATGTTATTAGAACGAATCTTAGCACTTACAAGACTCTTTTTTATATCCGCAGAAACAATTGCTATCACATCTATTGGATCACTATCTCCAAAAGATAATCTGCGTAAATAATCTACAGTGTTTAATATTTCTTGCTCTATATTACCTGCGATAATATCTGGCATAGTATCCTTACCAGACCTTATTAATCTTGTAAAAATAACGCTTCCCTTATACATCACTATTTGTCTAAATCCGCTAGTCTTATTATGACTAACTAGTATCTGCCAGTCTTTTGCTTTATTGTCATTTTGATTTAATATTTGATCATTAATTTTTCTTAGAACCGCTCCCATCTCAACTGGCAGGGTATAAATTCCTTTGACTAAATTAGGTAGTTCAGAAAAATAGCTAAGCCACTGGCTTAAGGACTCGGTCATAGAAATAGATATGAACATGTATAACCAATCTTTTCTTCCTTGGTCAGCACGCCCCATTAAATAAGCACCTTTGACATCTGTACTTAAAAAATCACGCTCTAATCTCTTTTTAACTAATTTACCTATTGTAAAAGAACTTATTGCAGGAAGAATTTGCTTTACGTATGACTGCTCTACATTATCAATTATTAGGTAAATCGGACTATTGGGATGTTTTACAAATAATTCCGTAAATTCTTTTGTATCAGCAGGTCGTGAAGATAAAGCAAAAAGTCTACTTACTAATTTTTTTCCAGAAAAATAACTAAGTACAGCACCATCGTCGCCAATAATGACAACAAATTTACCTTTTTCTTTTATAACAAACTTTTGTTTTAATTCTTTTATTTTTTGCATAATTTAAAAATTCATATGACTGAAACTATTATATAAAGGTCCAAATACTGCCATAGATATCCACAACATAATTCCTCCCATTACTAATGTAAGGGCTGGCTGAATTATTCCTATCATACTATTTACACTATCTTCTACTTCTCGATCATAGAAGAAATTAACATTTTCTAAAGTTACATCTAAATTGCCACTACTTTCTCCTACCTTAAACATTCTAATTACCAAAGAAGGAAATTGAGAAGATTTAGTTAAAGCAGTAGTTAAAGATTCTCCATTGGCAACAGCTATTTTAGCATTATCTATTGTATCTTTTATAACCTTATTCTTCACTGCATTACTTGCAACTGCCATGCAGTCTAATATACCAATGCCACTACGATACATAATACCAAAGAATCTAGTAAACCTCGCCAATTCTATTTTCCTTATTGTTTTACCTATATATGGAATATTGAGTTTTATCTTGTCAAAAAAGTTTCTTGCTTCAGAATTTGTTTTAACCAAAATTTTGATAATAATTGTAAGCAATATAGGCAACAAAATTAATATATACCAATATCCAACAAAAAATCCTGACGTAGCAAAAAGTGCTTTAGTATAAAAAGGTAATTGAAAATTTTTTGCTAATAAGAAACTAGATAATTTTGGGATTACAAACAACATCATTAATGACAT
>CAZTUN010000013.1:2358-26407 GCA_964616845.1 uncultured Rickettsiales bacterium | reverse complement strand
AACTACGGCAAAGTTTATTTTTGGGATCATGAAAGAGAGTCTGAAGAAGGTGAAGAACCTACCTATGACAATGTATATCTAATAGCCAATAGTTTTACGGATTTTATCAATAGTTTGTATGAGTATAAATTGCCTGAATAGTTAAATACCCTCAGTAAAGCTTAAAGAATGATGAGTTAGTAAGCACTTACATGAAATAAATATTATGTAAGTGCTTATTTTTCTAGTGCGCCAACATAGCAAGAATTAACAAAGCAACAATATTGGCAATTTTAATCATTGGATTAACAGCAGGACCTGCTGTATCCTTATAAGGATCCCCAACAGTATCTCCAGTTACAGCTGCTTTATGAGCATCAGAACCTTTTCCACCAAAATTATCATCTTCAATATATTTCTTAGCATTATCCCAAGCACCACCACCTGATGTCATAGATAAAGCTACAAATAATCCTGTCACTATAATACCAAGCAACATAGCTCCTAAGGCAGAAAATGCTGCCGCCTGCCCTGCAATCCAATTAATTACAAAATATAATATAATTGGTGCTGCTATAGGCAATAAAGAAGGAATTATCATTTCTTTTATTGCTGCCTTAGTTAAAATATCAACCGCTTTACTATAATCTGGCTTTGCCTTACCAGTCATAATACCTTCAACTTCTGCAAATTGACGACGAACCTCGACAACAATTGAACTGGCACAACGACCAACTGCCATCATGCCCATTGCTCCAAATAAATAAGGTAACAATCCGCCTATAAATAAACCAACTACTACATACGGATCACTTAATTCAAATCTAACATTCATACCTGGAAAATAGTGACTTAAATCTTCAGTATATGCTGCGAATAAAACTAATGACGCTAAAGCAGCAGAACAAATTGCATATCCTTTAGTAACCGCTTTGGTAGTGTTGCCAACCGCATCTAAAGCATCTGTAATTTTTCGTACCTCATGTGGTAACTCTGCCATTTGCGCAATGCCACCTGCATTATCAGTAACAGGCCCATAAGCGTCTAATGCTACAATCATACCAGCTAATGCAAGCATTGTTGTTGCGGCAATAGAAACTCCAAATAAACCACAATTAATATATGCATAAATTATACCAACACAAATTACCAAAGCAGGAAGTGCAGTAGCCTCCATAGAGACCGCTAAGCCTTGAATTACATTAGTACCATGACCTGTTGTAGATGCTTTTGCTATGCTTTTAACTGGACGATATTTTGTTGAAGTATAATATTCAGTAATAATAACAATTAATCCTGTTACCACTAAACCAGACAGAGATGCTTTAAGTAAATTAAGACCAGTAAATGCAATTTTATTATTTAAAATATAAGTTGTATCAAAACCAAGTAATTTTTTTGTTACAAAAAATATTGCAACAGCAGAAATAATTCCTGTAGCAACTAGCCCCTTATACAAAGCACCCATAATATTATTACTTGATCCCAATTTAACAAAATATGTTCCCGCAATAGATGCAATAACACAAGATGCTCCAATTAGAAGAGGATATAACATCATTATAGATTTATTAACTCCAGAAAAGAAGATTGCAGCAAGCAACATAGTTGCAACAATAGTTACAGCATAAGTTTCAAATAAATCTGCTGCCATACCAGCACAATCACCAACATTATCACCAACATTATCTGCAATGGTAGCAGGATTTCTTGGATCATCTTCTGGAATTCCTGCCTCTACTTTACCTACAAGGTCGGCTCCAACATCTGCACCTTTAGTAAAAATACCTCCACCTAATCTTGCAAAAATAGAAATTAATGATGCGCCGAAGCTAAGACCAACCAAAGCCTCTAAAATCTTACGCATTTCTATACCAGTGCTCAATAAATAAAAATAATATCCTGCAACCCCTAATAATCCTAATCCTACTACTAGCATGCCAGTAACAGCTCCAGATTTAAATGATATTGCCAGTCCTTTTGCCAACCCCTCACGTGCAGCCTCTGCGGTACGAACATTAGCCCGCACCGATATATTCATACCAACATAGCCTGCAATGCCAGATAATATTGCTCCTAAAGCAAAGCCAAGACCTACATACCAACCAAGCTTTAATGCCAAGAATATAAAAATTATTATTCCAACTATTGCAATAGTTGTATATTGACGATTTAAATATGCTTTAGCCCCCTCTTGTATCGAAGAAGCTATCTTTTGCATTTTATCGTTGCCAGATGAAATTGATAAAATAGTTTTTATAGTTACTACACCATAAATAACAGCTAACAGTCCACTGATTAAAACCAGTATATGCGCAATTGGCATGAACACCCCCATGTTTCTAGTTTTGACAAGACAATAAATTATTATCTTATCCTAAGATCAAACATGCCAGAGCACTTAACGTTATGCAATTAAAATTATGATTTTTATATATTTTTATGAGCAACTATTTATCAGAATATCTTTTTACTGCATCTAATATAACTTTTTTTGCAGCTTTAGAATCTTGCCAACCAACTATTTTTACCCATTTATTTTTTTCTAAATCTTTATAATGGGCAAAGAAATGCTCAATTTGATCTAATAATATTTTTGGTAAATCTGTATATTCTTTTACATCATCATAAAAAGGATGTAGCCTAGTAGCTGGAACTGCCAATATTTTCTCATCTTGACCGGACTCATCTTCCATAATTAAAACTCCAACTGGACGAACTGCTATTACAGCACTTGGATGGATTGGCCTACGACCAACAACTAAAACATCTGCTGGATCACCATCATCAGATAATGTATGAGGAATAAAACCATAATTTGCTGGATATGACATTGCTGTATGCAAAAAACGATCTACAAATAATGCACCTGACTCTTTATCAATTTCATATTTAATTGGCGATGATCCAAGCGGAACTTCAACTATTACATTAACATCTTCAGGAACGTTCTTACCAACACTTATTTTTGAAATATCCATAGTCTTAAAAATCCTAATTATTGTTCAAATAACGAGTCCCTCCCTTAAGGCAAAGACAAACAAATTGCAAGAAAAAAGCTAGTCTTTAAGAATAAAAAACACTACTTGCAGGACTTTTTCCTATATTAGCCTCTGTAAAATTTGTATTGGTATGAACAACATTATATGGATCTGTTTGAACACCTACCTCTTTTGTTCTAATACCCTTATCTACTGGCTTTACTTCTCTACCAACTTCTCTACCAAGAATTTTTTTTGCATTAGTTACAACAGTTTGCGCAAAACTATCTAAATATGGCGATAACATGTCTGCTGCCTTATCTCCTAAAGGAGCAATTTTTGTTGCTAAACTATGTGCGCCAGAAATTGATTTTCTAATAATTCCATTACCTCCTTGCATTTCATGCAAAATATCGGCACCTGCAATAGCAGAGAATGCAATAGAGGCAGCGTATGTTGGCAACGATATTGCACCAGAATTAGCAGCTATATTAGCAGAAACTACAGCCTGAACCATTGGTTGAGTTGCTGTAAGATTGCCTGTAAAAATAATAGCCGGATTTGAAATGCCATATTGAAATAAAAATTGTATTCCCAATAAAATTCCCGTATTAGCTATAAATCCAATAACTGCTGGATTAGAATTAGATGCTGTCTGCGAAAGATTTACTGGATTTTGTCTATATATACTTGCAATATCTTCTTCATTTAAACAATTTAAAGCCCTATATACTCTAACCTCTTGAGTATTAGATAAAATATCCATTATATTTTTTACTGCTTTGCTCAAATTAGAAGCAATATCAATATCTTTTCCATAACCATCTCTTAGAATTCTAGACGAACTATCGCTAGTATTCTTTGCTAAACATAATGATGTTTTTTCTAATATTGATAATTCTGGTTCTTTAGTTTGTGCCAAACTACCAATTCTTAATATTTGCAAATAAATTAAATAAATATTTGCCGCAACAGAATCTGTTGCTTTTATCAATATATTTTGTTTTGAAGCTATAGCCTTATCTACATCACTCAAAAAAGAGTGTATATTTTTATAATTAGATACAATCTGAGCTATTGTAATAGAAGTTTTATTCGATAAGATTGGTGATATAGCATTACCTATAAGATCAGATAATTTTTTAAGAACTGTTATATCAGTAATAGCAGCATTGTTATATAATTTAAAACCTATTAGTGATGTCAATGTGCCGTAATGTTGATTTTGTTCTGGCGTGCCACTTATTGCAGATGTTATCGAGTCTTGTATTTTATCTAAAGTTAATTTTAGTTTTGTCTCTTGACTAAGATCTGTATCTTCCTTCACAGCAGCAAAAATTTGCTTAGCTAAAACAGCTGCAACTACTTCTCTTGTTATCATAATAATAACCAAATTTTATATTTTAATTGTCCTTATATTGTTATCAGTAAATCTAGTTTCTTTCATATGGCTCCCTGGTGAACTAGCTGCAGAATTAGGTTCTGAACCTGATGATAATTCAGTACCAGAATCAGGAACTATACCAGATTCCTGAGAAGGTTTATTCGGGATGGGCGGTTTATCACTCGGAGCAACCTCTAAATATCCTGGAGGAGGAGGCAATGTCGCATATAAATTACCTTCTTCTCTATTGTCGTATAGAGGATTACCTTCTTGTTCTTGTGGATTGGAATCATCAGAACTAGATTCTTCTAAAAATCCATAATTTTGTTCTTGTGGATTGTCGTATAGAGTATCTAGAGCTACACGATCAGTTGCCGGAGCATATAGAGGTTCTTCAGTTGCCTGAGCATATAGATTTGAACCATTTACAATAGTGCCATTACCTATTGCATCATCATAGAGAGGATTTGCTTTTATAGGATTGCCATAAGCATCGTACTGTTGCTCTCCTTCCTTCCCCAAATTATCATATTCACCTGTTTGACCATAAATATTTTCTTTGCCAAGAGGATCAGAGTATAATTTATCATCTCCGAAAGCATATGTTTGATTTCCTACTACACCGTATAATAATTCATCTGGTTCAGCTAAAGCATAGTCTGCGCCTCCTATTTCCAATTCACTCACAGTACCATAGGTAGGATTAGCAACACCCGCTTCTATAGTATCGTCTTTTGCTACTTTTGCCACCTTTTGTTTATTCAAATATACAGCTACAAGAGCACCAATTAATGCTATTGCTCCTACAGCTGCGGCAATTATAGGAACATTTGAAGCCGAAGATGTACTTGGTGAAGAACCAATTTGTGTAATATTTGTCGTAGCATTAGGCATTAAAGTTGATGCAATAAGGCCAGAAGTAGAAGAAGCTGAACTTGCAAGCGTTGGAATAGAAGAAGCAATAGCCATAGGAGAACTAGTAGAGCTTGCTAAAGCCGTAGTTGCAATAGTCATGGCATCTGTAGGCGATATCGTCGGATAAGTGGTCGTTATATGCTGAGCTAAAGTAGCTGGATCTTTAGAAGTAGAAATTATATTGGCAATAGTTGTAAGTTGCGCAATAGTTGCAGTAGGAGATCCCATAGTAGATTGGGTAGTTTCACTTATGAGCGATGGAATAGTTGTTAATAGCGACGGTCTTGATGTTATATCTGCTAAACTAGAAATAGTGGTCAAAAGCTGGGAGGTAATATTACCTGCTGCTGTAGCTTTATCAGTAGTGCTAGTGTTGATTGCTGTTGTCAGTAAATTACTAGTAATTTGGTATAGAGGCGTAGAAGTGACATTAGAGCTAGTAGTTATACCAAGTGTTGTAAGTATGCTTATTGTAGTATCATGTATTGTAGCTAAGGAAGTTAAAGAAGAGGCCGATTGAGCAGAGCTACTAAGAAAATTAGAAATAGTTGTAGCAATCGTAGAGCTAGTTTCAGGCAAAGCAATTGTTGACGATGCGGTTGATGCCTGTAAAGATGCGGTAAATAAAGCTGTAGTGATACTGCTGGAAATATCAGCAGATGTTGGGCTAGTAGCAGCCTTAGTCGAACTAGAGGAAATAGTTGCCGCAATAGTTGATGAAATTAAATTAGTAAGAGAAGAAGTGATGCTACTTGTTGTAGTAGCTGGCAAAGCCGTAGTAGAAGGCGAAGATGACAAAGCCGTAGTTAAAGCAGTAGTAACTGCCTGAGTAATAGTATTAATTATAGTGGTAGTAACAGGTCCACCTGAAAATAAATCATTTATAGGGTTTTGTGGGCTTGAAGGACGTATTTGAGCACCATTAACTATTTTAGTAATATTTAGAATGGGATATTGGCTAGTGATAGCGGAAAATATATTATTATTGATCAGAGCAAATGCTTGATTTAAGGCAGCATGTGGAAAAGCAAAATATATATTTAAAGGCGAAGCAGCTTTAGGATTATAAGTAGAAATACCAAAACCATCATTAGTGATGGTAGCATTATGTTCAGGATTATTTTCTGAAATTCCAGAACCTATAATATCATTACAAAATACATGCTGCGCTTTCGGCAAACATCCTATCCTTAAAGGATCAAAGGTTTGCTGTGCAGAAGTCAAGTCATATCTATCACTTGCATTAACTAATGATAATGGCGAAAGATCAGAATTAGTATAATTATAATTACAGATATTACTAAATTGATTGCCAATACGCTGATAAGATTTAAATGCACCATAAGAAGCAATATTATTTAATAAATAAGCATAGGCAACTCTAATTTCATAGTTAGTATCAGGTGCCATTAAGTTAGTACTTAATATTCCTAAAGCCGAGAAATAAATTTTTTTATTATCTGCAAAAGAAAATTCTATATAATTGGAAGGCTGGGTAGAAGATTCGCTCACCGTAAATTTTGTTGTGTCGATTGTTGCTAAAATTTGCCTAATTTGAGCTGCTAGAGTTTGGTCTACGCCAAAAATATAAGATTCTTGATACCAGTTTCTTGCTGCATCATCATCTTGGATAGGAGCAGTTGAGCTAACGGTAAAATAGGTTATAGGCATAGATTATGTCCCCTTTTAAAAGCAAAAGATATTTTATTATGTCTGCCTACCTGATTATTGTTAGTTTTTTAAATATATAAATATTTTAAAAAATATAACACCCCTTATAAATTTCCCTTAGCATAACTTGGCTGGATCGACAAATTCTGCTTTTATAGGTAAATTAGAATCTATCTCCTTCCAACTTATAGTTGAAAAATGCAAAATTGTCAAGCCAGCTGCAGGATAATTGCGCAAAAAAGAGTTATTATTATCACTAATATTAGCCGTAAAAAACAAGGCTAATTGAGCTATTACAGGATTATGCCCTATAATTATTAAATTAGCAAATTGATCTGGCACAAGATTAATAATTTTAATCATATCGCCCATAGTGGCATTGTATAATTCTGCCATAAATTGGCAATTTATTTCATTTTGTCTAATTAAATTTTGTGCTAAATATTGCCATGTTTGTTTAGTTCTCGTCGCATCTGAAATTAGCGCATAATCTGGTTGATAATTATTTTGTGCTAAATATTTAGCAATTTTTATCGCATCTTTTGTTCCTTGCAAGGTTAATTGGCGCTGATGATCATTTATATGCGGATTATTTTCAGCCATTGCATGTCGGATAAGAATAATTGTTTTCATAGTATAGCTCATAGCTTTTATTATGTTATTATAATAGCTTATAACACTTTGTTATATTTATTTATTTTTCTATTTTCAATCTTATTTAACTTGCTGGTATATTCATTATTTTGATATGAAACATATATTTTGATTCGACCTCTTAAATACCTAGATAAAACAATAGTATTTTCTTGTTCAGAAAATTTTGCATAACTATTTCCCTTTTTAACAATATTATATTTTTCTGACAGAGTCTTATAAAGCTCATTATAAATATCCTTATCAATAAAAAGTACTATTGATCTTATTATATTTTTACTGTCTACAGATATTTCTATTCTTAATAAGCCTTCAATATAGAATTTATTTGGAGAAACATAATATTCTTTATATCCTCTAATTTCTCTACCATAATTGTCGCTTGCTATTACTTCATGATTTTTACTAATTTCTTCTAAATTAGTTTCATTAAGAACGATTCCTAAAGGTTTAGGGTTGGATAAAGTCTCACAGTTCCATATAACAATAATTAATAAAATTACATACTTGAAAAATTTCATTTATCTATTCGACATAAAGGAGTTATTTATTATTTCATGATTACTTTCAAAATCATCTAATAATTTATTATTATTAGCATTAAATTGCTGTTGTAATAAAGATAATGAATTTTGTTGATTATCTAAATTATTCTTACTAATTGCAATATCTTTACTTATGTTTTGATTATTTTCAATATTACTAATAATTTTTTGGCTATATTCTGCAATCATTTGATTTAAAAAATTACGCTTATATGGGCTATCTAATGTTGCAAGCGAGGTAATATCTTGTGGTTGTAACAAGCGATCTGGGTGATTAGGATTAGCTCTAGTTAATAACCATGAGGTAAAATCATTAATTAAGTTAGTATTATGAGTAAAATTATTTGTACGAAGATTTGCCATGCTACTACTTATATCTTGAGCTTTACTTTGGCTTTGTCTACTTAATTGGTCATAATGTTGCGCTTTAGTTAAATTATTATTTATAGAATCGCTCAAATTATGCTGCTCTTGGTCGAGCATAGCATAACCTTCTTTTTTACTTAAAGAGATAATATTATTTAAAGCTTTGCGAATATCGCCAGAATCATCTAACCGCATAGTTAAATTATCACTATCACTAGCGCTTTTATTATAATTATAACTAGCATTTATTTTAGCATCTAGGGCAGAACCTGCTAGACCTGCGCCAATTCCTGCAGAAATACCCGCCAAAGCATTAATTGCCTGAGTTTGTGAAACATTATGAGACTTACTATAAGTTTTAACTAAACTTGCAACCTGACTAATACTATTATTTTCTTCTGCGCTAAGACGCTGGTCATAATCGGTAGAATTATTTCTACCATATAATTTATTAGTAGCAAAATTCATTGCCTGACTATAGGCAAGTGCAAGCGAATTATGTGCTGCATTTGCTTGTTCACTAGCCTGATGATTTAATTGACTAATTCTATGTTGACTCTCACTAGCAATAGTTTGTGCTAAATTTAACGATAAAGCTGGCATATTAGTTGTGCTTTGACTTTGATCGAAAACTTTATAACCATTATTATATATAGAACTAAATCCCCCCTGCTCATTACGCATTTGTATTGCACCACTATCTTGATAATATGAATTATTATATTTATTACTGTTAATATTATTAGCATTGTGATTAGCAATAGAGCTATTGCCTAAATTAATATTTCCTGAAGCTAATTCATGAGCAACTTCACTTGCTGACTTTTGTGGAATAGCTAGCATAGAACTAGCAAGACCTGCAATAGCTCCAACACCTTTTACTATACTTAGGGCAATAAAAGGTATCGACATTGATAAATATCCTGCCATATCGGCAACATCATTATTGATATTATTAATCGCCGCATAATTAAAAATTGTAACACCGTGACTGCCATCTGGTAATAAATTAGCTGCTAATAAATCTTGACGCATTTTATTACTTATAATCATATGTAATATTGAATATAAGGCTGGCCAAGATTGTAACCATATAAAAGCAAAAAAATAAGCTTTAAAAATTTGTTCCGCTATCGGTAACATAAAAAGCAAAAACACCAAGGGAAATGCCCCATAATAAATTGCCTCAAAAACTATTTTAAGTAAAGGCACCCATTTTGCCGCCTGACGAGCAATATTATTATAAGCAAGTTTAGTTTGAATATCGCTTTTAGCATTTGCATAAGCATCAGCAATATTTTTAGCACTAAAAACTCCGGCTGAATTCTCAAACGCATTAATTAATAAATTTTGCTGAATAAATTTTAATGAACTATCAGAAATTTGCATGAAATAATCTTGCGTTATTGGCAACATTGCTAAAATAATATTATTTGCATTAATAGGATTTCGCTGCGGCAATAAATTTATGGCAAGTTTTTTTATAGCATTAGTTTCTTGCAAACTCCAAGAACTATTAAATAAACTAACCGCCTCTTGACAAGTAACTATATTTCTAATTTGTGGATTATCAATATTTTGATATAACAGACTGCGAGCTGGCGAAGCAGGATTAGTAATAGTAACAAATTCCCATATATTAGACGCATGTTGTAACTCATCTAAGCTATATTTATTTAGCAATAAGTCATAAAACACACATTGTTCAATAAAATTTTCTAAATTACTGGCAAAAATATTATTAGCAATTTTAACATTGTTAATTTGACGAAGTAACTCTACCCCCATTAACATACCGTTTTTTTGATATTGTAGGTCATCTGGCAGAGTAAAATTTTGTTCCATTAACATAGTAACACCATCACCTATTTTACTAGTAATTGAAGCAAAAGCTGCTAAAGCAAATGGAACATTAGCAATAGTTGCCGCACTAAGTGAGGGGTTTAATCTATCTGTAATATGCACCGTAACTTTAGGCAGAAATAAACCATTATATATTATTAAATAGGTAAAAAACCACTTAGCCCCAATATTATATTGCTGAGTAAAACTAAGGCGCAATAACACCCATATTAACGCAAATAATAACGATATTTTTATAAGACTGGCATAATCATTACCATAAACTAGTGCCGCTACTGCGTTAAATATATTTACTAAATAAATCCCTCCGCCATAAGTAAATATTTCCCACATTAAAATTATCCTAAAATAAATTTTTTCTTTAATCTCCAAAAAGCATAAAGGGAGCATATTTACATTACAAGCTATTTTAGAATTATTTTTGTTTATTATAGCAACCAAGCTCCAACAAACCCTATCCAAAACTTTGGATCGTTACAAAATTATAGTAATCGCAATTATATTATTTCACTATAATTTCCATATTATTTTTATAGATTGGAAACTATTATTTAAGTGTTACTAGGGGGCAAAAATATAAATTAAACCTAAAATTACTTTTAAAAGGTAATTTATTGCAATTAACTAAAATCTTAGTTAGCATAAAGCGCATTATAAAAGAGAGAGGTTAAAATCATGAAAAGAATTCATGGTCATTTTTTTTTGCCGAAATTATCTGGCTTTAGTTTTTTACTTATTAGTACGGCCTTAACTTCACATGCTTTTGCAGATGACTGGAGTAGTAGCTTTGGTACAAGCTATAGTGGCAGCACTATTAATGCTTCTGCTAATAGCCAAAATATGAATCTTACTTCTAATGCAACCATCACTTCTGCCAACGCTAACGGCAAAAATAATCTTAGCTTGACCGTAGGTGGCTCTGCCTCAATCGCCGCAACCGCCAATATTATTGCTATTGATGCTAGTGCAAGCGGCTCGGCAATAAATAATATTACTAATAATGGAACAATCTCCGCTGAAAATAATGCAGCTATTAATCTTTCTGGCTATAATAATTCTGCCACCACATCTCTTACCAATAACAGCGATATTAAAACTTCAGGAACAGCTTCTAATGTTATTTATGTTAGTGATAATGGGCAAAGTTTAAATTTTACTCTTAGTAACACAAATAAGATCTCCTCATCTGATAGTAATACTAAAGTAATTAGTTTGGCGGCAAGTAATAGTGCCAGTTCTTATAATATTAATAATACCAATACTATAAATGCTAGTTCTAGCAAAAATAATATTGCGATAGATTTAACCAATATTAGTAATGGTAAAGTTGCGATTAGTAATTCTTCGAGTATTCTTGGTAAAATTGATGCGCAAAGTACGGGAGGAGATATTACCATTGATCATACCGCCAGTAATATTACAGGAGCAATAATTGCTAAAACTGGTAAAATTACTATTACTACTTCAGGCAGTAGTACAAAAATTAATAGTGCTGGTACAAGTAGTGATGATGGAGTGATATTAGGCAGTAACAGCAGTTCGTCTTTAAATATTTATAATGGAGCTAGGGTTACAGGAGCAGTTGTTTTAGACGGACAAACTGATAGTAAGGCTGGTTTAATTATGGGAACAAGCTCGGCAACATCTGGTGGAACAGTAAGTGGTGATGTTTATGATAGTAACAGTCATAGCGGCAATATAACTATTAGTGGCTCTTTGCTTACTAACTCAATCGCCTCCATCGGAGTTGGCGGCAAAGTTGGTACCGTTACAGTTGAAGCTGGATCGACTTTAAGCCTGACTTCAACTACTGCTACAACATTAAATGCAACTAAAACTATTTTACAATCTAGTTCTTCTATTTTGCTTAAAGGTACAAATCTTACTACTAATTCTACTTTTGATGGTGATGCAAGCTTAGGTGCTGGAACATTTAAGATAAATAGTTCTCTAGCTAACGTTACTTTAGGAGGAGCAATTGGAGCAACAACTGCTTTAGATACCGTTGATGTTTCGGTAGGAACTTTAAATAGTGGCAGTAATAATATTAACGCAAATAATATAAATATTGGAACTACTGGTACCGCAACTTTAAATTTAGCCAATGCTACTTTAACTGGAAGTACTAAGTTATATAATAATGCTAGTTTAAATATAAATGGCACATCATCTAAGATGAGTGGAAATATTAGTGCTGATTCTAACGGCCATGGAACAATTAATGTCAATAATGACTTTACTGCTGGTGGTGATATTGGAGCATCTGGAACTGCATTATCACAAATTAATGTTGCAGATGAAAAAACTTTTACTTCTGGCAATAATATATATGCAAGTTCATTAGTTTTAGGCAGTTCATCTAATGCTAATTTAATTATGAATAGCTCTAAAGCAGTCACGGTTAGTTATGCTATATCTGGACATGTATCTTTAACCCAAAATGGTAGCAATTCCCTAACCTTAACAGGAAATAGCAGCTCTTTTGATGGTGCAATTATTGTCAATACGGGAACATTATCTATTGCAAGTACTAATAATATAGGTACTGGCATAATAACATTAGATGAAGGAACATTATCTACCAGTTCTGGTGGTCTAACTTTTACAAATAGTATTTTTACTTTAGGTGATGCGGCAACTATTGCCAATCTTGATACTAGTACAAATATTTTCAGCAGTAATATTACAGGTGGCGGATCTTTAACTACTAAAGGATTAGTTACTTTAGCTGGAACTGATAACAACTATCTTGGCACAACTACTGTAAGTAGCGGCACTTTAAGTTTGACAGGAAATATCACACATAAAAATTCTCTTATTGTTGCTAGTGGAGCAACTTTTGATATGTCTTCTGCGACAGAAAATCAAAGTTTCTTAGATATTTCCGGTGCAGGAAATATTAATTTGGGTGCAAATACATTAACAATTTCATCCGCAGATGACAAAACTTTCTCGGGTAATATCTCAGGAACTGATGGTAGCTTTGTTAAGCAAGGCACGGGATTATTAGTTTTTAATGGAACAGGAACTTATAGTGGAACCACAACTGTAAGTGGAGGAACTTTAGAGGTAGGTGATAGTAGTCATAGTAGCGCAAGCATTACTGGTGACTTAACTTTAAATGCAGATGCAACCTTAAAAGGTCATGGTAGCATCAATGGCAATGTTACCAACACAGGAGGAAATTTATCTCCAGGAGGATCTATTGGCACATTAACTATCAATGGCGATTATTCACAAAATAGCCTTTCAACTCTTACTATAGAATTGAATAATACACCAGAAAACAGCAAATTAGTTGTCAATGGCACAGCCCATCTAGCTGGCACGTTAGTATTAAGCCCTAGTGATGGTCATTATAGCAGAGGAGTTGTTTATACTATATTAACAGCTGATGCTATAGATGGAATTTTTGATAATATCATAAATAATAATAGCAATGCGGTAAAGTTAGTTACCACTTACAATAGTGACAGCGTAACTGAAACAGTTTACAGCACTAATTTTTCTTCTATTGCTAGTGGTTCAAATCAAAATAATCTTGCTACAGTTATTGATAATTTGTCAACCATTATTAGTAGTGGAAACTTTAACTCTACGTTAAATAGCCTTGCTGATTTATCCACTACAGCAAGTCAAGTTAGCGCATTGAATCAATTAAATACTAATCTTGCTAGTGCTTCCTCTGTTGCCTCTATTAATAATTCCAAAATGGTTATTAGTGGAATTAAATCTCATTTAAATCATAGTGTTAGCTCAAATAGTTTTAAATTAAATCTTGATAACGATAATATTACTGGCTTAAATAGTGGAGATAGCTCTAATTATAAATTAAATGATTTGAGCTTTTGGTTTGAAGCAATTGGCAATGCAACTAGTTTAAAAAGTCATTCAAATATTTCTGGTCAAGATATAAATAGCGGCGGTAGTTTATTTGGTATTGAAAAAGATTTTGATCAAAACAAAGAAAATATTTTAGGCGTAGCTTTTGCTGCAACTTATTCCAGCTCTGGCATGAATAATGTCAATCAGTCTGCTCTATCTAATAACTATTTATTATCTGTATATGGCTTAAAGCAAATAAATAAATTTAATTTCGATGGTAGTTTATTATTTGGCTATAATAATTCAGATACTAAACGTTATATTAATTTCCTTAATAAAACAGCTCGAGGCTCTCATGATGGCTATAATATTGGCTTTGATAGTGGTATAAGTTATATGTTTGACCCTTACAAAGACTTACATATTATTCCTCGTCTTGGCTTTAGCTATATTCATGATAATCAAGATAGCTATACTGAGACTGGAGCAGATGGAGCCAATCTTAATATCGGCAATGTAAGCAAGAATCGATTAGAATCTAGCATAGGTAGCCGTTTTATTTCATCATTCAAAATTCCGCAAGGTAAGAATTCTTACTCAACTATAGAACCCCAAGCATATGTTGGTTATACCCATAACTTCCTAAATGCAGATTATACTAATACTAATTCATTCTCTGGCGTTAATTCATCTTCATTTCAAACCAAAGGCAATGGAATTGGTAATAATATAGCTAATTTAGGATTAGGTATAAACTACATACCCGCCAGCCAGGCCAACCTAAACATTTATTTAAATTATGAGAATAACGTGAATAATAATATGATAGATCAAAATGTTACCGGAGGTTTTAAACTCTCATGGTAGAAGACTCCTTACTTTTTTATGGCTTTGGCGAAACTAAATTTGGCAAAGCAATTATTGCTTTCAACGAAAATAAAGAGATTGTATATCTAAGTTTTATGGATATTACAGAAGAAGAAGCTCTTAGAGATCTTCGTTATTTATATATGGAAGACTTTATTATTCGTCCCAAGCAAGATGTTGCTGAAAAACTGCTCCATAAAGCTTTTACAAAACAGCCTCCTAAATGCGCTCCTGTTGGCACAGATTTTGAAAAATTAGTATGGAAGGTTTTACGTAGAATCCCTTATGGAGCTTTGGTAAGTTATGGCTATGTTGCAAAAAAAATTGGCAAACCAAGAGCAATTCGTGCCGTAGCTACTGCTATTGCTAGTAATAAAATAGGTTTTCTTATTCCATGTCACCGCGTAGTAAATAAATCGGGCAGTACTGGCGGATATCGCTGGGGCGTACAAAGAAAAAGAGATATGATTGAGTTTGAAAATGGAGGAGTATATCCTAAAGATAACGTTATTTGTTTATAGATATCTGTTTAAATGTTAAAAATTAATAATTCAATATTAGGAAGGAAGCCTTGCACTTGCCATATTTTAGTATATTCTCCTTGTTTTTCTAGTAATTCTTGGTGGCTTCCTTCTGCAATTAGTTTTATAATAAAAAACTTATTCCTTGAAATAATATATATTCCATCGACTAGACCCTTTAAAAAAACAGAATAATTTAAAAAATTCTTATGAAAAAATTGTTATATTTTTTATTTATCTATCTTATTTTAATGGCTAATTTTGCATTTGCTTTAGATACTAAATCTGCCCTTAATCAGATAAAAGATCGTTGGTCACATATTCAGTATCAAATAAGCGATCCCAAAATACAAGCTCAAGAAATTACTAAGCTTGAGAAAGAATCCGCTATTTTACTAAAAGATAATCCTAACAATCCCAAAGTATTGATTTGGCAAGCAATCATTCTTGGTACAAAGGCAGATATGGTTGGAGGAACAGGTGCAATTGGAAATGTAAAACAAGCACGTAACTTATTATTAAAATCACAAGAAATAGATCCTTTGGCTTTAAAGGGGCTTAGTTATGCACTATTAGGTGCTTTATACTATAAAGTACCTGGCTGGCCAGTTGGCTATGGCGATAATAAAAAAGCACGCAATTATTTAGAAAAAGCTTTGCAAATAAATCCAAATGGAGTCGACCAAAGATTTTTCTATGGCGAATATTTATATAGAATCAAAGATTATACAAAAGCCAAAGAAATGCTCCTACAAGGAGCAAAACTAAAACCAAGAAAAAATTATATAGTAGCTGACAATGGTCGACTAGCACAAATTAGAGATTTGCTTAAGAAGATTAGGTAGTTCCTCGGCGTTATTTGTACGCTTTAGCAAATTCCTCAAAACTTCTATGAGTATGATCTAGCATATCCTGAGTTAGACCATGATGACATGCTAATAAAACACCGCCTCTCATAACCCTATCTGCCTCGGGATAACCTTTATTATCCTTTCTCATTTCTATATTTTTAAAACCTGGCTGCCTTGTTATGTTACCAGTAAACACTACTCTTGTTTGTATATTTCTTTTCTCTAAAAATATTTGCATATCCCTTCTTTTAAAAGGAGCATGCTCTTTAATAGTTAAAGGAAAAGCTAACCAACCAGTACGACTTCCTTTTGTCTGTTTTGGTAACACAAACCATTCCTCATATTTCTTAAAGAAATTAATTTGCTTATCAAAATTAGCGACTCTAGTATCAATATTTTTCTGCAATTTATTAAATTGAACTAACCCAAATGCAGCTCCCATTTCCGAAGGTTCTAAATTATGCCCAACCATTTCAAAAACAAACTTTGCATCATACTCAATTCCATCAATATCGACGTTAAATCTATTTTCTATAGCTTCCGATTCAACAAATAAAGACGAACTACGCCCCCATGATCTTAGTAATCTTGCTTTTTTAGCATATTCATCACTGTTAACACATAACATTCCACCATTACCAGCGCAATTAATTACATGAGAACCATAAAAACTTGTAATAGAAATATCTGCATGTTTACCACTAGATACTCCGTCAACAGTACCACCCAAAGTATCAGCAGAATCCTCAATCACAATTAAATTATGTTTCTTTACAATTGGTAATATTTTATTCCAGTCAAAAATATTACCAATCAAATGAGGGACTAGTATAGCTTTAGTTTTAGGAGTAATAGCAGCTTCAATCTTCTCAGAATTTATTAAATAAGTTCCTTCAGAAACATCAACAAAAGAAGGAACTAAGCCATTTCTAACAATATAAGCTACCGTTGTTGAGAAAGTAAGTGCTGGAGTTATTACTTCACTTCCTTTTGGTAGGTCTAAAACTTCTATTGCTAACATAAGTGCAGAAGATCCAGAATTAACCATTATACCATGTTTCTTATCATATGATGCAGCAATCTTATCTTCTAATTCTCTAACATGCTTTCCCATCTGCGTTGATGTACGTAAAACATTTACGACAGCTTGTATTTCTTCTTCGCCATGAACTGTTTTACCATAAGGTACATGAAGATATTCTTCTTTATTTTTCGCTACAACCACTTTCAAAACCTCTTAGTTTATCTATTAAATTTAATATATTTCTCTAATTGCATTATTGAGTTATTATAAACCTCTTCTGGTCTATTCGCATAGTTTCTAAACCATTCTACAGTAAAGTCTAGAGTATTTTTTATATCTAAATTAGCTCGCCAATTTAGTTTTTCTTTTGCCTTACTAGAATCTAGTCTTAAGATCTTTGCTTCATGTACATTTGCTGTATTTCTGTCAATATTATAACTTCCTTTACCTAATTGATTAATAAATCTTTTTGTAATTTCTTCAACACTAACCATAAAAGGCTGATCTGGACTGAAATTAAATGCTTCACAAAAATTATTTTTATCAGAACCAGATAATTTCATTGCCAACAATAAATAGCCATATATTGCATCTAATACATGTTGCCAAGGTCTTACAGCATCTGGATTTCTTAAAATCACTGGAATATTGTTAATTATTGCCTCATATATGTCTGGAATTATTCTATCCTTAGCAAAATCTCCACCTCCAATAACGTTTCCTGCTCTAGCAGATGCCAATGCTATACCGTGTTTGTCAAAAAATGATCTTCTATATGAAGAAGTTACTATTTCAGCACAAGCCTTACTAGCGGAATAAGGATCATGTCCTCCAAGTTCATCTATTTCTCTATACGGCCATAGCCACTCTTTATTTTCATAACATTTATCTGTTGTTATATTAACGATAGAATGAACGGTCTTAGACTTAAGCACAGCTTCAAAAACATTAATAGTGCCCATAACATTAGTTTCATATGTTTCCTTAGGATTGTCATAAGAATACCTTACCAAAGGCTGGGCTGCCAAATGAAAAACTATCTCTGAGCTTGACTCAATTAACTTATCAACTAATTCATCAAAATTTCTTATGTCTATAAAATAAGATTTTATATATTTATCTAACTTTAATAATTTAAAGTGATTTCCTCTAATATCTTCTGGCGGTAACGAACAGGCTGTAACATCAGCACCCATTTGAGATAGCCATAGGCAAAGCCAACTGCCTTTAAAACCAGTATGCCCAGTTACAAAGACTTTTTTATTTCTGTAAAAATTTTTTATTTCTTCAAACGAATTATTTTTCATATAATTATTTAATTTCTTCTTTATCAAATTCCACAGAATACTCAATTATAGCCGCTGAGCTAGCTCCTGTCCTCTTATACATCCTAGCTAGATATTCTCCTATAATGCCTAAAAAAATAGCATTTAAACTCATTGACCATAAAATTAGAACTGTGGTGGTTGTAAATCCGCTTATAACACTAGAGCCATAGAAAAATTTTACCAATATATAAAATATACTTAGCAGTAATGTTAATAATGCTATAAGAAAACCAGTATACGATGCTAGCCTCAATGGAATTATTGACTGGCTAATTATTCCATCAACTGCTAATGATAACATCTTCTTAAATGGAAATTTGCTGGCTCCCCTAATTCTTACATTTCTTTCATAATCAACTCCAATCCTCTTAAACCCATAGCCAAAGACTATTCCCCTAATATATAAGTTATTATCCTCTACCCTAATTAAATGATTTAATACTTTTCTATCCAATAACATAAAATCTCCAGCATCAACAGGAAGATCGTTATCGCTAATTTTATTTAACAATCTATAAAAACACTTACGTAATGTAGTTACAATTTTGCCTTCAGCTCTCTTTTTTCTTACTCCATATACAATTTTATAATCCTGTTCCCATTTTTCTAAGAAAGTTGATAGAAGCTCTGGTGGATCTTGTAAGTCACAGTCAAACTCAATCGCAGCATCGCCCTTACATTGCAAATATCCTGTAAATATTGATCTCTGATATCCAAAATTCTTTGAAAATCTATAAACTTTAACTCTATGATCGTTTTGCGCTATGTTTTTTAAAAGTTCAAAACTATTATCTTCACTACAATTATCTGTTATAATGAACTCAAAGTTGTAATTATTAGATAATTCATCTGTTACTTTTTTCATTCTATTATAATAATCTATAATATTATCTTCCTCATTATAGACTGGAGTTATTATAGAAATAAGTTTCTTTTTATTATTGTTCATCATTCAACTTCCTTATGCCCTGTTTTATACCATATTTTGCTTCCCACTCAGGAAGAATATCTCCGATATAAGGAGTCATGATTTGCTGTTTTCTGTAATCCATAGCTCCCCAATTAATTGATATATTACGACCAGTTACTTCCATATAAGTCTTAACTATCTCTTTTAATGATAAACTTTCTTTTCCTGCGACATAGAATCTGCTATGGCTACCAGAATAAGGATTTTTATTTAATAATTGACAGGCATGAACAAAAGCAGCAACTACATCATCTATATAGACTAAATTAATTTTTTGCTCCCCTTTAGTCATATTTAACTCAGAATTATTCTTATATGATTGCTCAAGCAAATTAAATATTTTGTTTCTATTATCTGATTTTCCATAAGTGTCTAATAATTTTAACGTTATACAAGAAATATTTTTATAAAGGACAAAGTAATCAACTATATTTTCAAATGACTGTTTTGTTGCAGCATAGAAGCAAATTGGGTTATATTTATCTGATAACGAATTTTGCCAATATGTTCCAGTATTAACAAATTTTGAACAATTATATTTTGCCATTGCTTCTAATAAATAACTACCAAAAGTTATGTTAGATAATATCATTTCTCCTATATCTTTACTTTCTATCGAATACGAAGCAAATGAAGCAAGATGAAGCACTACATCAAATTCACTAGATTGGAATATTTCTTCAATAGATTTATAATTTCCCCTATAATAAAATACTTTAATATTTCCTTTATTAATATTATCTTTAAATATACTAAGATCAGAAGATTCTCTAACAATTATTCCAACTTGATTAAGATTATTAACCAAATAATTGACCAAATTCCTACCTATATATCCAGTTGCTCCTGTAACAAGGTATTTCATAACCAAATGTCCTAATTATTGGAATTTATTTGATATTTATTTCTAACATTACCACTTTTTCCACGGGGCAAGCTTCTTGTCCCACAAATCTTGCAAATATGCTTTATCTCGAATCGTATCCATTGGCTGCCAAAAGCCATCGTGCTTAAATGCCATTAGTTGTCCATCTGAAGAAATATCTTTTAACGGATCTTGCTCCCATATTGTCTCATCACCATTTTTAATATATTCAATAACCTTTGGCGAAAGAACAAAGAACCCACCATTAATATAAGAACCATCTCCAGCAGGCTTTTCTCTAAATTCATTAACCATATAATTATCTTTTATATTAAGCGCACCAAACCTTCCAGGTGGCTTAACTGCAGCAACTGTAGCTAACTTCTTATGAGAAAAATGAAATTTGATTGATGCCTTGATATCAATATCAGATACTCCATCGCCATATGTTAAGCAAAAAGCCTCTTCATTCTTAAGATATTGATAAACATTTCTTAACCTTCCGCCAGTCATAGTAGTTTCGCCAGTTTCAACTAAGGTAATTTTCCAAGGCTCAGCATAACTATTATGAATTTTTACAGAATTATCTGAAAAATCAAAAGTAATATCTGACATGTGTCTGTAATAATTAGCAAAATACTCTTTTATTACATAGCCTTTATATCCTAAGCAAATAATAAAATCATTTATCCCATTAGCAGAATAAATTTTCATTATGTGCCATAATATTGGTTTTCCGCCTATTTCCACCATGGGCTTTGGCTTAGTCTCTGTCTCCTCAGATAGCCTAGTTCCAAGCCCTCCTGCAAAAATAACTGCCTTCATAATTTCCCTATATTATTTATAAACTTTCTTTTTAGTAAAAAAATAGCGTAACATGATATTCTATACAATATATAAACTCCATATAATACGAAAACACTAATATATATAGTATATATAATGAAGAAAAATAATAATAACTTATTATCGTAATATAAATAAACTTCTGATTTACCAGGCTTTAGAACAAAACTCATTAGCCCATCTTGCGTATTAATTTCTGTAGATTTTTTATTAACCTGCAATTTAAGCTTATCATTATGCCAGAACATATACTCAATTCTTATATCTTTAGTTGAATTAGCAGAAAATTTAAATTTTGTTGCATTATCAAACTTAAAATTATCTAATCTTGCATTTTTATCCTTAGAATAAGCTCTAAAATAGCCATTATCAAATATAAGATTATCCAATGAATTTTTAGAAAATAAAGCTGGTGCAATATTAATATTACCAATAAGTTTATATATCTTACTATCATCTCTCAAATCAGCTATTTTCTTAGCCATTTGCAAAGATTCTTCATCATCATTCTTATATATAACATAATCTATGCCCGTTTTTTCTAACCACTGAATATCAGGAACAAATATATATTTACCGTCCTTAACTGCCAACTTCATCTTATCCCTGTAGTCCAAAGGTACTCCAACATGAACCTCGTATCCATAATATGATGAAAGATTAATCGGATGATTCGCAAACCAATTGTGATTTTTTGATATTAAATTATTATCAAATTTAGGAACTAAATCTACATATTTTATAATTGCTTTAGGCTTATTTATATTTGATATCATGTAATTATATATAGAATTTTCCATAGCATTATTTATATCTGCACTAGTAGTATTTTTTATTTTATATGAAACTGCATTACCATCTGAGTACCTATAAGCAACTTGTAAACTAGGAACAAAAATACATATTGATGCTACAACTATAAAAGTTTTTTTATTAGCACAAACTAACGATCCTAGAAATATTAATGCTAATATTAACTCCATCAATACATTCTCATTTATAACACTTGCATCACTTAAATGTTTTGTAGCTATAAGATAAGAAAAAATTCCAACACTTAATAAAATTAGCACAAATAATACTTTACAACCGAACAAAAATGACTTGCTAGTTTTATTAAAAGAATTAAGTATGATTACTAAACTTAATATAAAAAAGAAATTAGTTATCGCTAAAGACCTTTGATAAACATGCATTTTCCCTAACAAAGGAACAAAATAGTATAATATATCGCTAAATACGCTATATTGTCCATAAGTAGCTAATACTGAAAATATAAATATGGCACTACTTATAGCCAATATTCTCTTAAAATTTTCTGATATGTCATCTATTTTATTAAAACAGATAAATAGCACAATTATTATTAACGATACTACCCCTATCACTAAACACTGTTCATATACTGGCTCATTAAGTGCTATTCCAGATGATAATGATAATAATATTTGGTGAGGTAAATTAGATAGCAAATGAGCGCACCATTGAACAGAGAATATACCTTCTGTAACTTTGATTTGATATAGCATCATAGCTAATGCATGAGGAAGAACAATTAACGAACCTATTATTATAGGCATAATGGACTTCATGGTTTTATTTATAGCAAGAAAAAAATCTTTTATATTATTTTTTTCCCATTGCCAGTGGTAAAAAAATATAAATATTACAGCATAAAAAATGCATGCTATTGATATAGGGAAATAGCCTGATAAAAATATTACCGAAAATACAAAAGAATTCTTTATAGAATTTAAAATATTAAACTTTAATTCATTAATTATTGCAAAATATATTGCCGCTGGAAATAACGCAACGATCCAATAAAATGGAACAAACAGAAGATTTTTAACAAAATAAATAGAAAAAATAAATCCTGTTGCTACAAAAAATGAACTAACTTTATCAAAATTCAATATTTTATTAGAAACTTTAAAACAATAATAATAACCTACTAAAGAAACTAATACGTAATATAAAACCATAATAAATACAATACTATGCAATGATAATACGCCAAAAATCTTTCCTATTAATAAAAAAAATGGATTATACAGTATTAAATTAGGTCTCAAGAAAAATTCAGATGCTCCTCCATGTGTAGAATAATCTATACCTTGATATATATTTTGATTATATAAAATTAGAAGCTTATGCAGCTGCCCTATCCACAAGTCAAAGTTATCTCCTATAAATAAATATCCCGCTTTTATTCCCAGACTTGTTATTGAAGGAAAAAAGAATGTCATCGTAACTAAGCAAGAAATAAATAGTGCTATAGGGGAGAATTTTATAACCTCATTATAATCGGCATTTTGCATCGCATTTAAATCCTTCCTCAACATGAAAAAACTATACCAAACACTTAAGTAGTATATAATAAATTTTATTTTTAATTCAATGCAAATTTCTATATTACCTTATAGCTCTAAGTATTTAAGAATTAAGTAAATTATTAGGCATTTCATTTTGCGCTCTTAAATAATCTTCTTCTATTCCTATATCAATAAAATAACCTTTGTGAATATAATAGTTAGGTTTAATCTGGCTAAGTTGTTTGTTGAAGAAATCACTTTCTATAGAAAATTTCATTG
>CAZTUN010000013.1:0-2348 GCA_964616845.1 uncultured Rickettsiales bacterium | reverse complement strand
TTATCATCTATAGCTACTCTGCCATAACGAAAAGTATCGCTAACTTCACTTAAAGCTATAGTTAAATGATTATTACTAAGCTTATGTTTATTAATAAAATCAACTATATCTATATTAAAAAAACTATCTCCATTTATTACTATTACATTTTCACTAATTGTAACAGAATTTATTACATTCATTATAGCTCCACCCGTACCCAATGGCTCATCTTCTTCTACAAATTTAAACTCTAATTTTAGATCTTTAAAATTAGAAAAATATTCAATTATTGCCTGCTTTAGATAGTGAACAGAAAATATGAAGCGTTTTGCGCCAAATTTAGCAAAATACCTTACCAAATAATCCAAAAACGGCTTATCGCCAATATAAGCCATCGGCTTAGGTAAATTTGGTACTATATGCTTTAACCTTGTTCCAAATCCTCCAGCTAGAATTATTATATCTTCTTTCATACAGATTTTTTATATTTTGGATTATATTGTGCACCAAATATTTCTTCTTCTATTATTGAACATATTATATGACCTGTAGCTATATGACCTTCTTGAATTTTAGGCGTTTCTTTTGAAGGAATATTTATCTGACAATCAACTAAATCACCTATTTCTTGCCCTTCTTGCCCTAAGAATCCTACAGTAATAATTTCTCTATTTTTTGCAGATTTTACAGCTTCAATAACATTCTTGCTTTTTCCTGATGTAGAAAAAACAAATAATACGTCGCCTTTATTTCCTATTGCTTCAACTTGTCTTGCAAAGCTTCGATCATAACCATAGTCATTGCCTATTGCTGTTAGTGCAGAAGTATCTACCGTTAATGCGATTGCATTTAATCCTGGTCTATCATAACAAAGCTTACTTACTAATTCTGCTGCCAAATGCTGACTATCTGCTGCACTACCTCCATTACCACAAAACATGATTTTTTTACCGTTATTTAGTGAAGATACACACAGGCTAGCTATAGATAAAATATTTTTATGAAAATCATTATCTCTAGATAGTTTTTCAAAAATTTCTTTAGTTTTGTTATATTCGGTAGCTATATAATTTAACATACCCACTCCGTTCTTAGCTTATTTTATTAAATTAAACTTTGTTATCCTATTACTATTCTTATCTCCAGAATGACGATTCATAAATTCTTTAAGATTTTTTATATTATCACATTCTAAGTGAGCAAAATCCCTTCTTACTAAAGATTCTTGAGAAAATTCTGTTGGATTATAATGAACAATATGAGAACCATGATAATCAAACTGGAAAGGAACCCACAATAATCCAGATAGTGCTTTTAAAACACTAGGTTGATTTTCTGGCTTCACATAAAATAATATAAACCCCCCTCCACCAGCTCCTAGTAATTTACCACCTAGTGCTCCATTTAACCTAGCTAAATCATAAATTTCATCTATAAAATCACTTGTTATTCCATTAGATAGACTTCTCTTTATTAACCATGTTTCATGTAATAACCTTCCAAAATCATCTAATTCCTGATTTGAACATAAAATATTTTCTGCTATGTCAACTTGCTTTCTAATTTCAGATAATTCTAGAACTTTATTAGGAATGTTTTTAATTTTATTTTTAGCAAAATCAGATGCTGTACGTGATATACCCGTAAAAAATAACATTAAGTTATTGTTAAATTCTTTTGATCTTTCTTTGGAAATCAATAAAGGATTAACATTAAAACTACCATCTGCATTAATAATAATTTTATTTAGTCCGCCATAGCTTGCAGCTATTTGGTCTTGCACGCCAACATTTTCTTTTAGCACTTCCCTTTCAACATAAACTGCTTCGGCAGCCAGGTTATGTTTAGATGATACTTGTCCTTTAAGACCATAAATTGCATTGATTAATCCAACAGTAAAACTAGAACTAGAGCCAAGACCAGAACGAGACGGTAGACCACCCTTATGCATTATTTCTATTCCCTTATCCATTTCAAGATAAGACAACACTCCTCTTACAGCATTATGTTTAATTTCAGATATTTCTGAAACTTCCTCAACTTCTCGCCAAACTATACGGTGTTTTTTTTCAAAAAAAGGCGCTCTATATGAGCACATTATGGTGCAGTAATGGTCTATTGATGTTGAAAGAACAGCACCACCGTGATTTTGATACCATGCATGATAATCAGTTCCGCCGCCAAAAAAAGATACTCTATAAGGAGTGTTGGTTATTATCATATAATAATTTTTTATTTGAATTATAAAATACAAAGTATATAAACTGCTTTAGGTAAATACAAGCAATTCAAAAAAAATCAATATATAATGGAAAAAGGACTATTTTTAGACAGAGATGGGGTTATAAATCAAGAAATTGGTTACG
>CAZTUN010000012.1:0-27727 GCA_964616845.1 uncultured Rickettsiales bacterium | reverse complement strand
ATAAAGCCGCCAGCATACCACCTGTACAAGATTCTGCTGTGCATATTTTAAGATTTTTGTTTAATAATCTATTATGTATGTCTAAAACTTTACCAGCTACATCATCTGAAATCATCTTAATTAAACCATCAAAGAAAAAATTAACCTCGTTATAATACCCGCAAATATACCAGCTACAACATCATCCAACATAACACCATGCGCATTATTTACTTTATTATCGATATATTTTATAGGCCATGGCTTAACAATATCAAAAAATCTAAAGAAAATAAAACAACTGATTATAAAAGATAAAAATACTTGATCATTTATTGATGTGATATTTTTTAACACAGGAGCTGCTATAGCTATGGTAATTAGCTGACCTACTACTTCATCAATAACAACTTCCTTAGGGTCATGCTTGCCAGTATTATTCATATATATCTCAGTTGCTTTTATACCAACTAAAAATATAGCTCCACATAATACCAGCATTATATTTATATTTATAGCCATTGCTATAGTAGCTTGCTTTTCAAATGAAGCTAAAGCAATAAAGGCTATTATCGTAGCAAAACTTCCCATAGTACCTGGAGCTTTCTTAACCATTCCACTATAGGCAAAAGTTGCTATAAATTTTGCTAAACTAGCAGTCAAAGCTTTTACCATAATCACCTCTTAATAAATCTAATATGAAACCTTTAATATCTATTCAAGTCTAGTTTAAGCTTAAAAATAATAGAAAATCAAGCAATACCTTGAACTAAAAATATAACATAAAATCTTATGGCTTGGCGCAAATAAGAGTATAGTATATTTATATAATCAATAGCTAGCTTAATAATATATTAACTTTTATTAATTATAATTACAGTTATAAAGCAAAGTAATTATAAAATATATAAAGCTATCTTAGGATAAAATATGAATGGTTTTCTTAAGGCAATAAACCAAAGTGATATAAATAAGCAGCTAATTGACATTGCAACTTATAACCAGCTTAATATAAATAATGCTGCTAAAGAATCTGCAACGGCAAAGTATTTTCTTGATACTCTAAAGCAGCTTGGTACTTGTCCTGAATTTTATACTTTAGTCTTTAGTATTCAAGATTCAGAAATAGACATACCTATACGCCAACAACTGGGTATAGAATTACAGAATGCTCTTTATAAGAATAAGTTTAATAACTTTATTGATCTGTTAGATAATCATATATTTAATGCTAAAGATGATTATGAAATAAGTTATTTTTTAATTATTCTAGAGGCAGTAAAATTATTTACTCAAACCCAATTATATAGAAATTTTTCTCTCGCCAAAAATAATTTGGATAACGATCATAGCCCTGCAAGCGAACAACTAAAAACTGCTATTATCAGCATGAAAAAGCAGGTAAACAAGATTATCCGTCAAGTGCAGCTAAGTTCTTAAAAATTTACTTTGAAAATAATTTATCCGCTCGTTCAGAAAAAGCCTTAATAAATTTTTGACATATCGTAGGCGTAATCGACTTTATTATTGTTTCTAGAAAATGAGAATGTAGTGCAAAATCTATATCAAATATAACTTTACAACCATGATCTGTCTTTAAAAACTTCCATTCTTGATATAAATGCTTAAATGGACCTGATATTAAATCTACCTTTATATATCCATGCAATTGGTCTAATTGTACTTGCGAACGATAAGTTTTGTTTATTCCTTTATAGCCAATAATTAAATCAGCAATAACTAGGTTTTTATCTTTATATTCAACAATATTTGCTCCCTCACACCAAGGCAAAAATTGGTTATAACTTTCAATATCTGCAACTATAGAAAAAAGTTGTTCTGAAGTGTAGGTAAAATCTTCTTCCAAGAAAATTTTAGGCATTCTTTAACCTTCTTGCTTCCTGTAATTGTTTAAAATCACTATCTGCATGATAAGAAGATCTTGTCAACGGAGACGAAGAAACTTGTAAGAAGCCTTTTGCTTTTGCCATACGCTCGTAATATTTAAATTCATCTGGAGTAACATATCGATCTATTGGAGCATGTCTTACGGTTGGCTGTAAATATTGACCAATAGTAATAAAATCAACCTCGGCACTCCTCATATCATCCATTAACTGTAATACTTCATGTTTTTGTTCTCCAATTCCAACCATAATACCAGACTTAGTAAATATAGATGGATCTTGTTGTTTTACTTTGTATAGAAGATTTAAAGAATGAAAATAGCGCGCTCCAGGTCTAATCTTATTGTAAAGCGAAGGAACGGTTTCTAAATTATGGTTGTAAACATCTGGTTTTGCACTCACCACTTTCTCAAGCGCGCCTTTCTTTCTCATAAAATCAGGTGTAAGAATTTCAATAGTAGTATTTGGAGCTTTTTGACGAATTTTAGCGATACATTTTACAAAATGATCTGCCCCACCATCTTCTAGATCATCTCTATCGACCGAAGTAATTACCGCATGAGTCAAACCAAGTCTAGCAATCGCATCTGCTAAATTATCAGGTTCATGAGGATCTAGCTTATCTGGCATTCCTGTTTTTATGTTACAGAAAGCGCAAGCTCTGGTACAAACAGAACCGAGTATCATAAAAGTAGCATGTTTTTTTGACCAACATTCTCCAATATTTGGACAAGCGGCCTCTTCGCAAACAGTGTTTAGTTTTAAGTTACGTGCCAAATTATGAGTTTCTTTAAAAGATTGTGACTGAGGAGCTCTAACTCTTATCCAATCTGGCTTACGCAATCTATTACTATTATTACTAATTGGTTTTATATTTGTCATTATTTTAAACGACCTCTTCATTAAATATTATTTATGCAACGCCATTCCATAAGCATCTAAAACTGCTTCATGCATCATTTCTGATAAAGTTGGGTGAGGATAAATTGTATGTATGTAGTCCTCTGCAACAGCTTCAACATTTTTACCAACTAAATAACTACTTATCATTTCAGTAGCTTCCGCTCCAATTATATGCGCACCCAATAACTCACCACTATTTTTATCAAAAATAACCTTAACTAACCCTTCAATTTCACCTATAGCAATTGCCTTTCCATTGCCTAAATAATTAAACCGTCCTACTCTTATCTCATGACCAGAATCAAGAGCTTTTTCTTCAGTCAAGCCAACCGAAGCAATTTGTGGTCTACAATATGTACAAGCTGGTATATTTTCTTTTTTTATTGGTTTTACTTTTAATCCAGCAATCTTTTCAACACAAATAACCGCTTCATGACTTGCTTTATGAGCAAGCCAAGGCGCACCAGCTACATCACCAATTGCGTAAATATTATCAATATTAGTTTTACCATATAAATCAGTTTTTATGTGACCTTTCTCAAGCTCTACACCAACTGCTTCTAGCCCTAAATTTTCAGTATTAGCCACAATACCAACCGCAACAATTATTCGCTCAACTGTAATAGTTTTTTCTTTTCCATCTATCAACAGATCTACTTTTAAAGCATCTTTAGTTTCTTTTACATTGCAAATAGACGATTTTGTATAAATTTCCATTCCCTGACTTTTAAAATTCTTAAGGGCAATATTAGAAATTTCTTTATCTTCTAAAGGTAATATACGATCTTGCAACTCAACTACCGTAACCTTCACTCCCATATTTTGATAAAAGCTAGCAAATTCAATTCCAATTGCTCCGCTACCTAATATCAAAATAGATTTTGGCATTTTATTTGGGATCATTGCCTCTTTATAAGTAACAATAGTCTTTCCATTAGATTGCAAATTAGGTAAATTTCTTGCTCTTGCTCCCGTTGCAATAATAATATGTTTTGCTTTAACTAAACAATCATTACCTTTTATATCAGTAATTTTTAATAAATTTCTTCCACTAAATTTTGCACGCCCAGAAATAACCTCAATATTATTTTTTTTCATTAGAAAATTAATTCCTGAAGATAATTTATCGGCTACACTACGTGAATGATTAACGACCTTTTTAAGATCAAAATCGACTTTACCTATTTTAAAACCAAAATTACTTGCCGTATCAAAAGAATGTTTTAATTCAGAAATTTTTAATAAAGCTTTAGTTGGTATACAACCCCAATTAAGACAAACTCCTCCCAGATGTTTTTCCTCTATTATAGCAACCTTCATCTTTAATTGTGCAGCTCTGATTGCGGCAACATAACCACCAGGACCTGCACCTATTACTACTAAATCAAATTCTTTCTCTGACATTTGCTATCAAACCTTTACGTATTGTTATAATATCAAGCTAAGTGGGTTTTCGATATACTTTTTAAATGATGCTAAAAATTTAGCACCAACTGCACCATCTACAACACGATGATCGCAAGATAAGCTAATCGACATCATAGTAGCAATTCCTATTTGTCCATTTAATGCTACAGGCTTTTCTTCAGCACTACCTACTGCAAGTATACAAGATTGCGGAGGATTAATTATCGCCTTAAACTCTTTTATACCATACATACCAAGATTAGAAATACTAAACCCCCCACCTTGAAATTCTTCTGGTTTTAGAGTTCCTTGCTTTGCTTTCTTGGCTAAGTTTTTCATTTCGATAGAAATTAACTGTACAGCCTTTTGATCCGCATTTTTAATAATCGGAGTAATTAAGCCACCATCTGTAGCAACTGCAATAGAAATGTCTATATTATTATATCTTACTATTGCATCTTGAGTCCAAGAAGCGTTAACTTCAGGAACATCTCGCAAAGCTAAACTTGCTGCTTTAATTACCAGATCATTAACTGAAATTTTATAAGCTACATCACCCTCATAAGTTGGAGCCAGAAGATTTAATTCTTTCCTTAAATCAAGCAGCTTATCTATATCACAATCTATCGTTAAATAAAAATGCGGCACGTGCTGTTTAGATTGCAATAAACGCATCGCAATAACTTGTCTGACTGAACTATTTTCTATTAAAGTTTGCTCTTCTTGATTTCTTTCTATAGCTCCGCCACGACCTGCGGTAATGCCACTTTTTATAGCACGTTCTACATCTTCTTTTACCACTCTACCTTCAGGTCCTGTACCAGTTATTCTCGATATGTTGAGACCAGAATTCTTTGCTAAATTTTTTGCCAAAGGAGATGCTTTTAATTCTTCATCTCCACTTTGCTTCCTTGCTGGCTTATTTGTAACAATTGGTACAATAGGAGGAGGAGTCATCCAACTTGGCGCATTATTATATGCTTGATTTGACTGAGACGAACAATTGGCCTTATCATTAATATTTTTATTTTCAGTAGAATTTTTTGTAAGGTTATTTTTTTGCTCTGATAATTTTTCTTTTAATTTTTTCTCATGCAATTCTAGAGATTTCTTATTTTCTCCTTCATTCAAAAGTAACGCTATTATCTCATTTACTTTAACATTTTTTGTTCCAGCCTTAACTAATATTTTTCCTAAAATACCTTCATCTACAGACTCTACTTCCATAGTAGCTTTATCGGTTTCTATTTCAGCTATAACATCACCTGGTGAAACTTTATCACCCTCTTTTTTATTCCATTTTGTAAGATTACCCTCAACCATAGTTGGTGATAAGGCTGGCATAGTAATTTCTATTGGCATAAAAATCTCCCTAATTTTTTCCAAAAATTTTTAAAACTGACTCGACAATATCTTCAACTTGCGGCAACGCTAATTTTTCAAGATTAGCTGCATAAGGCAGAGGCAAATCTTTTCCCGTAACTCTAACTGGAGCTGCATCTAAGTTATAAAAAGCCTTTTCATTAACTAAAGTAATTATCTCAGAAGTAATCCCAGCAAAAGGCCAACCTTCTTCAACCGCAACAAGACGACTAGTTTTTTTTACAGAATCAATAATAGTTTGACTATCTAACGGTCGTAAACTCCTTAAATCTATAACTTCTGCTTCAATACCTTTCTTTGCTAGTATTTCTGCTGCATCTAAAGCATATTTCACCTGTAAAGAAAATGCGGTAATTGTAACATCACGTCCCTTACGTATAATATTTGCCTTTCCTATTGGAACAACATAATCCGTATCAAAATCACTTGGCACTTCATGAGTATGCCCATATAGAATCTCGTTTTCTAAAAATATTACTGGGTTTGGATCTCTTATAGAAGCTTTTAATAAACCTTTATGATCATAGGCAGTATAAGGAGCTAACACTTTTAAACCAGGAACATGAGCATACCAGCTAGCATAACATTGCGAATGCTGTGCTCCTACCCTAGCAGCTGCTCCATTTGGACCTCTAAATACTATAGGACACTTAACTTGGCCGCCTGACATATAATTTGTTTTTGCTGCTGAATTTATAATTTGGTCAATTGCCTGCATCGCAAAGTTAAAAGTCATAAATTCAACAATTGGCTTTAATCCAGCAAAAGCACTCCCTACTGCAAGACCTGCAAAACCATGCTCAGTAATTGGAGTATCAATAACTCTTTCTTCGCCAAATTCTTGTAATAATCCTTCAGTAATTTTATAAGCACCTTGATATTGAGCAACTTCTTCGCCCATAACAAAAACATCTTTATCTCTACGCATTTCCTCTGCCATTGCTTGGCAAAGAGCCTTTCTGACTGTTACAATATTTTTCATATATTACCTACAGTATAAATATCTGTCCATAATTCACTAATTTCTGGTTCTGGCATAGCAGATGCCTCATCTACAGTTTTTGCTATATTTTCTCTAATTTTTTTATCAATATCTTTTAATTTTTCTTCTTTTATTGAGAAATTATTAATTAAATATTCTTTTAAATGCTCTATCGGATCACGCCTTTCCTTTACCTGCTCAACTTCTTCTTTAGAACGATATTTAGCAGGATCTGACATTGAATGTCCTCTATAGCGATAGGTTTTCATTTCTAATATTAAAGGACCTTTACCACTTCTGATATATTCTAGAGCTTTTTTAGAAGCATCAATAACCGCAAATATATCCATACCATCTACTTTCCAACCTTCAATTCCAAAAGCCTCTCCACGTTTATATAAATCAGTAGTAGATGAAGATCTTTTAACTGAAGTTCCCATGGCATATTCATTATTCTCTATAATATATAAAACTGGCAATTTCCATAAAGCAGCCATGTTAAAGGCTTCATATACCTGCCCCTGATTTGCAGCTCCATCACCAAAATAAGTAACACAAACCCTTTTTTCACTACGATATTTATAAGCAAAGGCAATTCCAGTACCTAAAGGCACAGGAGCTCCAACTATACCATGCCCTCCATAAAAACCTTTAGCAGTATCAAACATATGCATTGAGCCACCCTTACCTTTTGAGCAACCACCCTTACGCCCCATTAATTCTGCAACAATACCAAGAGGATTGCTTCCAGTAGCAAGCATTATACCGTGATCACGGTAAGTTGTTATTGAGCTATCATCTTTATTTAAATTATGCTGTATTCCGACAGCTATTGCTTCTTGACCTATATATAAATGACAAAATCCTCCGATTTGTCCCATACCATATAATTGCCCTATTTTTTCTTCAAACCTTCTAATTTTCAACATCTCAGAATAAAGATGCAATAGAGTATCTTTTGATAGATTATCACTAGATTTTTCTAACTTATTATTTTTAGTCTTTTTTGCTGACATTAATTCCTCTTTTTCTACTAAAAATGAGAAAACTTATATAAAACTATTTTGCCAAAAATGATATTAAAATTATATATAACCAACAAAATATAGTTAATCAAAAAACAATCTACTGGTAAATAATACAATATTATTTGTTTATATCATTCATATATCCTAAACAATCAAAAATTTATTTGATTATTTAGGGATTTATAAAAACGGCAATTTCAAACCTGAAACAGTATATTAATAAATTAAAGCTTCTTCTAAAGATTGTGGTAACAACATGGCATTATATTGAGATTCGTAAGCATTGCCATATATTTTAGGATATTTTAGTTGCAATCTATGCAAAATACCTTTTTTTAAATCATTTATTATGCATAATGTAACAATATTTGCATCTGCCATGGGACTTGGAACTCTATGTTCTATTCTTCTTGTATGCTCCTGCAAACTAGATTCAGGTATTCTAAGAGCAACACTACGATTATTACCTCCCCAACTTACAGTTCTAGGAGATTCTATATCTTTACGACCGTTTTTTATAAAAACTTCTTTATTATAACGCAAATAACATTCTTTAGTGGGAGCGAAAAATCTCATAGCAGGCAGTAAGCCTTCCATTAGACCAGCTATTGAATATAGCATAAGGTCACTTTCAACTTCACCGTTTCTTGCGTAAACATTTTTACCATATTTATCTAGTAGATTAATATTTATATGCAACCCAGAACTTGGTCTATCTTTATAAGCCTTAGCTGAAAATATAATTTTATGATCTATTTCTTCTAATATAAGTTTAGCTTTAACCTTAAATTCTTCAACTTGATTAGCCAAAGAAACTACATCTAAACCAAATGGAAAAATAATTTCAAACTGATTTTCTCCACTTTCAGGTTTTATTTGGTAAGAAAATTGTTGTAAAAGCAATAAGGCTTTCTTAACATCAGAACCTTCAATATAAAACTCTAGCTCATAGCCAATAAGAGGCAAAAATCCAGTATCTTTTATAAAGTCAAGATGAGCTTGTTTTAGCTTCATAACTAAAACCATTTAACCTAGATAAAAAAGTAAAGCCTGTAAATTCACCACTAATCATTCATAGATTGTTCAAGCCAAGATATCAAACTACTCTTAGGCAAAGAACCAACCTTAGTTGCAGCTGGTTTACCATCTTTGAACAAAATCAAAGTTGGTATACCTTTTACATTGTATTTTGCTGGAGACTCAGGATTATGGTCAATATTTACCTTACAAACTTTTAACTTACCTGCCATATCATTTGCAACATCATCAACAATTGGAGCTAATTGACGGCAAGGACCACACCACTCTGCCCAAAAATCTACCAAAACATATCCTTTATTTTGCAAAACATCTTTATCAAAATTATTATCCGTGGTTTCATTAACCATGATTAAAACCTCTTATGAATTTTATAAATGTTATCCCTATTTTCGTAGGAATCAAACTATTTATGTACTCTTAGCAGATGATACTTATAAAGGCAAGTCTATACAAAGCTATTTTTAATCAACATGCAATAATTGCAATAGAGGAACATTAGTCCATAATATGGCTGTTTCTATAAGTTTATCAGGATAAATTTGTTCTAAAACTTTTTTATATATCCTCATTTGCATCAAATATTTGCTAGGAACTTTATAATCTCCATCTAAAATTATACTGGAAGTTTTATAGTCTATAACTAACACTTTATCCTCCAATATTACCAATCTATCTATTCGACCTGAAACTATTTTGCCTTGATAACTTCCTCTTATTGGGATTTCTGATACACCATCATTTGAAAAAACTCTAGCAAATTTAGGATCATTTAATATTTCTATAAGATTTGCTTTTATGTTACTGGCATCATTTTTTGATATAATTTTTTCAAATTTGGATAGATAATTACTTATCCAATTTACTTGCTTATCCTTAGCAATATTTGGAATAATTTCAAATAATTTATGAATTATATTACCTCTTTCGATTGCAAGATTATCTATTTCTTTATCATTATCACTTTGTTCAATTAGCGAAGGAGCTATTGATTCTTCAACTTTTTCTTCTGCAAGACTTTTAAAAATAAATTCGCTATCTATATTACCTGATTTGCAAATTATAACTTTATCTTGATTGCTATTATCAAGATAATTATTTTTTATTGTTTGTTCACACTCATATACATATTTACCACCCTCTTGCTTTCCTATATTTAAAAGAGAAGATTTTATTATACTATACCAACAATCCTCAGGAGCACTGTTAGAATTGTCCCCACAAATATATAATTCATCTTCTGCTCTGGTTAATGCAACATATAATAATCTGTAATATTCTTTAAACTGATTAGCTTTATTATAACTCCTAATATTTGCACAATATTTATTATCTTCTTTTGCCGATGAAGACCAAAATATTTCTATATTTTCTAAATCTTTATTTATAAGAAACGAATTCTTTGTATCTGGTTTTCTAAGTGTATCTGGCATAAATACTATTGGAGCTTGCAGTCCTTTTGAACCATGCACCGTCATAATTCTTACTTTATCAATACCATGTTCAAGATCTCTTTTTATACTTATCTCGCCTTTATCCATAAAATCTACAAAATGCTGCAAAGATGATGTATAATTTTGTTCAAATTCTAAGGCTAAATTGAGCAATTCATCTAAAGGATCATTAACTTGCTCTCCTAGCCTTGCTATTAATTTATTTCTTCCATTCTTAATTTCAATAATCAGGTTAAGTAACTCAAATATTGATAACTGCTTTGCTTGACATAATAGATCATTTAAATAGTTGTAAATTTCTATAATATCATGACTATCTTTATTAATTATTAATTGCTGCCAAAGCGATTGCGGTTGGCGATTATAACATAACTTAAATAAATTTTCTTCGCTAAGACCTATAAGTGGGGTTTTTAATAATATAGCCAAATTAAGATCATCATGTGGTAATAATAAAAATTTACACAATGACATTATGTCCATAATTGCCAAATGATCATTTAACATTATGCGATCAGATCCTGCTACTGGCACATCATACAATTTTAAATATTTAACTAAATAATCTACCAATCCTTTTCGCGTTTGCACTAAAATCATTATATCCCCTGCTTTAACAGGGCGAGACTTACTTGCAAGGCATCTTTTCTCTACAAGCCAAGTTTTTATTGTTTCAGCAATTTCTTTTGCCAAATCACTTTCAGAATCCTTAACAGTCTTTTGTACTACAGGCATTGGCCATGCTTGTAGCTCTTCTTTTTCCTCAGTTTCAACTAGCGGCCATAATTCTACTCTGCCACCATGACCTATTCTATGCACTGCATGTGATATTTGCTCGGAATCAAAACTTACTGCATCTCTTAATTCAGGTTTATTAAATATATTATCTACTAATTCAAGAACCGCTTTAGTTGAACGAAAAGAACGATCTAATGAGATTGCATGCCAATTTTTCTGCGCTGAAGAAATTTTATAGGAAAAATAATCTTGCATCTTTCCAAATACTTTAGGATCAGCACCTTGAAAACTATAAATAGATTGCTTTTCATCTCCTACCACAAATAATGTACAATCCTTACTTGCACTATAAAATTCTTGAGCTAAAGCTTCAATCACTTGCCACTGATCAGGACTCGTATCTTGTGCTTCATCTACTAATAAATGTTCTATTCCTCCATTTAATTTATACTCAACCCATGATTTAATGTCTTCATTTTTTAATATATCTGCAGCAGCATGAATTAAGTCACTAAAATCAACCCTAGCACTAAGCTGCTTTGCTTTCTTATATCGCTGTAAAATTTCTGCCCCTACTAAAAATAAGTCTTTTGTTTTGTTTACAATATTTATTGACTTTATTTTATCATCAATCTCTATTACTCTTTCTTGTTCTCTTAATAAAAAAGAAATTTTTTCTCCTAAAGCATCTTGAACCTTTTTTATAAAAATACTTTCTTTTTTATGCCCTTCACCAGTTACAAAACAACTTTTATATTCGTTAAAACGATCAATTCTTTGTTGGCTTGTTCCAGCTAAGTAAGCGCTCATTTTATCAGCAATTTTTTGATTTGCTTGACTTCCTTTTTCCACGGCAATTTTTATAATTGCTCGTAACTCATTATCTAATACATTATCTTGTGCTACTAATTGCTCTAAAGTTATATCTTTGTCGATGGAAAATTTTTTATATATCAAGTTTATTGCATTTTCTAATCCGTCTTTAAGTATATGACTTACTATATCATGATTACTTAAAAATTTATTTATTACTTCCAGAAATTTTCCTTCGCTAGCATATTCAATTATATTTAATAACGAAGTTTTTAGTTCGATGGGCAATATATTAATTTCGCTTACAAATCTATCAATTATTGATGACATTAATTGAACAGCATCGTCATCTTGAATAACTTGAAAATGAGGTGGAATTCCTGACTCAAGAGGAAATTTACTAACTAATTCTTGAGAAAATGCGTGAATAGTTTGAATTTTCAAACCATTACTATCGTCTAATACTAACGCTAATAATCTACGAGCGCGTAAAAATAAATCATCATCATACTGACCGCTTATTTTAACAATAGTATTTTTGAGTTCCTCATCTGACATTAAAACCCATTTACCTAACTCATTATAAACCCTGTTAGACATCTCAGAAGCTGCCGCTTTAGTAAAGGTAAGGCACATAATTTTACAAGGTTTTACACCTTTAAGTAACAATCTTAATACTCTGTCGGTAAGAACTTTTGTCTTACCTGTTCCAGCTGATGCTGATACCCATACAGATATTGAAGGATTTGAGGCTAATTCTTGATTTGCGGTCATATTACAATCATTTTACGAAATATATTAATTTAAGTTACTAACATATTTTTTACAAAACTAGAAGCTTTAGAACATTTTTTCTTTGACATTGCAGATAATATTATTTAGAAGATACCACCCTATACTCAAGGTATAAAATGGGTCTGTAGCTCAGTTGGTTAGAGCGTCCGGCTGATAACCGGGAGGTCGGAAGTTCAAGTCTTCCTAGGCCCACCATTTTTTTCCTCTCCTGATAGTCATAATATTTTTAATATTAATTGCCTTTTATAGGTAATTTATAATTTACCATGACATTGTTTATATTTTTTTCCTGACTGACAAGGGCATAACTCATTACGAGTAATTCTCCCCCACGTTTGTTGATTATTAGGGTCCCTTTTATCAGCTGGAGTTCTTCTCATAATAGGCAAAACATCTGACAAATTATCCTGTTCTCCAAGAATTTGATCACGATTCTCTACCATATTATCAGATATCTTATGACCAGTTAAATCTAGATCTTCTGTAGTAACATCAGTACTAAACTCAATATGAGACATTCTTTCTGTAACAGTAACATCTAAATTATTTAGCATTTTAGAAAATAAATCAAAAGCCTCGCGCTTATACTCATTAAGAGGATCTTTCTGACCATAAGCTCGCAAACCTATCCCTTGTTTGAGATGGTCAAGTGATAATAAATGTTCTTTCCATAACTGATCTAACGTAATAAGTAGAATCTTTCTACCAGCAGCTTGCATAAGCTCAGCACCATATTTACTTAATTTTTCTGCATTAATCGAATCTACTGCTTTGTCAACTCTGGATAATATTTCAGATTCAGTTATACCATCTTCGCTTGCCCAATCCTTAATTGGCAAATGAATACCATATATATGGAAGATTTCTTTTGTTAATACATCAACTTCCCATTTTTCTGCATAGCTGTCCTCAGGAATGGAAGCTTTAACCAAATCTTCCGTTACCTGATCACTCATAATTTTTAATTCTTCAGAAACATCCGTTGCATCAATTAAATCTAATCTGCGACTATAGATAACCTTACGTTGATCATTCATTACATCATCAAATTTTAGAAGATTTTTTCTAATATCAAAATGCATTTGCTCAACTTTATACTGAGCTTTCTCAATGGTTTTACTAATCAACCTGTGAGTTATCGCTTCACCCTCCTGCAAACCTAATCTTTGCAGCATTGAACCTATCCGCTCAGAACCAAATATTCGCATTAGGTCATCTTGCAGTGACAAGAAGAATTTTGATACTCCAGGATCTCCTTGACGACCAGATCTACCTCTCAATTGATTATCTATTCTACGACTTTCATGACGCTCTGTACCTAATACATACAGCCCACCAGCTTCTATAACTTTTTGCTTATTTAATTTTATTTCCTCAGCAATTCTTGCCGCAACCTCTTCTCTATCAATTTTTACTCTGGCGATATTGAGTTTTTCCATTTCCTCTTCAATTAACATCTCAGCATTACCGCCAAGCATGATATCTGTTCCTCTACCTGCCATATTGGTAGCAATAGTAACAGCACCAGCACGTCCAGCTTGAGCAATAATTTGCGCTTCCTTTTCGTGATGTTTTGCATTTAGTACTTGATGAGGTATTTTTTCTTTCTTTAGTAATTTTGATACAACTTCAGATTTTTCAATACTAACCGTTCCAACTAAAACTGGTTGCCCCTTAGCATAACATTTTTTTATTTCTTCTACGATGGCATTTAATTTTTCTTTTTCTGTACGATAAATATCATCGTCCATATCTATACGTTTAGTAATTTTATTTGGCGGTACTTCTACAACTTGTAAATTATAAATATCAGAAAATTCCGCAGCCTCCGTCATTGCGGTTCCTGTCATACCAGCAAGCTTATCATATAATCTAAAATAATTTTGGAAAGTTATTGAGGCAAGAGTTTGGTTCTCATTTTCTACAGGAACATTTTCTTTTGCTTCTAGTGCCTGATGTAACCCATCTGAATATCTTCTCCCCTCCATCATACGACCAGTAAATTCATCAACTATAATAACTTTATAATCTTTAACTATATAATCTTTATCTTTAGTAAATAATACATGAGCCTTAAGAGCCTGATTTATATGATGAACCAATGATATAGAATTAATATCATATAGGCTTGCACTACTATCTAATAAATTCTCTGCTTTTAAAATTTCTTCAATTTTTGCATTACCTTCTTCATTTAAAGTAACTATTTTTGACTTTTCATCAACTTCATAATCACTTTTTTGTAAACGAGGAATAAGCTTATCTATTATATAATAAAGCTTAGAATTATCTTCCGTAGGTCCAGATATTATAAGAGGAGTTCTTGCTTCATCAATTAATATAGAATCAACCTCATCAATAATGGCATAGTTACAACCACGCTGAACCATATCTGCACGGCTAAATTTCATATTATCACGCAAATAATCAAAGCCATATTCATTATTAGTACCATAAGTAATATCGCAAGCATAAGCTTGTTGGCGTTCAATGTCTGTTAGTTCATGTAGAATACAACCAACTTCCATACCTAAAAAACGATAAATTCCTCCCATCCATTCTGAGTCACGTCTTGCAAGATAATCATTTACCGTAACAACATGAACTCCTTTGCCTGCAAGGGCATTTAAGTAAACTGGCAAAGTAGACATCAAAGTTTTACCTTCTCCAGTTTTCATTTCTGCAATCATGCCGCGGTGCAAAATAATACCACCAACTAGCTGTACATCGTAATGGCGCATTCCCATAACTCTTCTTGATGCTTCACGAACAACTGCAAAACTTTCTGGCAAAATTTCATCTAATGTCGCACCAGATGCAAGTTTTTCTTTTAGATAAGGAGTCTTAGCTTTTAATTGCTCATCTGTTAATGACTTTATATTTTCTTCCAAAGCATTAATAAGCGATATTTCTTGATAAATTTGCTTAATAATACGATCATTTGCCGTACCAAATACCTTACGAACTAAATTACTAAACATAACCTAATTAATTCCTCTACACTAACAGTAAAAATAGCTAACAATTTTTTGCTAATTTTAGCAAAAATTTTAAGGCTGCGTGCCAATCATAATTTTATATAAACAAAATCATACAAATAAAGACCAATCAGCATCATGAATGCTTATAAACTTGTACCTGATTTTTGTAAAGAAAAACGCTTATCTAGGCAATAAAGCTTTGATATTATCTTCATAATCTAACTTATTGCCGTTAAATATAGCTGAACCTGCAACTAAAACATCAGCCCCAGCTTCTATAGCACGTATAGATGTTTCTACAGTTATACCACCATCTACTTCTAGATCTATTTTTTTACCTATTTTATCAATTTTCTTTCTAATTGCAGTAATTTTATCTAATTGCGAAAATATAAATTTTTGACCACCAAATCCTGGATTTACAGTCATAACCAGCACTAAGTCAAGCTCTGATAAAACATAGTCTAATACATCGGGAGAAGTTGACGGAACTATTGATACTCCAGCTTTCTTACCATAAGATTTTATTAAATTTATAGTGCGGTCAAGATGCGTTACTGCCTCAGCATGAACAGTAATAATATCACTTCCTGCTTCAGCAAATTGAGCAATATACTGATCTGGATTACTTATCATCAAGTGGACATCAAAAGGCAACTTACTAAACTTCCTAATCGACTTAACTACTACTGGACCTATAGTTAAATTTGGCACAAAATGACCATCCATTACATCTATATGAACATAATCAGCTCCAGCACGACTTATTCTTGCCACCTCTTCTCCTAAACTTGCAAAATCAGCAGACAATATAGAAGGAGCTATTTTTATATTATGTTTTTTACTCATAGAAACCTCTTTTATAACCAAATATGACTCTAGCATATATTAGTAAACAAATCCAATCTTTCTAGTCAGTAAAGTCACTATAAAATCGCCAAATAGTTAGCTTTCTTGATGGAAAAGCAATCTTAGGTTTAATTATTAATAATTTTATTGTTAATTTTAATAGATTTTTAATAATAATTAACTTTTTGTTAATATTTATTGTCTAGGGTTACTCCTAATAACAAGTAGTGTATTTATTTAAAAAATATGTAAGGATTAACTTCATGACGGAAAATATCCATAAATCTAATAAAAGACCTTTAGTTAAAAACAATTCTTTTGACGAAGCTTTAAGCCAAGACGAAAAAAGGATAAGTGCCCGCCTTTTACATCTACGACATTGCTTAAATATCAGCATAGAGCAACTAGCTTATGCCCTAGAAATTGAAGAAGAAGAGCTAATTCGTTATGAAAATGGCAAAGAAGCAATACCTGCAAGTATTATTGTTTTAGCAGCAATTGCACTTGGTGTTAAGCCCAATTATTTTTATGGTCAAGCTACCAATATGGATATACCTTCAATTCAAGATTCTTATAAGATAAATCAGAATAATATTTTATCTTGCTAAAATATTAAACTACACATCAAGCCCAAGATCAAGATTTGGCGGAGAGTGGGTTATACTTCCAACAGAAATATAATCTACTCCCGTATTTGCAATATCAAATACCGTACTTAAATTAACATTACCTGATGCTTCAAATTTAACTCTACCATCTCTTAAAGATACAGCTTTTTTTAGGTCACTTATACTCATATTATCCAATAAAATTACATCAGCAACATTCATGGAAAGAGCTTCTTTAACCTGCTCTATGTTATCGCATTCAATTTCTATAAATTGAACTTTCTCTTTTGCTGTACTTACAAGTTTTAGCGCTTTAGCTATAGAGCCGCAAACAGCTATATGATTATCTTTAATTAATATTGCCGATTCTAAATTATACCTATGATTTTGCCCACCACCTACTCTAACTGCATAACGCTGCAACGGTCTCAAACAAGGAATTGTCTTTCTTGTATCAAGTATTTTTGCTTGAGTGGAGGATATTTTTTTTACCATTTGGTTAGTAATAGTTGCAACTCCACAAGTAATTTTTAATAAATTAAGCGCAACTCTCTCCGCAGCAAATATAGCTTTGCTATTTCCCTCTCCATATAAAATAGTCGTATTTTTATTTACTAGATCACCTTCTTTACAACCACTTTCTAAGCAAATATCAGAAGATAATTTTCTAAATACTAACTTAGCTATATCTACACCAGCTACAACCATTTCTTGGCGCGCTACTATCTTAAATTTGGTTTTACTTTCTTTTGCTATAACTAAATTAGAAGTTATATCACCATTTTGCCCCAAATCTTCTAATAAGGCATCATCTATTATTTTATTAATCTGCTGTAATTCAAGAGGAGAAACTTGCAATTTAACTTAACCTACTTATTAATTTATTTAAAAATTACCGTTTTATTATCATTTAGCATAACTCTATGCTCAACTATATAGTCAAGAGCCCTAGATAAAACCATAGCCTCAATACCACGACCAATTGCAATTAACTTATCTATAGTTGTAGCATGATCAACCCTAGTTACTTCCTGCTCTATAATTGGACCTTCATCTAAATCATTGGATACAAAGTGAGCAGTTGCTCCAACTAATTTAACTCCTTTTGCAAAGGCTTGATGGTAAGCTCTTGCCCCTTTAAATCCAGGTAAAAATGAGTGGTGGATATTTATTGCTCTACCATATATTTTATCTACAAATACTGGTCTTAGTATCTGCATATATCGAGCAAGAACTACAAAATCAACTTTTAACTGCTGCATTAATTCATAAATTTTTGATTCTTGCTGAGGACGATTATTATCATCTACAGGCAAGTGATAAAAAGGTATTTTATACCATTTCACCATTTCTTGCAAATCACTATGATTTGACACTACAGCCACTACTTCACAATTTAATAATCCACTAGACCATCTATGAAGTATATCGTTTAAACAATGACTTTCCTTAGATACCAAAATCATTACCTTAGGCTTAATTGTTATATCATATATTTTCAATTCCATAGCAAAGTTAAAAGCCAATCCTTCAAATTGCTCTTTTAAAACTTCATATTTTGAGGAAGCACTTTGCGCATCAAATACTACTCGCATAAAAAACTTACCTGTAGCTTGATCACCCCATTGGGCAGATTCGATTATAAAACAATTATTGTCCTTCAAGATACCAGCAACAGAGGCAACAATACCCATAGTATCAGGACAAGAAATAGTAAGAATATATCGTTTATTATCAAGAGTCATTGCTATCTATACCTTTTAGCTAAAAATTAGTTTAATCTTTAGTTTTATAATTTTTTATAAAAACTTAACTTATATTATAATCATAGTGAATCTAAATAAGATTCCTATAAAAGAATATAAAAATTCTCAATCTTATTTTAAGGCAACCATTATTTTTTAAGCATATTGTCACATAAAATTCTTTATTTTATCTATAAAAAGCTTGTATCCAAAGCCTTATAGTATATAAGATAACTGAAAGTTAATATAGCCTAATCACAATAAATATATAGCATTATGCCAAAGATTTTAATTATAGAAGCGACATTTTATCAAGATATAGGAACTAAACTATCTAAGGCTGCCATTAGTGAACTTGAAGCATCTGGATATAGCTATAATCATATAAAAGTTCCAGGTTGCTTTGAAATTCCTGCTGCACTTGCTATGGCAATAGAGCAAAATCCTCACGATGGTTATATTGCGCTTGGCTGTGTTATAAAAGGAGAAACATCTCATTATGATTATGTGTGCATGGAAAGCGCACGAGGCTTAAACGAAATAGCCATAAATAAGCAAATTGCTCTTGGCTATGGCATTATAACCGCCTTTAATGTTCCGCAAGTTTTTGAAAGATCAAGTAATGATGATAATAATGTTGGCAAAAGAGCTGCAATTGCTTGCATACAAATGATCGAAATTAAAAATAAACTAAAAAATTTATGAATACAGAGATAGAAAAACAAGAACCAAATCAACACTCCAATCTCGCTCACAGCAAAAGCGAAGCTCGACTTGCCGCAGTGGAGGCAATTTATTCCCAAGCGATAAATCAAGATAAGAAACTCGCATCAAGCGCTATATCCGATGTTTTATATTATTATGAAAATGACAAAGATCTTATCCAGCCTAATAAAAAGTTTTTAAGTGAATTAGTAACAGGCAGCAATAAATATAAAGATAGTTTAGAAGAAATAATAAAAAAACATTTAATGGACAATTGGCGCTTTGAACGCCTTGGTGTTATTATCCAATCAATATTAATAGTAGCAAGTTTTGAACTAGCACATTACAAAGATACACCTCATAAAGTAATTATAAATGAGTATGTAGATATTGCTAAATGTTTTTGTGACGATAGCGATGTTGCTTTTATCAATGGAATTCTTGATAGTATTAACTCTTATTTACGTGAAAACAACTCCACCAACTAGATACACAATGCTAGAATTTGACATAATTGGAAAATATTTTAAACCTCTAGCACAAAATTATTCTGGAGCACTAAATTTATCAGATGATGCTGCAATAATTTCTAATATAAAGCCAGATCAAGAATTAGTCATAACCAAAGATGCTTTAACTGAAGGAACACATTTTTTTAAAGGTGACGATCCTTTCTATCTTGCTCAAAAGCTTATGGCTGTCAACTTATCTGACTTAGCTGCGATGGGCGCAACTCCATTTGCTTATTTGCTAGCTCTATGCCTACCTAAAAATACAAACCAAGAATGGATTGAACGTTTCAGTTATGGATTAAACGCCGCTATACTAAACTATGGCGGAAAATTAATTGGCGGAGATACTACTACACATGACGGCTCTTTATCATTGAGCCTAACAGCTATTGGGATAGTTCCTAAATACAAAGCTTTACTTCGTAGCAACGCACAAATTGGCGATGACATCTATGTAACAGGAACTATAGGGGATAGTTATATTGGTTTAAATATTTTAAAAAATCCAAATCACTTTAGTAACTTAGACAATCATGATAAAACTTATTTTATTAATCGCTATCACAATCCAACTCCAAGATTAAACATATCTCAACAACTAATTGGCATAGCTAATTCTTGCACTGATATCTCAGACGGATTACTTGCAGATCTTAATAATATTTGTCAAACTTCTGATGTTAATGCTTGCATCTATGCGAATAAAATACCTTTTTTTCAAAATCTTAACGACATAGAAATAAGTCAACTAGATCTTTTAAGTGCTGGAGATGATTATGAACTTATTTTTACTGCGCCAAAAAATAAGGAAAAAGATATATTAAACTTAAAAACCCAGTTGGTAAAAATCACTAGAATCGGTCAAATTACCAATAAAAGCCCTTCTTCTAACACTTCTTCAAAGAAAATATCCCTATTCGATGAAAATAATAAGGTTATTAACTTTGAGAATTTTGGTTACCAACATAAATTATAAACTATGGTCATATCCACTTACAGCTTGTGCAACCGCTCCAGCAACTCTAAATTCGGGATTCGTTTCTGGCGCACTACCAACACTACTATCTGTATCTGTTCTTGTACGTTTTGGTCGCTGCACCTCTGCTCCCAATCCTTGCAATAAATTAATTATCTGCTGATTTTGGCTAATTAGCTTCTCGCCATTTACTTTAGCTCCGTGATTAACAATATGATGTACAATTTGATAATCTCCAGCTAGGCAAGCCAGCCCTAAAAGATTATCAGCTTTTTCATTTTTGTGATTAATTAAAAAAAAGACATTGCCTGTTAAATTTGGGAAATGTAAGTCTGAACCTTGGTCTATAGCATCTCTTATAGAAGTCAAATAATAGTTAGTATATTCTTGTGGCGTTGCATCTATACCTAATTCAGAACCATTTTGACAATATTTAAGTTTTCTTATTCCCTGATGAACCTCTAAAGAAGTGTTTATTACCTCAAGATTAGCTTTACGTAGTGCATTTTTTTCTTTTCGTATCTCTGACGAAACAACTTTTTTTAATGCGTCTATTTCATCTAAATCCAATCCCATACTAATTAAACTATCAATTTTAAATCGCCATAAATCTAAATTATCCAATCCTTTACATTGTTTATATCGCAAGAGTTGGTTTAGCAAATCAGCATTATTTTTATTTGTAATAATACCTTGATTCATTTTAGTAATAAATACATCTTTAGTCATTTCCGAAACATTGATTTTAGCAGTTTTTGCTTTAGCCATAATTTAAACTCTATGCAGAAAAAATATTAAAATTGTTACAACATGCTAGATATAAAATCCTTTAATGTAAAGATCTCAGTCATAGCTTTTTAATTTATTAATTGATAACTATTGTCCTGGAACACCTGTTGGATGAGGCGTACGAGAAGAATTAAATTTGCCTATATTACCCAATACCTGACCTAAAACTCCGACATCATGACCTTCAGTAGGAGTAACCTCATGATTAAGCGATAAATTAACCGAATCATTTTTATCATAGTTTTTTATACTAGAAACTAATCCCTCTTTGTTAAAGCTAACCGCTACTATTTTTTGACTTACTAATTTAGGATCAAAAAATGCTCTGCTTTCATAATTACGATTAACATAATACCATATTTCATTACCAAAAAATGATTTTGTAGAAGGAGAACCAAGATATTGAATAACTTGCTCTTTATTTGTTTGCCCAACTGCAAGCTTTTTTAATTCACTATCGTCAAAGGTATAACCCGTAGATTGCTTATTTTTAACACAACCTGTTATTCCAATAGTACCAATAAATAAGATACTTGCTAATATTACAGCGATTTTACGCATATTTTGCCCATATAAAACGGTTAAACCCTAAGTAAATCAGCCAATAACCTATAAATGCTTATATTTTTGCTATTATTTGCTAGATTTTTTATAAAATATATATTATAAGCTGCCAGCTCAAACAAGAAGAATAATTGTGTTATTTAAACATTATAGTAAAATTTAAGTAATTTCTAAGGTAGATCAATAATATGGCAGTTCCAAAGAAGAAAACATCAAAAGGCAAACGTAACCAAAGACGTTCTCATCACGCTTTAAAACAGATTCAAGTTATGGTTAATCCTGTTACAGGAGAATACCAATTACCTCACCATATTTGTGCATCTGATGGCACTTATAAAGGACGTAAGGTAGTTGTAAAAAACAATCAAGAGCCTGTAGAAGCATAGAATATCAGGGTTTAATTACCAAACTAACTGATAGTATCTATCCATCTTATAATATATTTCCGTAGTGATAGCCTAAAAAATATTGGCTATATTGCTTGACTGTGTTGTTTTGTCACTTATTTTGTTTTTCTCATTATAATAATAAAACAGCTCTTGCAAATCTTACATATATTATTTAGATATATTCGAAGTTCTAATTTTTTAATTTGTGCAATTTGTTTTTAAGGTATTAACGTCTTGGTTGAACGTAATTCAAACAAAGTGGTTATAGCTCTAGATGCAATGGGCGGAGATAACGCACCAGATGCAATTTTAGGTGGAGCAAATATATTTGCTCAAAATAATGATAATGTTTCATTTATATTATTTGGCAATGAAACAATTTTAAAAGCAAAAATTTCTAACTACCCTCATCTTGCACAAATAGCAAAAATTCATCACTCCCCAGATAAAATCAACGACAAAGAACGTCCTTCTCTTGCCTTAAGAAAGGGTAAAAACTCAAGCATGTTTATGGCAATAGAAGCAACCAGTAATGGTCAAGCTCACTGTATAATCTCAGGAGGAAATACTGGAGCTTTAATGGCTATAGCTAAATTAGTTTTCAGAACCTTACCTGGCATTGACAGACCAGCCATATGCTCACTATTTCCTACTCGTAAAAATAACTGTGTCTTACTTGATCTTGGCGCAAATATTGATTGTACTTCTGATAATTTAGTGCAATTTGCAATTATGGGCGATGCGTTTGCTAAAGTAGTATTAGGAATTAGCCGTCCTAAAGTTGCTCTTCTTAATGTAGGCTCTGAAGATAATAAGGGCTCTGAAAGAGTTAAATCAGCTTCTCAAGAACTACGTGAGGGTGAATATTCTTTAAACTTCCAAGGCTATATTGAAGGGCATGAAATCGCTGAGGGAAATATCGATGTCATAGTAACAGATGGTTTTACTGGTAATATAGCTTTAAAATCTGCTGAAGGCGCAGCTAAAATATGCGGAGATTATATAAAGCAAGCTTTTCGCTCTTCATTACCTGCTTTGATCGGAGGAATGCTCGCAAAAAATGCTTTTAAGAAAGTTTTTGGTAGAATAGATCCTCGACTTCATAACGGTGCGATGCTAGTTGGTCTTAATGGAATAGCTGTAAAAAGTCATGGTGGTACAGATGATTTGGGATTTAGCAATGCTATAAAAGTTGCCTATAATTTATCTAAAGATTCCATAAATCAAAAAATTATTGACGAGCTAGTAAGATATAATGGCAGCGAAATATTAAACGATAATTCTCAAAAATATAACGGTGATGAATATAGTGACGGACAGTAAATTTGCTTCTATAAAATCTAGAATTATTAGCACAGGATCTTATCTTCCCAGCAAGATTATAACTAATGACGATCTAGCTAAAACCATTGATACTTCTGATGAATGGATAAAAACTCGTACAGGAATAAGTCAACGGCATATAGCAGAAAAAGATGAATTTACCTCTCATATGGCAGCAAAGGCAGCTTTAGATGCCTTAAAAAAAGCTAAAGTGTCTTCTGCAGAAATAGATTTAATTATAGTTGCAACTACGACACCAGATAGCACCTTTCCTTCAGTTGCTACAAAAGTTCAAGCAATTATCAACGCAAAAAATGCTGCTGCTTTTGATGTACAAGCGGTTTGTTCTGGCTTTATTTATGCAGTTTCAATTGCCAATAACTTCATAAAAACTGGTCAATCCAATAAGGTTCTAGTTATTGGTGCAGAAAAAATGTCTTCGATATTAAATTGGCAAGATCGAACAACTTGCGTATTATTTGGCGATGGAGCTGGTGCTATATTAATTGAGAAAGCTCCACAAAATAGCAATTCCTTTATTGCTTCAACTCATTTATTTTCAGATGGATCTTATCAAGATATATTATATGCAGATGGTGGAGTAGCCTCCAACCAACTAACTGGTCATATAAAAATGGATGGCAAAGAAGTATTTAAACATGCAATTGCAAAAATGTCCGATTCGCTAAACGTAGCTCTTACCGCTAACAATCTTACAAAAGAAGATATAACTTGGCTTGTACCACATCAAGCCAATGCACGAATTCTAGAAATGTTAGCAAAAAAATTTAATTTTGATGAAAATAAAGTCATTAATTGCGTTGCAAATCATGCCAATACATCGGCGGCATCAATTCCACTTGCTTTGGATTATGCTAATAATAAAAATATTTTCCGCAATGGAGATATTATTGCAGTTACTGCAATTGGAGGCGGCTTAACTTGGGGTAGTGGTATAATTAGGTGGTAGAATAAAATAAAAACACTCTATCTCCTTAAAATACTTGACTTTCTTATACAAAAATATAGCTTCTCGTGCTATAAGAGCAGTTGAAAAAAATTATTATTATAAGCTTGTAATTATAATTTTGATGTTTCTTATACTAGCTTATTGCATAATGAATATAAATTTAAGGTTACGACAGTGAAAAAGAAAAGCATTACTCGAGCGCATCTAGTAGAAAAAATCCACGTAAAATTAGGTTATTCAAGAGCAGAATCAGGTAGTTTTGTTGATCATCTAATAAAAGAAATAAATCTTGGTCTAAAAAAAGAAGGTATTGTAAAAATTTCTTCTTTTGGCACTTTGCAAGTACGCCAAAAAAAGCAACGTATTGGTAGAAATCCAAAAACAAAAAGAGAAGTTCCTATTAGTGCAAGAAAGGTTGTTAGTTTTTACGCCTCAAATACACTAAAAAAATCAATAAAGTCATAAATTATATTAGTTAAATATTATTTAATGGTTAGGTTTTATGTTAAAAGAAGCTAGTGATTTTATATATAATTTTTCAAATAGCTATAAGTCAGATTCTGCCTTACGAACAATTGGAGAAGTATCTAGCGAGCTTGGCATTGCAACTCATGTCTTGCGGTTCTGGGAAAGTAAGTTTAAACAAATAAAACCCCAAAAGCGTCGTGGCAGACGTTATTATAGCCAAGAAGATATAAAAACTTTAACCCAAATAAAATCTCTACTATATAGTCAAGGATTTACCATTCGTGGTGTACAAAAATTTCTTACTTCTGGCAGCAATATAAAATCTTTTAATAATGAAAACAAACCTTCTGTTTTATCGGCAGAAAATAATCTTACTAGTTTGAAGCAAGAAGAAAATTTATCACTTTCTAATGAGACAGAATTATTAATTATTTATAACAATCTAGTTAATTTTAGAAATAAAATTTCTAATTTATAACTAAAGGAAAAATGTGTTTTATGAGTAAAAAAACTGCGCTATATCAGCAGCATCTAGATTTAAAAGGTAAAATGATTGAATTTGCAGGCTATCAAATGCCTGTACAGTATGAACTAGGCATTAAAGAAGAACATCTCTGGACCAGAAAAAATGTTGGTATATTTGACGTATCGCACATGGGACAGGCTTATATTGAAGGAACAAATTCTTTAGAATTAGAGGAGTTTTTCAATAAAATAACTCCTTCTTCTTTTTCTAATTTACCTGACAATAAAGCAAAATATACTGTACTTACCAATCATGATGGCGGCATTGTTGATGATTTAATTATAACTAAAATAAATCCCAATAAATTTTTTATTGTTTTTAATGCTGCATGCAAAGAAAAAGACCTAAACTGGTTTAGGAATAATTTAACCTCAGGACTTGTCTTAAGCGAGCTAAATCACCGCTCTCTTATTGCCGTTCAAGGACCAAAATCATGTGATATTTTAAAAAAAATATTTATCAACATAGATTTAGATAATCAAAAATATATGACCTGCCAGTTTGCAAAATATAGTAATAGCGATATCATTGTTAGTAGACTAGGTTACACTGGAGAAGATGGCTTTGAAATTAGCATAGAAAATAACTTAGCTTCTCAGTTATGGGATAAATTAACAAGCTATTCTGAGGTAAAGCCAATTGGTCTTGGTGCTCGAGATACCTTAAGAATGGAAATGGGATATCCTCTTTATGGTCACGATATCAACGATACTACATCTCCAGTGGAAGCTAATTTAAACTGGATAATTCGCAAAAATAATCCTAATTATAATGGCTCAGATACAGTAATAAAACATTTATCTAATAAACCACAACGCATTAGAGTTGGTATACAATTATTAGATCGTGGCATAATTCGTGAACATACTAAAATATTTGATAAAAATCATAATGAGATAGGAATCATAACTAGTGGTGGCTTTGGTCCTAGCGTCAATAGCACTATAGCCCAAGGCTATGTTACTAGTACTTATTCTCAAAATGGTACAGAATTACTGGTTTCTATTAGAGACAGATTTATTGCAGCTAAGGTAGTAGCTTTAAGTTTTATTAAGGCTACTACTAAATAAATGTTTGTATTTAGTGTGCTTTAGTATAAAAAATTTTATGGTTAGTAAAAATTACTTTACTATTAATTTTATACATATTATTTAACTTTTAACTAACTTATTAGTAATTAAAATTAAGGAAAAAAATAGCATGGCAGGCAATTTAAGTATCCCAGCCCATTTAAATTATACCGATGATCATGAATGGGTAGTAGCTGAGGATGATATTGTAACCGTAGGCATTACCGATTACGCTCAAGACTCGCTAGGCGAACTTGTGTATGTTGAATTACCTCGCATAGGGCAAGAAGTCACCAAAGGCGATGAAATTGCTGTCGTTGAGTCATGCAAGGCTGCAAGTGATGTTTATGCTCCTATAAGTGGAGTAATCGTAGAAGTTAATGAAACTTTAATCGATAATCCTAATGTCGTTAATGAATCGCCTTATGAAGACGGTTGGCTTGTTAAAATTGAAGCAAGTGATATATCTGAAGTTGACGAATTAATGGATTCTACAGGATATAAAGAACATATATTATAGTTCTTTCAAAGGAAAAATTTAGAATCCACTATTTGCAATTTTATTTACCTCAAGGTTATCCATATGCGTTTTTTACCTCATACCCAACAAGATCGCCAAGATATGTTAAAAATTATTGGTGCTAATTCGGTTGATGATCTATATACGCATGTGCCAAAAGACTGCCTTCTTAATTCTTTGCTACCACTTCCTTTACATAAAGGAGAAATGGAAGTTGAGGAGATAATTAATAATATTGCTAGTAAAAACATAGCAGCAAATGAAGTTCCTTTTACAAATGCTTCTCCATTTGGAGTACAAACTTT
>CAZTUN010000011.1:23745-27761 GCA_964616845.1 uncultured Rickettsiales bacterium | reverse complement strand
TCAACTTAAAGAGGGACGACTTTATATAGCTTAATTTTGTCCTAGTCAATAAAACTCTTTTGGGTTTATAATGTTTTTACAAATAATTATATTTTATTTTTTAAAAGAGCAAATTATGCATATTTTCTTTATAAAACCTAGCTTTAGGGCTAAAAGTGGTGTTAATTTTGGATTTACCTTAGTTGAGATGGCGATAGTTTTGTTAATTATAGGCCTGATGGCTGGTGGAATTATGACTGGTCAAAATTTGATAAAACAAGCCAGACTGAGAGCTGTTATAAGTGAACAAGATTCTGTAAAGCAAGCTATTAATGCATTTAAAATAAAATTTAACTACCTACCTGGTGACTTTAAAGATGCTTATAATTATTGGGGTAGTAAATGTGCTGATACATCTTATGAATGTAATGGCAATGGTAATGGTAAAATAGAAGCAATTGGTGGCAATGAAAGTAAATTGGAAATTTATAGATTTTGGCAGCATCTTAATTTGGCAGGAATATATCCTGGTTCATTTACAGGAAAAGGAAAAGCATCTGGAACTGAGATTATGGAAGCTTATATAGGAGAAAATATTCCTGCATCAAAAATGAAATTGGTAGGAATGAGTGTCATATATAATTCAAAAGAGCATAATTATACCAGTGAAATATATACAGGAAATATTCTTATATTTGGTGGAGTCGTGCCTAGTGATATAGCAGCAAAACCAATGTTTTCGACCCAAGATGCTTATACAATTGATCAAAAAATTGATGATGGAATGCCAACAAGTGGTATTGTTTTATCAATTGGAGCGGCAAGTGTAGACCAAACTACTGGCTGTGTTGATTTAAAATCTGAGCAGCATCCATATAATTTGAAATCTCAAGAAGAATCTCCTTGTGGTTTGGCTTTTACACTAGATTAAATGTAGGAATTAACAAAATAGTCGCTTGTGAAAAAGTCTCTTTTTGTTATCCATGAAAGAAAATCATGACTTCCGTTCCTCATTTACGATCAAGTAAACTGCGGTACGGCTTCATAATTTTCTTTCATGTATATTCAAAAATAGCCATTTTAACAAGCATTCACCACAAAATCTTTTGCAAGCTTTTGTAGTTTAGTCTGCTGATTTCTGATAATTTATTTCCCATGAAAATATTATATAGCCTAATCTAAGAGTGGCTCGTAGACTTTTTCACGGCAGACAAAATAGTAGTTTTGCTTTAAAACTATATTTTCGTGCCTCCAACTGTTAGCCCCTCAATTAATAGAGTAGGTTGTCCAACTCCAACTGGTACTCCTTGACCTGCTTTTCCGCATGTTCCAATGCCTGGATCTAGTTTCATATCATTGCCGATCATTTTTATTTTTGTAAGTGCGTCCGTACCATTGCCAATTAAGGTTGCTCCTTTTACTGGTTGTTTTATTTTGCCATCTTCGATTAAATACGCCTCAGACATTGTAAAGACGAATTTTCCAGAAGTTATATCTACCTGTCCGCCACCAAAATTTACCGCGTATATTCCTCGTTTAACCGAAGAAATTATTTCATCTGCTGAATATTTACCTCCTAGCATATATGTATTTGTCATTCTAGGTAGGGGTTGGTATTGATAACTTTCTCTTCTGCCATTTCCTGTAGGAGAAACTCCCATTAATCTTGCATTAAGTCTATCTTGCATATAGCCTTTTAATATTCCATCTTCGATTAAAACATTATGCTGTGTAGGAGTTCCTTCGTCATCTATATTTAAAGATCCTCTACGCTCAGCTATTGTTCCATCATCTATGACGGTTACTCCTTTGCTGGCGACTTGTTGTCCTATTAGATTAGAAAAAGATGAGGTTTTTTTACGATTAAAATCTCCTTCTAAACCATGACCAACTGCTTCATGTAGTAATATTCCTGGCCAGCCAGAGCCTAGTACTACGTCCATTTGACCTGCTGGAGTTGCTATGGCATCTAGATTAACCAATGCCTGATGTAATGCTTGGTCTGCCGCATCTTGCCAAATATCTTCTTGAAAAAATTTGTCATATAGAAATCTTCCACCCATTCCATAAGAACCAGTTTCCATGCGGTTTTTAGATTCTACAATCGTTGAAATATTTAACCTTATTAATGGTCTTATATCATCAAAAAATATTCCATCTCTTCTAATTATTCTAACTGCTTGCCAATTGGCTGAAATTGAAGTTGAAACTTGCTTTACTAAAGAATTTTTGTTTCTTAGATAAGCATCTATTGATTGGAGTAAATTAATTTTTTCCTTTAAATTTACTAAAGGAATCGGATTTTCTGGAGTATATAAATTATGGTTTGTATGCTTTGTTTTTGCGTCTAGATTAATTTCAAAGCTATTGCCGTCATTGACATGTTTTACAGTATTGCATGCATTTTGCAAAGCTTGGTTGGTTAAGCTTGAGGAGTGTGCATAAGCGGTTTTTTCGCCTACTACGGCGCGCATGCCAAAACCTTTATTAATATTATAGCTACTGGTTTTTAAGACATTGTCATCAAAATTAAAGGCTTCAGTATAGCATGATTCTAAGTATAGCTCGCCATCTTCTGCGTTGGATAAAGCGCAATCAACAAGCTTATTGGTTGATTCTTGAGATAATTCACAATTATCAAAAAATATTTTATTATTGTCACTATGTTGCATTTATTTGCCTTGATTATAATAGTATGTCTGTAGTTGTTTAAAATTAAAACTTGTCTTTACTTTAGATAAAATTTGGCTATAAGCTTAACTAAAAATTATTAAATGTAATTATTGGTTTAGATGGTTGATTTAACTCATAACAGTAATTACTCAGTCAAACAATAAAAATTCGGGTAGTTAAATTGAAATTTGTTATAAGAATACTAATTTCTTTTGTAGTAACTTGTTTAGGTTTATTATCAAAAGCTATGGCTGATTATCCAAGAGATTGGCAAATTAATCTCCAAGAGGCAGCAACTCCATTAATGGAAAAACTACAAAATTTTCATCATGGTCTTGTGTACATGGAGTTTGGTATATCTATTTTTGTAATGCTATTATTGGCATATGTAATTATAAAATTTAGGGCATCTAAGAATAAAGTTCCAAGTAAGACTACTCATAATACAATGATAGAGGTTGTCTGGACAATAGTTCCTGTAGTAATTTTGGTTATTATAGCAATACCTTCTTTGAGAGTGTTAAGTCTTGCTGAAAAAATTCCTCAAACAGATATGACCTTAAAAGTAGTTGGATATCAGTGGTATTGGCATTATATATATCCAGATAATGGAAATATTTCTTTTGATAGTAATTTGGTTCAAGATAAAGATTTAAAACCAAGTCAAAAAAGACTATTATCTGTTGATAATCCTGTAGTATTACCAGTTGATACAAATATAAGATTACAGACTACTGCTGCTGATGTTATACATTCTTGGGCAGTACCTTCTTTTGCAGTTAAAAAAGATGCAATTCCTGGAAGGCTTAATGAGGCTTGGTTTAGAATAGAAAAAGTTGGTACTTATTATGGTCAATGTTCTGAGCTTTGTGGTCAAGGACATGGCTACATGCCAATTGAGGTAAGAGCTGTTTCAAAAGAAGACTTTAAAAAATGGGTTGAGTCTAAACAGCAAGGAAATTTAGCTAAAAACAATACAAAATAATTTAATTGGTTTTGAATATTTATAAAGGATAAAATAAATGAGTGATCATAATCCATCAGGACTTAAGCGTTGGTTATTTTCTACCAATCATAAAGATATTGGTACACTTTATATAATACTTTCTATAGTTGGTGGTCTAGTAGGGGGGCTATTTTCAATTTTAATCAGAATGCAACTTGCTCATCCAGGTGGAGGAGTATTTGGTGGTAATAATCAATTATATAACGTTGTACTTACAGCCCATGCATTTATAATGGTATTTTTTATGATAATGCCAGTATTATTTGGAGGTTTTGGTAATTGGTTTGTACCATTAATGATTGGTGCGCCAGATATGGCATTTCCTCGAATGAATAATGTTAGTTTCTGGCTTATATTT
>CAZTUN010000011.1:18887-23735 GCA_964616845.1 uncultured Rickettsiales bacterium | reverse complement strand
ATATTTGTTGCTTTTTGTATGTTAATTGCATCTGCCTTTGTTGATGGCGGAGCTGGCACTTGTTGGACGGTTTATCCTCCACTTAGTAATATGACTTATCAGCCTGGTATGGCGGTAGATATGGCAATATTTAGTCTGCATTTAGCTGGAGCTTCTTCTATACTTGGCGCTATCAATATGATAGTTACGATTTTTAACATGCGTTGTAAAGGTATGACATTGCATAAAATGCCTTTATATGTATGGTCGATATTAATTACGGCATTTTTATTGGTTTTAGCTTTGCCTGTTTTAGGTGGTGCGATAACTATGTTATTAACAGATCGTAATTTTAACACAAGTTTCTTTAACCCAGCAGGTGGCGGTGATCCTTTATTTTTTCAACATTTATTTTGGTTTTTTGGTCATCCTGAAGTGTATATAATAATACTTCCTGGTTTTGGTATTATAAGTCATGTAATTTCTACTTTCTCTAAAAAGCCTGTTTTTGGATATTTGGGAATGGCTTACGCAATGGCAAGTATTGGAGTAGTAGGGTTTGTAGTATGGGCTCATCATATGTATACAGTGGGAATGAGTTTTGATACTTTAGCCTATTTTACAGTGGCTACTCTAATTATAGCGGTGCCTACAGGAATTAAAATTTTTAGTTGGATTGCAACTATGTGGGGTGGTTCAATAACTTTTAATACACCTATGTTATATGCAATTGGATTTATCTTCATGTTTACTGTTGGTGGAGTTACAGGAGTAGTTTTAGCTAACTCTGGATTAGATAGATTATTCCAAGATACTTATTTTGTAGTAGCTCACTTTCACTACGTAATGTCAATAGGTGCTTTATTTGCAGCATTTTCTGGATTTTATTACTGGTTTGGTAAAATGTCTGGTCGCCAATATAGTGAGTGTTGGGGTAAATTGCAGTTTGCTTTAATGTTTATAGGAACAAATATTACATTTTTTCCTCAGCATTTTCTTGGTTTAGCTGGTATGCCAAGACGTATTCCTGACTATCCAGATGCATTTGCAAAATGGAATTATATTTCTTCGATAGGTTCTTATATTTCATTCTCTGGAGTTATTTTATTTGTACTTATAATTTTATATACTTTAAAATTTGGTAAAAAATGTCCTAATAATCCTTGGGGCGAGGGTGCTACTACTCTTGAGTGGACTTTAAGCTCTCCTCCTCCATTTCATAGTTATGACAAGATACCTGAAGTAAAATAATTTTTATTTATTAAATTTTTGGCTAACTTAAAAAATTTGTAAATTTTGATGAAAGCAGCTCAGAAAATAATAGATGATGTGGTATCTGATGCTGCTGAGTCTACGGTTTATGATTTTTGGTCACTATTAAAACCAAGAGTTATGTCGTTAGTTGTATTTACTGGAGCTGTAGGAATATATCTTGCTCCAGGACATATCCACCCATTAATAGCATTGGTTGCAATATTATGTATTGCAATTGGCTCTGGTGCATCTGGTGCCATTAATATGTGGTATGAGCGCGATATTGATAAAATAATGGAAAGAACAAAGCATCGTCCTATACCATTGGGGAAAATTTTACCATCGCATGCTCTAGAGTTTTCTGTAGTACTTGCGGTTATAAGCGTAATGTTAATGTTTATAGCAACCAATTTTATGGCTGCTTTTTTGCTGGTACTGGCTATATTATTTTATGTATTTATTTATACAATTTGGTTAAAAAGATTAACACCACAAAATATAGTTATAGGTGGTGCTGCTGGTGCTTTTCCTCCAATGATTGGTTGGGCGGCAGTAACTGGAGAAATAAGCTTATATAGCATTATTTTATTTTTAATTATATTCATGTGGACTCCGCCTCATTTCTGGGCTTTAGCTTTATATAAAAATGATGATTATACTAAGGCTAATATACCTATGTTGCCAACTATAGTTGGAACGGAAGCTACAATAAAACATATTTTGTTGTATACAATGTTGTTGGTTGGAACAACTGCATTACCTTTTGTATTTTCTATGACAGGGATAACCTATACTATAGGAGCTGCATTGTTGGGAGCTAAGTTTTTTTATTTGGCGTATGATTTAAATCTTGGCTATAGTGAAAAGAAAGCAAGGAAAATGTTTAAATATTCAATATTTTATCTTTTTTTAATCTTCGTTTTACTTAGTTTTGATAAATTTATAACTTCAATGATTTAAGATTTGTTTTGAGATAATATTATGTCTGATAATAAAGAGCTTACTAAAAACCAGAAAATGAAAAATAATGCTTTATTAGTATTATTATTATCAATTGTGGTAATCGTATTTGCTGTAACTATTATAAAAATTAAAGCCTAGAGCTCATGAGTGAAATTGGTAAACGTAATAAAAAATTAGCGATAAATGTAGTTATTTTTATCATAGGAATGGTTTGCCTAACTTATGCATCTTTTCCCTTATACAATTTATTTTGCAAGGTAACTGGCTATCAAGGTACACCAAAGAAAACTATACAAGTTAGTAATAAAGTTGGTAATAAAAATATTACAGTTACTTTTAATGCTGATGTGGATAACTCTGTGGGTTGGAAATTTTATCCTGAAGAACAAAAGGTTATAGTTAGAACTGGAGAAAATAAGTTAATTTATTTTGTAGCGGTGAACAATAGCGATAAAGAATCAACAGCGGTTGCTAGTTTTAATGTAACTCCGCCACAAATAGGGCAATATTTTAATAAAATACAATGTTTTTGTTTTACTAAACAGACTTTAAAACCGCATGAAAAAGTAAGAATGCCTGTAGTATTTTTTATTGATCCTAAGATTGAGGAGGATAAAGAAGTATCAGATATAGATATGGTTACTTTATCATATACGTTTTTTAAGGAAAAATAATTTTATAGTATTTAAAATTAATTTCCATAAGTTGTGGTTAAATAGAAAATTTAATTATAAATCCTAAGATAAGTCAGGCTGGGACTGACTTTAATGGGTATAGTTAATTTATGAGTAAGATCAAAATTTTATATTTTTAAATAGGGATCTTATTTTTATTAACTATAATTTTAGTGCAAGCTATGCCTAGTATAGCTGATTCACTAAGATTAGTTATATGAGTGTAAAAATTGCTGGATTTATTTATTTAAATTGTGTAATAGGTCTGGCTATGGTTTTGAGTTTAATGATTTAACATTATATTGGTAAATAATAAATGACAGCAGAACATAAGCAGCATGATTTTCATTTGGTTGATCCAAGTCCATGGCCACTACTTAGTGCTTTTTCCGCACTTGCTATGTTTGTAGGTCTTGTGCTTACTATGCATGGAAAATATTTTGGAGCACCGATTTTAGTATTAGGACTATTATCTGTAGTGTTTGTTCTTTATTTATGGTGGAGAGATGTTGTTCGTGAAGGATTAGAAGGTCATCACCATACTAATATCGTGCGTCATGGTTTACGCATGGGAATGGCATTATTTATCATATCAGAAGTAATGTTTTTCTTTGTCTTCTTTTGGGGATTTTTTAAAAACCAATTAAATCCTGCTTTATTATTTGACGGCGAGAACGTTCTTGAGTCAACCAAAGCTCTAGTAAGAGCTAGTTGGCCTCCTGCAGGAATAAAAACTTTTAATGCTTGGGATTTGCCTTTTATTAATACATTAATATTATTACTATCTGGCACTACGGTTACTTGGGCGCATTATTCTTTGATGCATGGTAAAAATAAAGATGTTATAAAGGCTTTGTTAATTACCGTTTTACTTGGAATTACATTTACTATCTGTCAGGCTATTGAATATGTGCATGCAGGTTTCTGTATGAGTGGCTTATTTGATGCTTTTGTAGCAAAATTTGGTATACATAGCCATGTCAAGCCAAGTTGTACTATTTCTCCTGAACATATATATCCTTCTATTTTCTTTATGGCGACTGGATTCCATGGATTTCACGTTATTATAGGAACTATATTCTTAGCTATTTGCTTAATTAGAGCAAAAAAACAACAATTTTCGCCAGAAGGTCACTTAGGATTTGAGTTTGCTGCTTGGTATTGGCACTTTGTTGACGTAGTTTGGATTTTCTTATTTACGTTCGTTTACGTATTAGGATCTTAAGTTATTGTCTTAAATAATAAACTTGGAATAATAAAATAGCTAAAAACTTTGATAACGTTCCTCTAATAAATTCTCTTGCTGGCGCATGCCCTGCTTGTGGAGCAAAGACTTTGTTTTCTGGGTGGCTTTCTATATCGCAAAAATGTAATAATTGTGGTTTAGAATTAGGAAAGAGTGATCTTGGTGATGCGGCAATATTTTTTGCTATGTCTATAGCATGTATTAGCGTAGCAGTTATTGCTGTTCTAGTAGATTATTATTTATCTTGGTCGTTATGGCTGCATTTAGTAGTTTGGACTATAGTTGTTGCACTTATGTCTCTTGGATTATTAAGAATATTTAGAGGACTATTTATAGCTCTTAATTATCGTAAACAACTGTAAAATATTTTGGTGTTATTTTGTAATGAAAAGTAATTTAGATAGAAAATTAAAAATAACTCTTTTTTTTGTTATTATGGCACTGATCGTGCTTTTTTCTTTGGGAACTTGGCAAGTTTATAGATTGCAATGGAAGTTAAACATTATAAGAATTGCTAAAGAACGTATTGCAGCTCCTGTAATTGATTTTCCTAAAGATGGGGTGATTGACCTTTCAAAACAAGAATATAGTTTAGTAAAGTTAAGAGGTAGATTTCTTAACGAAAAACAAAAATATGTTTATATGGGATCTAGAGCTGAATCTGGTGGGCAGGGATATGATTTATTAACGCCGATGGTCGTAGATGGTAGTGGTTTAGTGGTTATGGTTGAT
>CAZTUN010000011.1:18012-18877 GCA_964616845.1 uncultured Rickettsiales bacterium | reverse complement strand
TTGATCGTGGTTGGATTTTAGCGCAAATGAGATCTGAAAATAAGGGCTATAAAACGATTGATGGCACTGTAGAAGTACTAGGTATGATACATAAGTCAGAAACTAGAGGTAAATTTACTCCAGATAATGATAAAGTTAAAAATATGTGGTTTTGGGTTGACGTTAAGGATATGTTGAGCGATATAGAGCATAATAAGGTAACTGATAATTATTATATAAGATTAGTTAGGCTGCCAAGCTCTAAAGAGCATATTGGAAAGGCTTTAGAATACCCATTTCTTGGTGGTACTGAAATAAAATATAGAAATGACCATCTTGAATATGCAATTACATGGTATAGTCTTGCTGTTATATTGATAATTGTCTATATTGTGTTCCGAAGACAATTGCTAAATAGTAAGATTACTTAAGATAAATTATAAAGAAACGATAAGGATTATATTAGTTATGAAACATAAAATGCCTTCATATAAGACATTGGAGAAAGTATTTAAGAAGCTTAATGATTTAGATCAAATACAGTCTGTTTTAAATTGGGATAATGCAGTTGTTATGCCTGCTGCTGGCATTCGCGCTAGGGCGGAGCAGCTATCAACATTAAAAAGTCTTCAACATGCTATTTTAACAGATCCTGGTATTGAAGTTTTATTTAATAAAGTACAAGATGAGCAAAAAAATTTAAGTGGTTGGCAAAAAGCTAACTTAAAAGAAATGCAGCGTATATTTAAACATACAAATGCAGTGCCAAGAAAATTATTAAAAGAACTTACTAAAGCTTCTTCATTATGTGAAATGGTATGGCGAGAAGCTAAAAAGGAAAATGATTTCTCTAAAGTCATAAAACCATTACGTTATGTTATAGAAC
>CAZTUN010000011.1:0-18002 GCA_964616845.1 uncultured Rickettsiales bacterium | reverse complement strand
AGAGAGGTTGGTATAGCAAAATCTGAAGTTTTAGGTTGTAGTCCTTATGATGCCCTACTAGATCTATATGATCCAGGACGTAAAAGCCAGCAGCTTGATGAAATATTTGCAGATTTAAAATCTTTCTTACCTAGTTTTACGGCGCAAGTTTTAGAGAAGCAGCAAAGAGAAAGAAGCTATATAGATGCGACTGGAAATTATTCTATAGACAAGCAAAAACAGTTAAGTAAGAAATTATTAGAAATAATTGGTTTTGACTTAAATAGAGGAAGGCTTGACGAAAGCACGCATCCTTTCTGTGGAGGATATAATAGCGATATTAGAATAACTACTCGTTATGACGAAGGTGATTTTATTTCATCGCTTATGGCAGTAATGCATGAAAGTGGACATGCTATGTATGAAGCAGGGTTACCAGAGAATTGGGACGGTCAACCAGTTGGTCAGGCAAGAAGTATGAGTATACACGAAAGTCAGTCCTTGTTGATAGAAATGCAAGTTTGTAGAAGTCGTGAATTTATAAATTATATATTTCCACAGGTTAAAGAAACATTAGGACTTGAAAGCAATTGGAACGCAGAAGCTTTGTATAATTTATGTACAAGGGTACAACCTTCATTAATTAGGGTTAATGCTGATGAGGTTACATATCCTGCGCATATAATTTTAAGATATTACCTAGAAAAATACTTATTGTCTGGCGATATGGGAGTAGAAGATCTACCTGAGGCTTGGAAACAAGGTATGGAAAAATTTGTTGGTATAGCTCCAGATAATGATACTAACGGTTGTTTGCAAGATATTCATTGGATGGATGGAACCTTTGCATATTTTCCTACTTATGTTTTAGGTGCAGTATATGCAGCACAAATTTTTAGTGCTGCCAAAAATGCAAATAGTGAAATAGTTCCTGCTATTGCCGAAGGTAATTTGGCTCCTATAAAGAAATGGCTAAATGAGCATATACATGACAAAGCTTGTCGCTATGAAACAGAAGAATTAATAGAATCTGCAACTGGTAAGAAGTTAGATTTAGATGCTTATAAAAATTACTTAAAGGCTAAATATTTAGAGCAGTAAAAATAATATATGAAATATATAAGTACTAGGGGAAGAGCTAAGCCTCTATCATTTGCTGAAGTAGTTATGGCTGGAGTTGCTAGCGATGGTGGTCTATATGTTCCCGAGCAATTGCCTTCATTTACTACTAAAGAATTGTCAGAAATGTCTGGTATGTCTTATATTGATCTTGCTTTTGCCATTATAAGAAAATTTAAAGATGATTCTATAAATGATGATGATCTTTATGCCATAATAGAGACAGCTTACAATAATTTTACACACAAGGATATTACCCCTCTTAGGAAAATTAGTGCAAATGAGTATTTGTTAGAATTATTTCATGGACCTACTTTATCTTTTAAAGATTGTGCCTTGCAATTTTTAGGTGGATTATTTGATTATTATCTTAATAAATTAAAAAGAAAAGTTATAGTTATAGGAGCTACTTCTGGGGATACTGGTTCGGCAGCGATAGAAGGTTGTTATAGAAGTAATTGGATCGACTTATTTATATTGCATCCTCATGATAGAATATCACCAGTACAACGTAAGCAAATGGCAAGCGTTATATCTGATAATGTTCATAATTTGGCAGTTAAAACAGATTTTGATGGTTGTCAAAATATTGTTAAAACCTTGTTTAATGACCAAGGATTTTTAGAAAATAAAACTAGTTTTGTTGCCATTAATTCGATTAATTGGTGTCGGATTATGGCGCAAATAGTTTATTATTTTTATGCTTGGTTTAAGTTGCCTCAGCCAATTATAGGAGATTTAATATTTTCTGTTCCTACGGGAAATTTTGGTGACGTATTTGCGGGATATTTAGCAAAAAATATGGGACTACCTATTAAAAAATTAGTTATAGCTACTAATGCTAATGATATTTTGGATAGGTTCATTAAAAATAATGACTATAGCAGACATGGTTTAATTGCTACCTCGTCTCCTAGTATGGATATTCAAGTTGCTAGTAATTTTGAGCGATTATTATTTGACGTATATGATCGTGATTCAGAAAAATTATCAGAAATTATGAAAGGTCTGGGCTCTGCTATAACTTCGGTTTCAGAAGATAAATTAATTAAGATAAGAGAAACTTTTGCCAGTGACTCTGCTTCAGATGATATAATATTTAAAACTATTTCTCAAATTTACTCAAGCAGTGGCTTAATTATAGATCCGCATACTGCAACTGCTGTATATGCTGCAAGAAATAATAACTTAGTAGAAAATAACACTGTAATTGAGTTGGCCACAGCTCACCCTGCAAAATTTCCAGAAGGACTGCTAAAAGCGGGAGTTCCTAGTGTTGCTTTGCCTTATCAAATAGACGATCTTATGAGTAAAGATGAGAAATATCAAATAATTGATCCTGATATCAAAACCATTAAAGGTTATATAATAGAAGCAAGAAAAAGTAATTAAATTTTGTTTGATTAAGTTAGTGTTTTGTTAGCTAATTTTATAATATATACGCCTTTTGGATTCCTCTATATTTTTATTTTTCTAACTTAATTCTTGCAAAAGACATTAAAATCTATATATTTGCGACGCAAACAACGTTTAAAATGGCGGTTTGCATATTATGTCTAACATTATACCAGAAATAGCTTTAACATTTGATGATGTCTTACTTGTTCCGAGTGCTTCAGATGTGGTTCCAGCCGAAGTAGATACTTCAACCTATATTACAAAAAATATAAAACTACGCACTCCACTTATATCGTCTGCAATGGATACGGTTACAGAGGGAAGGCTTGCTATAGCAATGGCTCAATTTGGTGGTCTTGGTTGCATACATCGCAATTTGACAATAGAAAGGCAGCAAGAGGAAGTAAAGAAAGTAAAGAAATTTGAAGCAGGAATGGTAGTAAATCCTGTTACTATAAATTCTGATGTTACTTTAAGAGAGGCAGTTGAGATAGTTGATAAATTTAATATTTCTGGAATACCAGTAATAGAAAAAAATACTGGAAAGTTAGTTGGAATGTTAAGTAACAGAGATATGCGTTTTGTTGATGATGCCAATAGAAAAGTTTCTGATTTAATGACTAAAGACAATTTGGTTACTGTTAAAGAAAATATAGATATGCAAGAGGCTAGAAGATTGTTGCATCAGCATAGAATAGAAAAATTACTAGTAGTTGATGATAATTACCGTTGTATAGGACTTATAACAGTTAGAGATATAGAAAGGGCGCAAAAATTTCCTAATGCCTGCAAGGACGATAAAGGCAGATTAAGAGCTGCTGCTGCTATAGGGACTGGTGTTGATGCAAGAGATAGAGCTCAGGCTTTGATAGATGCAGAAGTAGATGTGATAATAGTCGATACGGCACATGGTCACTCTAAAAAAGTTTTAGAAACTGTAGAGATGGTAAAAAAACTTGCTAAGAATACGGCCGTTATAGCAGGAAATATTGCAACAAAAGAAGGAGCAAAAGCATTAATTAATCATGGTGCAGATGCAGTAAAAGTTGGTATAGGACCTGGTTCAATTTGTACTACTAGAATAATTGCAGGTGTAGGAGTGCCTCAGCTTACGGCAATAATGAATGCAGTTGAAATTTGTAATAAATATTCCATTCCAGTTATTGCAGATGGTGGTATTAAATATTCTGGAGATTTAGCTAAAGCAATAGCTGCTGGAGCAAGTGCTGTAATGATAGGTTCTTTATTTGCAGGTACGGAAGAAAGTCCGGGAGAGACTATATTATATCAAGGAAGGTCATATAAATCTTATAGAGGCATGGGTTCTGTTGGAGCGATGGCTAGAGGATCGGCTGATCGCTACTTCCAGCAGGAGATAAAAGATCAATTAAAACTAGTACCAGAAGGTGTTGAGGGAATTGTACCTTTTAAAGGTTCTGTTTCTAATGTTGCTTACCAGTTGATTGGAGGATTGAGGGCAGCTATGGGATATACTGGAAATGCAACTATAGAGCAGATGAGAAAAGAAAGTACCTTTGTTAGAATAACAAATGCTGGTTTAAAAGAAAGCCATGCTCATGATGTGACTATCACTAAGGAAACTCCAAATTATACTACGTAGAAATATATATAAATACTTTTTGTATCTTAATATGCAGAATTAATAGTCTCGCATAACATACTGATATTTATTATTTATTGTGGAATATTTTTTTTAAGTTCTTGCCAGTATTGTTAGATAAGTGTAGGGTTCGCCTTGTATTTTCTTGTTTTGACATAATTATATTACATATAGAGTATAATGATTTTTAGAAATATAAAATCGAAGATTAATAAGTTACTGAATAGCTGTGTAGATAAATTAGCAAATTTAGATTTAAACGGCTTACTTGATAATGCATTGGGTAAGTGGTTGATTTGTGTTGCTGATGAGGCTAGAAAGTTTTTTTGGTACTGTTTTAGTGATAAAAAAATTATAATAATTACTCAGCGCAAAACTATAAATATACCTATTGCTACTGAAATTCAGGTATTGTTTGTTTCTGTAGTAATTTTTGTAATGTTGACTATATCATATACTACTCAGAAATATTTAACCTTTGCTGATTTAATTTCAGAGAAAGACAAAAAAATATGGACTACATCTGTAGCAAATAAGAATTTGCAATATCAGGTTACAGATATGAGGGAAAATCTAAAAGAACTAGATAGCTATTTTAATAATATTAGCAAATATAAAAATTCGGAGAATATTTCTTCTAATTCTAAAACAGCAACAAATCCTAATATAGCTAATAATGATGTTTTATCTAATGATAAAACAAGAGAAGGTGCTGAAAAAATCTTATTAAATATAAAGGATAAAGTAAAACATAGAATTTCTACCCTTGAGTCTGTATTGACTATGACAGGCTTGTCGATAAATCAAATAGCTGAAAATAGTTATAATTTAAGTTATGCTATAAAGGCTAGGGCATCTTTTGTAGCCAAAAATAATAGTTCTTCTCAAGGAGGTCCATTTGTAGAAAATAAATCTGCATTATCACCAGATAAAGCAACTAGTAGTTTGTTAGATAGAGATATGTTTAATGCGGATATAAGATACTTATTGGAGTTAGAAAATATAGTTCATGCGTTTCCATTAGCATCTCCTATGGACAGTTACTATATTAGCAGTTATTTTGGTTCGAGAATGGATCCAATAAAAAATATTTCTGCAACGCATAGCGGTGTTGATATAGTTGGTGGCATTGGTCAGCCTGTCTATAGTACGGCTGCTGGTGTTGTTAAAAAAGCTACACTTAATGGATCTTATGGTAGACTAGTTGAGATAAAACATTCATATAATTTATCTACTAGATATGCTCATTTATTAAAGGTATTTGTAAGAAGGGGGCAAAGAGTAAAAGCAGGTCAGTTAATAGGATTAGAAGGTAATTCTGGTAGGAGTACTGGTTCGCATCTGCATTATGAAGTTGTATTTAATAATAAAGCAATCGATCCTTATAAATTCCTACAGGCTGGAAAATACGTATTTCAGCAAAAATAGTTTTTGATAAATTTGCTAAAATTTAAGGGGAAAGAAAAATGTCTGTAGATAAGGCTAAGATAATTATTCCTAATATTAATAAAGAAATAGAGCTGCCAATTTTTAGAGGGACAGAAGGACCAGATGTTATAGATGTTACTTCTTTATATAAAAATCTTGGCGTGTTTACTTACGATCCTGGCTATATGTCAACAGCCTCATGCGATTCAAAAATTACCTATATTGATGGAGATAAGGGAATTTTAAGATATCGTGGTTATGATATAGCAGATCTTGCCAAAGGAAGTAACTTTTTAGAAGTTGCCTATCTCCTTATTAATGGAGAATTGCCTGATAGAAAAGAATATCAGAAATTTACCGATACTATAAATCATCATAGTATGGTTCATGAGCAAATTCATTTTATGTATAGAGGATTTCCAAGGCGTTCTCACCCAATGGCGGTATTGGTTGGAGCATTTGCCTCATTATCGGCATTTTATCATGATTCTTTAGACATTACTGATAAAGAACAGAGGGATATTTCAATATATAGAATGGTAGCTAAAATGCCAACACTTACTGCTATGGCATATAAATATTCTGTAGGACAGCCCTTTGTCTATCCTAGTAAGAATTTAGATTTTTCATCTAATTTTCTAAGAATGATGTTTGCTGTTCCCATAGAGGAATATAAAATAAATCCTGTTTTGGCTAAAGCTTTAGATACAATTTTTATTCTTCATGCTGATCATGAGCAGAATGCTTCTACTTCTACGGTAAGGTTAGCAAGCTCATCTAAAGCAAATCCTTTTGCTTGTATATCAGCAGGTATAGCATCACTTTGGGGACCTGCCCATGGCGGTGCCAATGAGGCAGTGATTAACATGCTTACAGAGATTGGGGATAAAAGAAATATACCTGAATATTTAAAACGTGCTGAAGATAAAAATGATCCATTTAAATTAATGGGCTTTGGACATAGAGTTTATAAAAATTATGACCCTAGGGCTACTGTACTTAGAGAAACATGTAGGCAAGTTTTAAAGGAATTAGGTCAATTAGATGATCCTTTACTTGATATTGCTTTAGAGTTAGAAAAAAGAGCACTTAATGAAGATTATTTTATTGAAAGAAAGCTTTATCCTAATGTCGATTTTTATTCTGGTATAATATATAAAGCGATGGGAATACCTACTAACATGTATACGGCATTGTTTGCTCTGGCAAGGACTGTTGGTTGGGTAGCGCAATGGAAAGAAATGATGGAAGATCCTAATCAAAAAATTGGTCGACCTCGCCAATTATATGTTGGTCATAAAGAAAGAAAATTTAAAAAAACAAAAAATGTAAATTAAGCGATTCATTTATGAGTAGAGTTCTTTTTGGTACAGATGGAATAAGAGGGGTTGCCAATGTCCATCCAATGACAGCAGATATGGCTTTAAAGGTTGGTATGGCGGCGGGAGCTTATTTTTGTCATCACGATCATAATATAAGAGAGCGTAAAGTTCTTATAGGTAAAGATACTAGATTATCTGGCTATATGATTGAATCTGCTTTAACAGCTGGCTTTATATCTATGGGGGTTAACGTATTGTTGGTAGGTCCTATGCCAACTCCAGGAGTTGCTATGCTAACTCGTTCTTTTAGAGCCGATATTGGGGTCATGATAACAGCATCACATAATCATTATCAAGATAATGGGATTAAGTTGTTTGATAGTATTGGACTAAAATTGTCTGATGATGTTGAACATAATATTGAAAAATTGATGTGTAAGGATATGAATAAATTCTTAGCAACTTCTGATCATTTGGGGCGAGCAAAAAGATTAGATGATGCAAGTGGTAGATATATTCAACATGTAAAATCGTCTTTTCCTCGAAGAAAGACTCTATCTGGAATAAAAATAGTTTTAGATTGTGCAAATGGGGCTGCTTATAAAGTTGCTCCTGCCATTTTATGGGAATTAGAAGCTGAAGTCATTACGATTAATGCGACACCAAATGGAGCAAATATTAATAGTAAATGTGGGTCGACTGACACAAAGCAGCTTTGTAATGAAGTTTTAAAACATCAAGCTCATATAGGTTTTGCTTTAGATGGAGATGCAGATCGTATAGCAATATGTGATGAAAATGGTAAAATAATAGACGGCGATCAAATACTTGCTGCGATTGCTAAATATCAAAAAGAAAATGGTTTGCTTAGGGGTAATGGTATTGTTGCAACTTCTATGTCTAACATAGCTTTAGAAAAATATCTAAAAACTTTAGATTTACATTTAGAACGTACTGAAGTTGGAGATCGTTATGTATCTAAATTTATGCGTGATAATGGTTATAATTTAGGTGGTGAGCAAAGTGGTCATATAATATGTGCAGATCATTCCACTACGGGTGATGGTTTAGTTGCTGCTTTGCAAATATTATCTGTAATGGTTGATAGTAAGAAAAAGGCAAGTGAGGTTTTTAGTTTGTTCAAGGCTTATCCGCAGGTTTTAAAAAGTATAAAATGCCACAGTATTAATGCTGATGCGGTAATTAAATCTAAGGAAATTAGTAAATTAATAAAAAATAATGAAAAGCTACTTAATGGCAATGGAAGAATAGTAATAAGGAAATCTGGTACAGAACCTTTAATTAGAGTTATGGTGGAAGGTAAAGAAAAGAAGCTTATTTCTCAAATCGCAGATTCAATAATAGAGGGTATATCTAAAATATCGTGATTGTTCCTAATATATTATCAATAGCTGGTTCTGATTCTTCTGGGGGAGCTGGTGCTCAGGCAGATATAAAGACGATAAACTCTTTAAATTGCTATGCCGCATCTTGTATAACCGCAATTACTATTCAAGATAGTAAAAAAGTTTTTGAGGTATATAACATTCCTAGTAAAATAGTTTTAGACCAAGTTAAGGTAGTTTTAGAAGATATAAATATTGATATAATAAAGACAGGAATGCTAGGAACAACTGATATAGTTAAATCTTTATCTTTGTTATTAAAGAAATATTTACCAATAAGATTAGTTATAGATCCTGTAATGGTTTCTTCTAGTGGAAAAAGATTATTAGAAGAAAGGGGAATTAATTATTTAGTAAAAGATTTATTACCTATTGCCGAGTTGGTAACGCCTAATATACCAGAGGCAGAGATATTATCTGGAATTAGTATTAATAATGTTGATGATACAAAGAAAGCTGCAGAAATTATTAAATCATATGGAGTTAAGAATGTATTAATAAAAGGCGGACATCAACTAGGTAATATAATTAATGATATTTTACTTTCTGAACAAGGTTTCAAAATTTTTGCTGATAGTAAAATAGAAAGTAATAATACTCATGGCACAGGCTGTACTTTGGCATCGGCTATTTGTGCAAGACTGGCATGGAAGGATAATATGGAACAGGCAGTTTTTTTTGCAAGAAATTATGTTCGCAGCGCCATTATTAATTCTTCTGGATTTGGTTGCTTGAATCATAATTTATTGTAGATGGTAAATAAACTTAAGTTATAAGAATATATTTAGGTGTGATAATATGCATTTAGTTTATGTAACTATGCCAAATTTTGAGCAAGCAAAATTTATGGCAAATTCGCTTATAAAAGAACGTTTAGCAGCTTGTGTGAATATAATAAAAGACGTTTATTCTATATATATTTGGCAAGAAAATATAGAAGAAAATGATGAGGTTATGTTAGTTATAAAGTCGCATTCTAGCCTTATTCCTAGCTTATTTAAAGCTATTAAGGATCAACATCCTTATGATTGTCCTGCTATTGAAGCAATAAAAATTGATATTGCTGATAAAGATTTTATAAAATGGCTTGAAACTTCTTTAAAATTAGCTTAAGAAGACCTTCGTCTAGTTTTTTGCATTACATTGGGGTGTAGCCAAGCGGTAAGGCAACGGTTTTTGATACCGTCATTCGTAGGTTCGATCCCTACCACCCCAGCCAATTAAGGTATAATAGATGCCTTTTTCTAAAAAACCTAATAGTTTTAGGCATAGAATTTTATTACATGACCTAGCAAGAAAAAAAAATTTAAGATTATTAAATCAAATTCTTGAAGAAGCTAGTTATACAGAAATAGAAAGACAAGATTGTCAAGGTTTAACAGCAGCCGATGTTGCTGCTAATTCTTGTAATATAGGGGCTCTTTTTCTGTTCATGAGATATGGTGCAAATATTAGTTTGTTTAGAGTTAAAAAGTCTTTTAAACAAATTAATTTACCTAGTGAAGATAAAAAAGTCTTGCTTAACAAGTTAGAAAATCATTATCGTTTTAGTCAATTGGTTTCACAAATTGCTGACTACAGGCAATTTAGTAGCGAGAATAGTAAAGCATATATATTTTTGGCGATGAGAAATATATATAAATTATGTGATGGAGATCTAAGTAATTTAGTAAAAGATATTCCTCCAAGTAGTTGTATAAAAGATGCAGCTATTATGAATGCTTTTATAGTTCATGATTCTTTAGCTGGAGTAAAAGAGGTACTTAATAATTTAAACCAAACCTATATTAGATAAGCTTTTTAATTTAAATAATTAACCTAATTTAAGATAGTTTAAATGCCTGAACAATTTTCTCAAGAGCAGAAAAATGCTGCAAAAAAAATAGTAAGATGGATCAAAGCTCTAAGGTCGGCTAGAAGTATAAGAGATAATACGCAAGAAACTAACAGCCAAGTAGTTGATATACATAAATTAAATTTAGAAAATATTGCTAAATTACGATATGACATTTCTAATGGCACATCAGGGTATAAATTATCAGATCTTTTAGGAAGACAGCTACCAGAAGGATTTTCTAAAGATATAGGACATCATGCAGAAATAATTTTACAAAAATATTATTTAAAACCATTTAAATATGAAAAATATCAAGAAGATGAGAATCCTATATACAGACGTACTCATGGGGCTATGCATGCTAGCAGAGTTGCTATTTTAGTAAGGGTTGTCGCTGCTTTGTATAATAAATTTTTTCAAGCAGATTTAAGGGAAGAAGATGTTATTTTAGCTCAAATATCTGGTTTGTTTCATGACTGTGCAAGATTAGCAGATTATGAAGATATGTGGGATAGTCAGAGTTCTGAACAATGTTATCTCTATCTAAGAGAAAATAATATAGAAGAAGAAAGAGCATTATTATTTGCAAATGCTATAAGACACAAAGATGCTTTACCTAATAAAACTATAATTAGTAAATTAGTACAAATGGCAGATGCCCTAGATATTATTAGGGTAGTAAAAGAATTTAGAGTTGAAATGCTCGATTTTTATCGTGACATAGCCAAGAAAGATGAAGCTTCTTTAAAAGAGTTATTTAGTGTTATAGTTCAATTAAGATTATTTATACAATCAAGTGGTGATTTATGGGAGTTAAACAATAAAAATACGGCTTCTATATGGTTATTTAATAAAAAATTAATAGAAGAAATTAAGAGTAATTTTAATTTAAGTATAAAGAAGCAATTTGAACATTCAGATAATTGCTTCCTAAAAACTTTAAATGCTATGAGTGGTAGCAATAAATTAGCAGAGTTATATCAATATCATTTTCCATCAGCACAATTAGAATATAAAATTTCTCCTCTACAGATACAAGGTCCATTGTCTTTGCAAGAAAAGGCTTTATTAGAAATATTTCAAAGCCAAGCATATTCTCTTCACCATTCATTACCAGAGTCAACTTTTAATAATATTTTAGAAAATGCCGATCCAGCATTAAGGTATATAAGAGATAGACAACTTCACGGATATGATAAAGGTATTAATCACATACCAGCATTTGGCGGAGCTCAAGATAATGTATATTTTGGAATTATTAAAGATCAAGATCTAGCAAATTTTTCTCTTGTAAATATTCCACGAACTGAACCTTACTGCATTGTCTTATTTGATCTAAATCGCTTAGAAGAAGATATTAGAAAAAACTTATGGGCTGGTGGGCATTTTTATTATTATGAGAGAGAAATTTTTCATGCTCTATATAAGTATGGCTGCGGATATAACTTTGTTTTAGGTGGTGTAGAACTTGATCGCAAATATTTTACAGATGAAGAAAGCAAAGGTCATTATAGGCAAGATAGTTATAAAGATAAGGATGGTAATATAACCTTTGCAGTAAATGGATTAGGATATGATTTTGCAAAAGGGAGTAATATTTTTAACCTCATGGGATTAAATATTATTGCCTATTTAAGATTGTTAGGACAAGATAATCAATTGCGTAAACATGTACTTGAAAATCCTCATGATGGTAAGATGATCAGTGCGCTACTTGAGGTATTTTTTGATGTGCAAACTTTTGAAATTAAAAGTCCATTTGGAATGCCATTAAATAGTAATGCGGTAACTGTAATCTATAGTAGACAAATAGATACAGAAGATATTGAGGCGGTAAGGAAGAAATTGCCAGAAGTTGCAGTTGAAAGTATTTATGGTATTGCACATAAAGTTAATGAGGCTGCATCTTGCTTTGATATAGAAAAATTAAAAGAATATAAGCAACTTGGTTATCCATTTGAAGGATTTTTCTACCTAGATTCAAGACAAAGATTTCCTTTAGTTTCTGCTATAAAAGGTGATATTAAAGACAAGCTTGGAAATATTGATGAAGATAAAGATAAAGCAAGATATAAAACAATTGATTGGCTTATAGAAAATGGTGCTGGTTATAAATATTTTAATACTACACTTATAGATGCACAATTATATTTATCCAACTCGATAGTTAACTTAACAAGGCTTGCTATAATGGAAGCTTGTTCTAATGATAGTAAAATTAGTCAATATTTAGAGGATAAGGGATTTAACAAGAAATCTGCAGTAAATCAAAATTCGTTAAGTACGGCAATAAGTTATGGAATGCCACCTGAGGTTATCATTTATATGATAAAAACAGTAGAAAATTATGAAATGAACGAAAATCTAACGCAATGTTTACTAAAATCTATTGCAGATAAGCAAACTCTAGAAATTCTTGATTTTATTATTGAATATAAAGGTTTAGATGGTCTTTGTATAAGCATAGAAGAAAATTCTCAAAGAATGGATTTTATTGGATATGCATATATGGCGGGAAAATCAGAAATAGTAAAACATCTTATCAAAAAAGGACAAGATCCACTTAAAGTTATAGATCAATATGGTAATACATTACTTCACCTAATAGCAAGAAATGAAAATGTAGACGATGAATTGTTAAAATTAATCAGAGATAATTTAAACAGTGTATCTGAAAATATTAATGATTTATGTCTTGATAATAACGATGGACAAAGCCCTTTATTTTTAGCAATAGAGAATAGAAATAATCAAGTAGTAGAAATGTTTTTAGATATTGGCTATAATCCATTTGCAAAGATGCGCAATTTAGTTGCTAATAATAGTGAGAATACTTATCCTGTTTATAATTTTTGTAAACTTGTAGATAACGATGAGGCAGCAGATCTTTTTCTAAGAAAGGCTAGCTGCTGTAAATATCCTTTACATATGGCTATAGAAACAGACAATGTATTGTTATTTAAAGATATGTTAGCTCATGCCGAGAAGTTAGAATTTAATCTTGCCATAACAAATGATAATAACCTTACAGTTTTAGAATTGGCTCAGAAACTTAACAAAGATAATTTTATAAAAGAACTTGAAAGTCTTAGATTCAGCACAAAATTAGATAGTGTTAATGTTGCAAATTCTAGTCAAATTATTGCTTTGTAAGGTTTATTTAACTAAACAGCGCATAGGTAAAATCATAATATTGCTAGTTATTTAACTATAATTAGAGCTTAGATGTAAAAATATGATAAAATTTATAACTAATGCTTGATTTGCTTTAAATCTTACTTTATAGAATTTGTCTCTTCCATAACATATGGGGGGGTGTAGCTCAGCTGGTTAGAGCGCATGCCTGTCACGCATGAGGTCGCGGGTTCGATCCCCGTCACTCCCGCCACTTTCTTATTCAGTGGCGTTTGGTAAAGTCCTTTAAAAGCTTCCCTCTTGATATTTTTTCTTATATTTCCTATATATTTAATCCAGTATCGTCCATTAAGGTTTTGTAACATCTACAAGTGAGTGGTGGTACAAATGGTGGTACCTATAAAAATATATCAGGGAGATACCACCAAATGAGTCTTGAGGGAGAAAATATAACACTTGATAATTTAGTAAAATCATATCGAGGGATAGATGAATCATTTAAAAATGATCAGACTGCAACGTTTTATATGGCTGCAAGCGTAGTTCAACATTTTTTTGGAAAGGAATGGGTTACACAGCATTGTAGAGAATCTAAAGATCAATATTTTAGTTTCTATAATTCAGTTGGACACCATAATCCAACTGGACAATTTAGAACAATTTATCTTGGTGAGTTGTTATTTAATTTACAATATACTAGTGGCTTTCAAGTATTCATAAAAGAATATAAGAATCAAAAGAGAGTAGAATCGCTTGTAAGTGAGTTAAATGCTGTAATGATTATGTATATAAATGATTGGGATGTTAAGTTTAATAAAAGAACAGGTCGTAAAGGTCGTAAAGGTCGTGATTACGATATAGTGGTAAACAATTTAAATGGTTTTAAAAAAGTAGCTATAGAAGTTAAAAGTAAGCTTGAATCTGATAAATTTGATGAGAATAACCTAAAAAATACTCTTAGTAACGCAGTAAAACAGTTACCTAATGATATTCCAAGTATAATATTTTGTAAAGTGCCTTGTAATTGGCTAGAAACAGACTTAGTAAAAAATTGCACAGAAAATTGGTTCTCTAACAACAATAAACACAATAAAAATAAAAAAATAGTATCAGTTATTTTTTATGCTGAACCTTGTGAGTCTGAGGGAAAAGAAATTCGCCAAGGCTTTTTTATTCATGAAATAAATAACCCAATAAATAAGTTTAATTGGAATATAGATTTAGAACTGCTTAAATTCTGTTGTAACACTAACCCAAATCCGTTGCCATCTAAATGGATTAGGTTATATTATATTAATAATGATGGTTACAATCCTCCTAATAATATAAGATGACGGTTTGTAATGTTTCTTTGCTTGCTAATGTTTGGTAACGTATTACTTTATGTTGGTAAATTATCATATGAATATAATTTATAAAAAATTTATTAATACATACTATAAAATGCGTTGCCATAGTAGGGTATATAACATATATTTTTATGAATCTTACTCTTTTAGTTGTAATAATCAGTTCATAAAATCCTTATGATTTTAAATAAAATAAAAGCTTATACGGTCGAACATCTAATAAAAATTATAGGTATAGCTCTAGGTGCTGGAATTGTATTATGTGTAGATAAAACATGGGAATATTTGGTTGATTTTAAAGAAGGTTATGTTAGTACAATGAAGCTATTTTTAGCTCAATTGTTAAGTTCTTTTCCTATTCTAATTAACGATGATAGTTTTTCTAAGACTTTAGTTAATCTTCTTTTTCCAGTATTTATTATATGGGGATCTAACCTTTTTATAAATAAGAGAAAAGTATCTTGGATGAAAAAAGCCTCATATGATAAAATTGCTATCGGAAATAAATATGCCTCAAGTAGACTTGCTTCAATCAATGAAACAAATAAAGATTTGTGGGAAGCTGATACAATTTCTGCAATAAGAGAAATTTTTAGAGAAGTAGCTGAAGATATAGAAGTAGTGTGGATGAAGCCCAAAGAAGATGGCTCTACAATTCTTAAGTTATATAAATGTTCTGATAATGTTAAGGATGAAAAGCAATCCCAATATAGAGAATTTCCTTCTGAGGATGGTATAGCAGGAAAAGTATGGAAAAGAGCTGAAAGCGATTATTATTCGCCAAAAAATAGTAACAATAGTTTTATTCCTAAAAAAGGATGTGTTAATAAAACTTATATTGCAGTTCCTATAGATAGGAAAATAAACAATACGTTTGGAATATTATCGGTTGGTTCGGATAATGGCTTTGAGCCAGATAACTCAGATATTAAAATTTTAGAACTTTTTGCTAGTATTATATTATTTTATGAACAACGTAACCATAGCTAATGGAATATATAGGCATTACAAAAACCATAATTTGTATGAAGTTATAGGTATAGTTTATAATGCAGATAATAATTTAGATAGTCCTACAACTTATGTGCTATATAAATCTTTATATAAAGATAAAGATTTTGGAAAAAATTGTTTGTGGATAAGACCATTAGAGCAATTTTTAGAAGAAATAGATTGTAATGGTAAGAAAGTTTGCCGATTTGTATTGAAAAAGAAAAATAATCCATTTTTCATATACTTAAAAAATATACTCAAACAATTACTTAGGAGTACTTTTGGTGGTATGTAGCTAAGCCACACTTACGCTAATCTATATTTCTTAAATACTTACCACAGCTATTTGTGTACCATAATTTAATTGCCTTCTGAATTGGGTTAATATATTATCTTAATAAGATTAAAACGTTTATAAAGGTTTTCTTATGAGTGGTGATAAAAATAGCAGCGGTGCTAGGCCCGGATTTGGTGGTGAATTGCCGCGTTCATCAAGAGCAGAGCCTGTAGTTTATATATCTGCGCGGGATGTTCCTTGTATTAATGGAGAGCTGCCTGAGTTTAATTTTACTGTTAGTCCTGATGGAAGGTTATTAGGCGGAGATGTAAGATATAATTTACCAGGAAATACTAATAATAGATTGGTTGTAATGGCGGAAGAAGCAGAATCGTATATTAATACTATTATTGGTCAGCAAATTGAAGGAAATGTTGATGTTGCTCGCCTTGCTGAATCTAATGCATTTGCAGCTCGTCCAGTTTTGCCTATTCAGCCAATTGAAGGTGCATCTGCCAGCACTGAGCCAGAGGCGATGGATGAAGAATTATTATTTGCATTACGTATTAGCTTTCAAGAGCAAGGAATGAATGCGGAAGAATCAGAGCTAAGAGCAAGAGAAATTCTTAATCCTCAAGCTGCAACTACTGTAAGTAATGCTCAGAGCAGGCCAGTTTCACCAGCGGCAATAGACCAATCTAAGGGTAACATTAAGAGATAATAAATTTTAGTTAAAAAAATCCCAGGGGGTATATTTGGTGGTATGTAATTAAACCACACTCATACTAACCAATATTCTTCAAATACTTAAAAGAGCTATTCGTGCGCCATCACTGCCACTGCTTAGTTCAGTGGCGTTTGTTAAAGTCGGGTCTTCTTGATGTTTTCTTTTGATTTCCTATATATTATATCTAATCCAATACTGTCCATTAAGGTTTTGCTAACTTTTATTATTTTATACGCAATATGCAGTAAAAAATCCAAAAATAGCATATATAAAGCTTTATTTGTGCGCTATAATATTAAAATATTAATAAATTATCTTACTTTTAATATAAAAAAATGTTATTAATTTAATAATTAATTAAGCATATTTTTCTAATATTCATAGTAATAACTATTATTGCTTAAGAATTTTTATTAAAAGGTTTAGAGGTATTTTTATGTCTAGAGAAGCTATAGCAAAAGAAATGTATGCAAAACTGAGGAAAGATAGCGGCAGACAAGATAACGACGCAAAACTTGAACAAAAATTTAAAGATTTTAAAAGTCTATTCGATTCTATAGGAAAGAATGAACAATTAGAAGATCTAAAAAAAGATTTTAGATTAGATAATCTTGATTTAGCTATTGTTTTGTTGCAAAGAATAGCTCTAGATAACCCTCAAATTCAAAAGGGGAGTAGAACTTTAGCTAATGCTTTTAAAAAAGGAGATAATTTTAATCAACAATTGATTAATAAAGTTGCAACCTTTTTGGCTGGAAAGAGTACTGAAGAAGTAAAAAAATTACTAGGAATGATTTTTGTTCCTACAATGTCTTACATAAATTTAATCCCTCTAGAATATCCTTCCTTAGAGGAAGCATTAGCTAGAAAGCTGAGCCTAGATGTAAATATAAAACATCCTCAGGGACAAAGAATACAAGCTTTCTTGGTATTAAATCGTGAGGGAAAACGAGGAGTTTTATTAGCTATTCAACCTATAGATTATGCAGACTTAGCTGTTTTTAGTCAGTATCTACAAAGCAAAGATAACCAAGGTCGTAGTAAATTAGGAATGATAATTACAAATCTGATTGCTGAGCTCAAAGGTGAAATTCGTCTTAGTACAAAATCTTACGCATCTTTTGACCAAGGACGTTATAGTATATTAGAAAACAAATTAGCTGATTATATAAAACGTGAGTATATGGGAGGACAAGGAGATGTAGGGGTCTCTTTAAATGTAAATGGTGAAGTTGGTTTACAGATCGGTCTTTCAGGCGGACAAGACTTAACGGGCCTTCAGGAAATCCTAAAGAGCAAAGATAAACAAGGTCGTAGTAAATTAGGAATGATAATTACAACTCTGATTGGAGATATTAATTTAGAATATTCTAGAAATGTTCCAGCTGCTGCTGCTTTTCACCATGCTCCT
>CAZTUN010000010.1:27791-31118 GCA_964616845.1 uncultured Rickettsiales bacterium | reverse complement strand
TTATGCCAAAATCATAATTTTATACTTAAAGCTCCTCCTCTAAAATTATGCACAGATAACGGGGCTATGATTGCTTGGGCTGGGTTAGAGCGTTTTAGGCTAGGAATTAAAGATAATATAAACTTTACACCTAAAGCTCGCTGGTCTTTAGAAGATCTTGACATTAAATAAGCTTGCCTGTATTAACCTTGCCTGTCATACAAAAGATTTTTAAGATTATAGGTAGAATATGAAAGTTCGTTCATCTCTAAAAAGAGCTAAAGCTCGTGATAAAGATTGCAAAATCGTAAAGCGTCATGGCGTTATATATGTAATCAATAAGAAAAACCCTCGCTACAAAGCGCGTCAGGGTTAATACAGTCAATCTAAAAAATTAATAACCTGCTTTATCTATTTGATATAGCAGGTTATTTTTTGTCTATTTTCTCAATAAAATTACAGCAAACCTTGTTTATCTAAAGCATATAAGTCGTCACAACCACCAATGTGTTTGTCATCTATAAATATTTGCGGTACAGTGCGCCTGCCATTGGCAAGCTTAATCATTTTTTCGCGCTCATTTTCATCACTTACATCTATTTCGGTATAAGTAATGTTTTTACTTTTTAATAATGACTTAGCACGTACACAATATGGACATACAGGGGTAGTATAGATTATAACATTTTTCATAATTCTAAATACTTATTTAAATTAAATGATATTTTATTATTCAATATAGGTTTATGACAAAACTTTTCAAGATATTCTCAGATTTTAAACCAGCTGGAGACCAACCAACTGCAATTAAAGCTTTAACTGAAGGTTTAAAAAATGGTGAACGTGATCAGGTTTTATTAGGAGTTACAGGATCTGGAAAAACCTTTACCATGGCTCACATTATTGCAAATCTACAGAAACCTACTTTAATTATGGCTCATAATAAAACATTAGCGGCACAATTATATAATGAAATGAAAGGATTTTTTCCAGAAAATGCAGTAGAATATTTTGTATCATATTATGATTATTACCAGCCAGAAGCCTATATTCCTAAAACAGACACTTTTATCGAAAAAGACTCATCTATTAATGAACAAATAGATTTAATGCGTCATAGTGCTACAAGAAGCCTTATCCAAAGACGTGATGTTATAGTTGTATCCTCAGTATCATGTATTTATGGCTTAGGTTCACCAGAATGGTATCAACACATGACAATCTCGCTTAAAAAAGGCATGGATATTGCCCAAAATTCTTTAACACAAAAATTAGTCGAATTATCTTATAATCGTAATGATATCAATTTTGTTAGAGGTAATTTTAGAGTCCGAGGTGATACTATAGATATATACCCTTCGCATTGCGAAGACATTGCTTGGAGATTATCTTTCTTTGGTAGTGAGCTAGAAGAAATAAAAGAATTTGATCCTCTTACTGGTAAGGTTATCGGAAAGCTAGAAGAAACTATTATATTTCCAAATAACCACTACGTAACTCCACGACCTACAGTTCTAAAAGCAATAGAAATGATAAAGCAAGATCTTAAAATTCGCTTAAAAAGCTTTGAAGAAAATAAACAATTTCTTGAGGCACAAAGAATTGAACAAAGAACAAGTTTTGATATAGAAATGCTGCAACAAACTGGAGCATGTAAAGGTATTGAGAATTATTCACGTTATTTATCTGGACGCAAAGAAGGAGAACCACCACCAACTCTGTTTGAATATTTTCCTAAAGATGCAATTTTATTTATTGACGAAAGTCATGTCACTGTTCCACAAATTGGAGCTATGTATAATGGTGATAAATCACGCAAAGACACTTTAGTTGAGCATGGTTTTCGCCTTCCTTCAGCACGTGACAATCGACCATTAAAATTTGCAGAATGGGAAAAAATGCGTCCACAAACAATTTATGTCTCAGCAACACCAGGAAATTATGAATTACAAGCAACTAATGGAGTTGTGGTACAACAAGTAATTCGTCCTACAGGACTTGTAGATCCAGTATGCATTATAAGACCAGTTACTAATCAAGTTGACGATCTTATTAATGAGTGCAAGCTAACGGTTGCTAAAGGTTTGCGAGTATTAGTTACTACACTAACTAAAAAAATGGCTGAAAACCTTACTCAGTATTTATTAGAAATTGGTATAAAAGTTTCTTATATTCATTCTGATGTGCAAACCCTTGAACGCATTGAGATTATTAGTGATTTACGCAAAGGAAAATATGATGTCATAGTAGGAGTAAATCTTCTTCGTGAAGGATTGGATATACCTGAGTGTGGACTAGTTGCCATTATGGATGCTGATAAAGAAGGTTTCTTGCGTTCTGAAACATCACTAATTCAGATTATAGGACGCGCAGCTCGTCATATAGAAGGCAAGGCAATTCTTTATGCAGACAAGATTACTAAATCAATCGATAAAGCAATCAGCGAAACAAATAGAAGGCGACAAATTCAAACGCAATATAATCTTGAGCATAATATAACACCAACTACTATAGTAAAATCTCTTGCACAAAATATTATTAAGCAATCAGATAATTCTATAGATGTAGATAAGCAAGAACATTTTATTGAACTAACTGATAAAAATTTTAATTCTTACATTGAAAAACTTCGCAAAGAAATGTTTATAGCTGCAGATAACTTAGAATTTGAAAAAGCTACCATGTTACGCAATAAAATCAAAAAGCTTGAAGATGATGCTATGGAGTTAAAGCATTTATGAAAATTTCATTTATAACTCCACAAATTTTGTACCGTCTAACCCATAATAACAATAAACAACAATTACTTGCTCGTGCTTGCGGCTTTAAAAAGAACCCATCTCCTACAATTATAGATTGCTGTGCTGGCTTTGGTATAGATAGTCTTATACTTGCCTCTCTTGGAGCAAAAGTAACCATGATCGAACGTAACCCAGTTATTGCAAATCTATTGCGCAATGCTCTTATAGAAGCTAAAAATCATGTCAGCCTTGCTCCTATAGTAAGTAATATAAATTTTATTGAAGGTGACTCTATATTACTCTTGCCAAGCAAAGAATTAATTGCCGATGTTATTTATATAGATCCTATGTTTCCACAAACAGGAAATAGTGCTCTCAACAAAAAAGATATGCGTCTTTTAAAAGACTTAGTAGGTTGTGACGATGATGCTGAAATTTTATTTAATATTGCCCTTCAAAAAGAATTTTCTCGTATAGTTGTTAAGCGTCCTAAAAATGCCAATAATATTACTAACTTAGTTAAGGCTAATATTGTATATAAAGGTAAATCAAATAGATTTGATGTCTACACGCATAATTTTACCCCCCTACAAAAATATAATTATTA
>CAZTUN010000010.1:14525-27781 GCA_964616845.1 uncultured Rickettsiales bacterium | reverse complement strand
TACCAATAATAATATTTATATAGGTTTCTAATTATGTCCAAAACAACGATAGATTTTGCTAGCCATGCTAATAATAGTCTTGAAGGTGCTATTACTAGCTCAACGCTCCCTTATAAAAGCGGTCCAATAGCTCAATCTTTTATAGATAGTGATGATGTACAGAGATTATTAAGTACCCCTATCGCTGGCTCGAAACCAACACTCACACAAACTGAAGTAACAACTCTTGGACGAGATATAACTGATTTAGGAATTAGTAGCGATTTGTTATTTACAAAACTTCCTTTTCCAGGAGATGATACTATATATTCTTTAACTGATGGTGCTGATATTGTATTATCAAGGATATTTTATCAATTAGGCGATTCTACATCTATATTCCCTGAAGAATTGAACCGTGCATTTGACGGTTTATTAAAGGATCTAATGTCAATTAATCCAGATAAGTCAGCTGATAAAGCGAGGGATTTTAAAGACAATTTTCTTGAAGTAGTTAGGCATAATCCAACTATATTATTACTGTCTCATAGTTTCTTTCAAAAATTATCAACCGATCTCAAACAAGGAAAAATTAATCTTTGCGCTATGGTAGAGCCACTTGCTAATGCCTTAGCTGAAAATAATTTAGACCAAGCAAAAAAAATAGCCAATCAAATTAGTTCTATAGTCACTAATACTGTGACAAAACTTATAGAGTTGGGCTACGTATCATCAAGTCCTAAGTCACATCTTAATATGGCAATACTTGCAGCACAAGATATGAACGGAGCTGAAAAATTTACTTTCTCAGGTGAAATACTTGATAATCCTGCTTACGTAATCCACCAAGTAAAGAAAGAATCGTCAGTCGATGCAATTACTTCATTATTTAATAATTTCCAAACAGATCCATCGATAAAAAGATTATCAAGTATCTTTAATAATCTTCAAAACTCTGCTGTTAAGCAGAGATATTTGCAAAATTCACCAGAAACAATTTATACGCACCTTAGAAGTCTAAGTAAGATTTATAGTTCTTCTGTAATTAGATCACAAAAAGATTTAGCCAATATCCAAGAATATTTAAAAGTTATATTTGAAGAATTAAAAGATTTTATGCCAGAAGAGTTAAAAACTTTAGCACCATTTTTAACAGAAGATGATCCTAAAAGCTCTAAGGTTTTAAATGGTATAGAAAAATCAGTTCCTTATCGACCTACTAATGACCAAATAGAAGGTTTTGTTAGAGCATTAGAAACAGGAGAAATTAGCAGTAGATTTGCTCCAACTATTTTAGGTGCTAATGCTACAAAGACTCGTCCTATTTTCAAACCAACTCTCCTTACAAATTTTTCATTTGAATATAAATTTGCAAGTGAAATTGAGGAAGCTGAACGATCTACTCGTGAGATTGATCGTGCTATAAAAGGGATCCTTGATCAATTAACAAATAATGACCTTACATTATCAGATGAAGAAAAAGAGAATCTAACTGCTTTTTTAAAAAATCCAGAAGAGTTAAAAGGAATCACTACTCTTCTTAGTTGTGAATATGATTACGCACTAGGAAGTGATTTTACATTACTTGCTCAATATGGAAGCTTCTTAACCAAAGAGCAATTAGGGCAATACGGCCAAACTCACTCTTTATTAAAAAATAATAATCATCTAGAAAATTTTGCGAATTTTCTAAAAGAAAATCAAGGTATACTTAAAAACCCAGATTCGCTTAAACAAGCCTTCCAAACTAATCATGATTTGATAAATTTAGCGCAAAACGCTAGAAACCTACAGGAAATTGCACAGGCTTATTATGAAGAAAATAAGTTCCAACAATTTATAGCAATTTCTACTGATCCTACAAAATACGCTTCTACTACACAAATAACCGATTTGAATCAAATAATTGCTGGACAAGGTGCGTATTATACTGTGGAAGGTCGCAATTCTATTGCCCATACTAAATCATTGATGGAAGCTCAAGCGCAAGAAAAAATGAGAAAACCATCTATTTATAGACCAGAAATCCCTATTCGCGCTGGAACTGTTTCTAGTCCTTCACGAGAAGCAACTACGATAGGAACTTTACTTGATAAAAATCCAAAGGATGCTTTAGCTAAAATAACCGATGTTTTAAAGGGGATAATTGGTGGTAACCATACAACATCAGTTTCGTATGATAAAAAAGTAAATTCTTTTACTTTTAAAATAGATTCCAATAACACTACGCTTAATTTAGCTATTCCCCAAGAAGAAACAAATGCTTTAAAGACACTCAATATAGGCGCCCATGGCATAGATCCAGTTAAGTTTGTAGAATTATTACTTTTGCTAATGACTAAAAAACAAACGGCTATAAGTAATGATTCAAAGTTGGCAAATTTTAAACCAATTATTAATCTAGTAGTTAAAAATTTCAATGCTATATTAAAAGATGCAGATAAGGCTGCATTACTCAATGCAGCCGATGAAAACTTGGCTGATTTGAGGAGAATGGCGCAAGGAATGCCTCGAACTGATTTGAAGAGCACAGGATTTAATCCTTTAGCCTCAAATCAAAGGACATAAAATTTTGATCTTATTTATAAATGAACTAGATCAGTGATAAGTCAATCCTATATTGACTTATCTTTAGGATTAATAACTAAATTTTGTATTTCATCATAACCTAAGGAAATTAATTTGAAATACTCTAAATATAGTTCTTAACCAACGTAAGAAATGTTAATTATCCTGATTCTCATCACTTGTAACTTGCGATGCCTGACCTTTACTAGACATTGACTTTAAAAGATCATCTACAGTTACTTCACTTTGTGCAGCTGCAATATTTTCTGCCATAATCTTATCAAATAATTCTTTACGCAGAACTGACGCACCTTTAGGAAAGGTAAAGCCTAATTTTACTGATTTACCTTTTATCTCTACAACTTTTAGTTCAATATTATTATTGATAATTATTGACTCATCTTGCTTACGCATTAAATACAACATAAGATACCTTCTCTATGATTTATACAAAATTGCTTCAAGTTAGAACTGAGTTTATCACCTAACATAAATTTTTCTTTAAAACTACACATAAACTTAAACTTTACTTAAATTTCTCTAAAGGCTTTTTTTTAGTAAAAAATTAATTTAGTTAATTAAAAAATTAACGTAACCAACTGAATTGGCGAGGGATTATAACAAATATTAATAAATTATGCTAGCTAAAAGTGCATATATAAGAATATTTTTCTATTTCGCATATATATTTAAATAAATAATTATTTATCAGATGGTTAAGCGAGATCAATCTAACCACATGACCAATCTACAACTAATACTAGTTTCGGCAAAATCATAATTTGCGCCTTTTTCGGAAGACTCTGGAGCAGAACAAGCACCACTCTGACTAGTTATACCGTCCACAGAATAAATTATCCCACTATTGGCAATGCCATCATCTAATTTTGTGTCTATATACTTAGCATCTTCTGCCATTAATGCAGCACCCCATAAGCCATCAGAGGCATCATTGCTTATATATTGGATAAAAGTACCATTACGACCAAAAATTTTATTATCTTTATTATTACTGCCTAACATATAAAAATTGGTATTTTTAAATTTACTGCCTGGAACATTTATTTCTGGCTTATGCGAAGAATCTTCTGCGGCTACTCCTGTATAATGAAGATCTATAAACCCTGCTAAATATAAATGATTCCAAGCATAAAGCCGTTCGGTATTATCTCCTTCTATTAGCCAATTGCCATCTCCATCTTTAGCTTCTGACCAATATTTACTGGCAGAGTTAAAATCTCCAGGTAGATACTTAAATTTCTCTTTAAATTGCTCTATTTGCGTGCGATGAGTTTCTAACTCAGAAACAATATTATGCAATCTAGCACTTTTGGCAATAGACTCTCCACCGATAACAACCCCAATTAATAAAGCAATTATGGTTATAACTACTGAAATTTCTATTAGGGTAAAGCCATTAAAATTATTTGTGATACAAGATTTTTTCATATTTACTACTTGTAATTTGTTATAACTAAATTGATTATAAATTATAAGTTATAAATTTATATTAGTTTTAACTATACTTGCTTTCACACATATCCTCAATTATTAATAACCCTTACTTTCAAGAAATTATAGTAGGATTTTATGAATGTGATATCAATTGAAGAAAAAAAACATCTAACTAGCCAATGGTTTACAAAATTACGCAATTTAATTTGTGACGAATTTGAGCAAATTGAATTAGAGCTAAGCAATTCTCATCTTCCTTGCGGAAAATTTCAGCGCACTGATTGGCTGCGCCAAGGTGGAGGCGGTGGGCAAATGTCTATAATGTATGGTAGAGTATTTGAAAAAGTTGGGGTTAATATTTCTACTGTATTTGGAGAATTTGATCCTAAATTTGCTAAAGAAATTCCCGGAGCCCAACAAAATCCTGCTTTTTTTGCTACAGGCATATCCCTAGTTGCTCATATGCACTCCCCTTTAGTTCCTGCCGTGCATATGAATACAAGATTTATTACCACAACTTTAGACTGGTTTGGTGGTGGAGCTGATCTTACTCCAACATTTATTGATAAAGAAGATACTCAAGATTTTCATAATGCACTTAAACAAGCCTGCGATAAAACTGACATACAATATTATCCTAAATATAAAAAGTGGTGTGACGAGTATTTCTTCCTTCCTCATCGCAACGAACCACGTGGTATTGGCGGAATATTTTATGATCAATTAAATAGTGAAAACTTTGACCGTGATTTTAACTTTACAAAAGATGTAGGTTTAGCCTTCTTAGATATATTTCCTAAATTAGTTCGCAAATCAATGCATAAAACTTGGACACAAGAACAAAAAAACTCTCAATTAAAAAAGCGTGGTCGCTATGTTGAATTTAATTTACTTTATGATCGAGGAACAAAGTTTGGGTTAATGACAGGAGGCAATGTTGATGCTATTTTAATGTCATTACCTCCCGAAGCAAAATGGTAATATTAACGCTCTAAACACATAGCTATACCCATTCCGCCACCAATACATAATGTTGCTAGCCCTCTTTTTAAATTATTTTCTTGCATAGCATGAAGTAATGTTACCAATATTCTAGCTCCAGAGGCTCCAATTGGATGACCAATTGCAATAGCACCGCCATTTATATTGACTTTATCTAATGGTAATTTTAATTCTCGACTAACTGCTATAGCTTGAGCAGCAAATGCTTCATTTGCTTCGATTATATCCAAATCTTTTACTTCCCAGCTTGCAATTTTCAATGCTTTTTCTGATGCAGTTACAGGACCTATACCCATGATAGCTGGATCAACTCCAGATTGTGCAAATGATTTTATTGTCGCTAGTATTTTCAAGCCTTTTTTTTCAGCGATGGATCTTCTTGTTAAAGCAACAATAGCTGCACCATCATTTATACCAGACGAGTTTCCTGCCGTAACAGTTCCGTCTTTGGTAAAGGCAGGACGCAATAATGACAGCCCATCTATAGTTGTTTCTTGACGTATAAATTCGTCATCTTTGAAAATCATATCACCTTTACGATCTTTTATAAGAACTGGCGTAATTTCTTTATCAAATAAGCCTAATTTTTTTGCTTTTAATGCTTTTTGCTGTGAATTATAAGAGTAATTATCTTGCTCAAATCTCGATATAGAATATTTATTTGCTAAATTTTCAGCTGTTATACCCATATGGTAATTATTAAAACAATCCCATAAACCATCTTTAATCATACTATCTATCATGGGACTATCACCCATTTTTACTCCCTTACGAATATTTATAACATGAGGAGCTTGGCTCATATTTTCTTGCCCACCTGCTATAACTATAGAGCTATTACCAGTTATAATAGACATTGCCGCCATAGAAATTGCTTTTAAGCCAGAACCACATACTTGATTAATCGTCCAAGCTGGAGTTTTATGTTCAAGTCCAGCAGCCAAAGCAGCTTGACGAGCAGGATTTTGTCCACAAGCTGCTGTTAATACTTGCCCTAATATAACTTCATCTATTTCAGATATATTAAGCCCTGTTTTCTCTAATAATGCTTTTATTATATAACTTCCCAAGATATGAGCGGGAATGGAAGATAAACTACCATTAAAATTACCTACTGCGGTTCTTGTTGCTCCTACTATAACTATTTCATCTAGTGGCATTTATTTATTATCCTTTTTTGTATAATTTTATAATGAAATTATTTTATCCAAAATATATCAGACTCTTAGTTAGTTATAAAATAAATTCACCATTATATCCGCATATTAAACAAATGAATCTAGTTTTATAATAGTCATTATACTTCTCTATCCACATATTAGCATAAAAATTATATTTATAAATATATTAATAATGTTATTAAGTAAAATTTATCATTAATAGTATCTTTTTAGCTTGCAAATATTTTATACATTTACTATGTATAATGTCGTATATATATCATATGGGGATAAATCATGAAAACTAATATTAAAATAATAGTTATGACTACTATATTAGTAGGTATGGTCAATATATGCATGGCAAACCAAATATACGATAATAACAAAAATATAAAAATAAAATCCTTTGACCAACAAGACATGAACCACGATGGCTTTATCAGCCAAGAAGAATATGAAATTTTTAATAAAAAGCGTTTTTTAGAAATTGACACAAATCACGATAATAAAATAAGTAGAGATGAGATTAAAACTTATTATAATAATAAGAGGAAAGTAGCCCCACATGGCTGTAACAATAAAACAGAAAGGTAGTTAATAAAATAATTTTAAGATAAATAATATATATCTTTAATTTTAAAATAAGAACATTACGAACCCCTCCTCCGATCCTCTGTCAGTAACCTCTCTTACTGGCAGAGGACTCGTTTTGAATGCATTATGTAAACCTACTCACTTCCCCACTCTTGATCTCGGTGCAAATCAACCCCCAATAGAAGCCCAAAACTTATCATCATTGTAGTCATTATTGTACCTCCGTAAGAAAGTAAAGGTAATGGCACTCCTACGGCTGGTAACATTCCCATAACCATTGCTATGTTAATAAATATATGAAAAAAGAAAATGCTAATTATTCCTATCGCTAACATTCTACCATAATGATTAGCGCACCTTACCGAAATTAATATTCCATAAAATATTATAACCGAATAAAGAATTAATAATATCAAAGCTCCAATTAATCCAAATTCTTCTGAATACATCGTAAAAATAAAGTCGGTTTGTTTTTCTGGCAAAAAACTTAATTGACTTTGCGTGCCATGCAAAAATCCTTTACCGAAAAATCCTCCAGAACCAATAGCAATTTTAGATTGCATAATATGATAGCCAACACCAAGAGGATCTTTGTCTGGCTCAAGAAATGTAGTTACTCTTTCTTTTTGATAATCATGCATAAAATGCCATGCTACTGGCATTGCAGCAATTGCACCAACTCCGACTAAAGCAAATTTCCAAATTTTCACTCCTGCTGCAAAAAACATTGCACCACCAACCATTATTAAAATTAAGGCTGTTCCTAAGTCAGGCTGCTTCATAATGAGCAAGGCGGGGAATATAATCATAATTATTGGCAATATAAGATGAACAACCCTATGTACATTTACAATACTAGACTGATGAAAATAACGGGCTAAGGCAAATACTAAAAAAACTTTCATTAAATCTGCTGGTTGTACATTAACAGGGCCTAATCTTACCCAACGAGTTGCACCTAATGCTGTTACTGCAAATATATTTAAGAAAATCATTATCAATAATATCAATGCAGCAAAATATAAAAAATATGAATATTTAAACCAAACTCTTGTATCAATTAAAGCTACCATAATCGTCAGTGGTATAAGAAGAACAAATCTTAAAATTTGCTTCAAACACCACGGTTCAAGATTGCCTTCTGCAGCAGAATAAAGAACTGCAAATCCTATAGAACAAACTAGAGTTACGGCTATAAAAAAAAACCAATTTATTTTAGCAATTTGAGCAATAACTCCTCTATGCCTATACATAATAAATATCCTAAAATTTATGTTATATTTAATAATTTTGTTTGGTTCAAAACATCTTTGGCAATAGGAGCTGCTGCATGAGAACCCCCTCCTCCATGCTCAACAATTATTGATATTGCGTATTTAGGATCGTGAAATGGAGCATAGGCAATGAACAAAGCATGATTTAATAATTTTTTTCGCAATTCAGGAGATAATGCTGCAAAGTCTTTATCACTATAACGGCGCGATACTACTTGAGCCGTACCAGATTTTCCAGCCATTATAAAACTTGCATCATCTATCCTACTTGCATAAGCGGTTCCGCCAGGCTCATTAACAACCCGCCTCATACCTTCACGCACAATGTCAAAATAACCCTCAGCTATATCAAGACTTGTAAATTCTCTAGATGCAAGAAAATTGCCACCAACTTTCTTGGCTAAATATGGAATTACCATTTTACCTGAAGCCAATCTTGATGTAGCCACAGCCAGTTGCATTGCATTTGCTAAAACATATCCCTGACCAATACCTGCATTTAAAGTATCACCCATTTGCCAAGGTATTCCTATATAATCTTCTTTCCATTCTCCGTTTGGTATTCTACCTGCTTTTTGATCTGGTATGGATATATTATATAGTTGTCCTAGACCAAATTTCTTAGCCATATCATGTATATTATCTATACCAATTTTTTTTGCTACAGTGAAAAAATAACAATTACACGATCCTTTTATGGCATTAACCATATCTACATGACCATGACCTTCTTTTTTCCAGCAATGAAATGCTCTACCTCCCAATACTATATATCCTGGACAGAAAACCGTCTGATTAGGATCTATTCCTTGCAACAAACCAGCAATTGCTACAATAGTCTTAAACGTTGATCCTGGCGGATACTGGTTAACTAATGCCTTATTTAATAAAGGCTTTCTTTCATCATTTAATAATCCAGACCAGTCCGTCGAAGACATGCCATAAGTAAATCTATTGGGATCAAAGCTTGGAGTTGATGCCATTGCAAGTATTTCTCCAGTCTTAATATTCATAACTACAGAACTTGCACTTTCATCTCCCAATCTTTGACTCAAAAACTCTTGTAATCTTTTATCAATGGTTAACGAAATATCTTCTCCTGGAGAACTATGGTCTCTAGATAATTCTCCAACAGGAACACCAAAAGCATTAACCTCTACTCTTTTTATGCCAATTTTTCCTCGCAATATACTGTCATAATATTGCTCAACTCCGCCAACTCCAACCTTAAAATCAGGGTGGTTTAGTAAAGGATTTTTACTAATTTCTGCTTTAGATACAGCACCCAAATAACCTATAAAATGAGGAGATTTATCTTTCATTGGAAAATAACGCATTTGCCCAACCTCAACTGTTATTCCCGGGAGGTCTATTATATTAAATTCAATTCTAGATAATTGTTCCCATGTTAATCTCTCATATATTATCAATGGTCTACGTGCAGAATAATTCTGAATTTTGCGCAACATTATTTTTGCTTCTTCATCGGAAAGCACTAATAGATATGTCAATTTATCAACAAGTTTAGAAACATTTGCTCGTGACATCGGATCATATAATATACGATAATAATCCTGATTTTCAGCAAAAATACGACCATCACGATCCAATATTTTACCTCGCAGAGGAGGTATTAATGCAAGTCTAATGCGGTTATTATCTGCAATATCTTTATATTCTTTCTCTTTTAAGATCTGTAAATAATATAGTCTAACTAATAAAGAAAAAAACAAACTCGCCTTTATTCCCGCAAGTATAAAAGCCCTCCTCGTAAATAATCGCCTTTTAACCTTCCTGTTGTACATTTTTTGCTATATATAAAACATTACAAATCTTTAGATAATTTATTATTGATTCTAGCAAAACCCTGATGAAAAAAAGGATAAATTGCTGTAGTGATTATAAATTGGATTAAAATAATCTTAAATGCAAATAAACTTTTATAACTAACCATCACTAATAGCCACTGTATAAAAGATACCATCATATTCATCAATAAAAATTGCAGCCATATTGTTATTAAGGGCGAATGAAAATATTTACTCCGAGTACGATTCATTACTGAATTGAAGGCTATATAACTAATCGACGTTATACCAAACGGAACTCCAGATATTGCATCTTTAATTATTCCTAAAATAAATAAAAAAACATAACTAATATTGCTAGGACGATATAATGACCAATAATATATTGCTATAAATGAAATTGTTGGCATAAACCAACTAAAGCCTGGAATTTTTGTTGGAATAAATTCTATTATAAGCAATGTAAAACAAATTATTTGCGGTATAAACCTATTCATAAGTTTTAATCTATCTCTAAGCGTTTATACAAACCAAGCAATTTAAGAAATATTATCTATAAAATTTTTAATCTTCTTCATATTCTAAATTAGGATCAGAGAAAATAGTTTTTACATCCTTTCCTTCATCTAAAGTTTGCGATGATGTAAGCTTTATTACTCCTAATGTTTCTAAATTATCCCATTTAACGTATGGCTTAACCATATATTCTTTTGTCTTAGTAATATAAGCAAGCCCAACAGGTAATCCTTCAGGAAACATATCACCATCACCAGAAGTTATAATTTCTTCGCCTTCTTTTAAATTATTATCTTTTGCTAAATAGGTTAGCTCTAGATGCTCACCATTATTACCAGATAAAATTGCTTTCTGACGGGATAAGCTACTTATTACTGGTATTCTTGAATTAACATCGCTTAATAATAATACTTGCGAACTTACTCTGCCAACTTGAATAATTCGCCCAACTAACCCCTTTTCACCAACTACCGCCATACCTTTTTCTATACCATCTTTTGCGCCAGCATTTATAACCAAGACTCTTGAAAATGCTCCTCCAGTATTCCCCACAACTTTACTTGATATAAAACCATATTTGCGATCATCAACAAAATTAAGCAGCTCTTTTAAGTGATCATTTTCCACTTTTATTTGTGATAAACTTGCTATTTGTTTTTCAAGATAATTATTATGCTTTACTAATTCAACATTTTTAGAATAAACAAAAAAATAATCGCTAACATTTGCAAAAAAATCAGTAACGACATTAAATGGCGTTATAATTATTGACACAATCTCCGAATAGCCATCAACTATTGAGGCTCTAACCGATCTTGTAAAAGGACTATCTATTTTTGCTACAAAAATAGATAGTAAGCAAAATATTACAAGAAAAACCCTAGAGAACTTTAGTAAAAAAGATTTCAAAGGACGAGAAAAATGTATGATCACACTACCCTTTTTAACTTGACCACCATTTCCAAGCATAACTTTATTCTTTAACTAAAAATGCAATTATTCCTGCTTAAACAATATGTGATTATGCTTTAAAAATCTCATTTGCTCTAGAGCTTTACCAGTTCCTAAAACCACACATAATAAAGGATCATCAGCTATAAAAACTGGTAACCCTGTAGCTTCACGCAATACATTATCTAAATTATTCAATAACGCACCACCGCCAGACATGACGATTCCCTTATCTACTATATCAGAAGACAACTCAGGAGGTGTACATTCAAGCGCAATTTTAACTGCTTCAACTATTTGACTCACAGGCTCAGTTAAACTTTCTGATATCTGACTCTCCGTAAGAACAATCTCTTTTGGTACTCCATTAACTAAGTCACGCCCCTTAATTTCCATAACTTTGCCATCGCCTTCTTCTGGTGGAGCAGCTGATCCTATAGTCTTTTTAATTTTTTCAGCTGTAGATTCACCAATTAGCAAATTATGACATCTTCTGATATAGGATATGATAGCCTCATCCATCATATCACCACCAACTCTTACTGATCTTGAATAAACTATACCTCCAAGAGAAAGAACAGCTACTTCAGTTGTACCGCCACCAATATCAACAATCATCGACCCTGTAGGCTCTGTAACAGGAAGACCCGCGCCAATTGCAGCTGCCATAGGCTCTTCAATAAGAAAAACGTCTCTTGCTCCTGCACTTTCTGCAGCATCCTGAATTGCCCTACGCTCTACGGGAGTAGACCCAGAAGGAACGCAAATTATAATCACAGGTCCTGTCAGCCATTTACGATTATGTACTGTACGGATAAAATGCTTAAGCATTTCCTCCGCACCTTTAAAATCAGCGATAACTCCGTCTTTTAGAGGTCTGATCGCCTCAATTGCGGCAGGAGTACGCCCCAACATCATTTTAGCTTCATTACCAAATGCATAAGGTATAGAACCACCTTTTTCTTTTAGTAAAGCAACCACAGATGGTTCATTTAAAACTATTCCTCTTCCGCTAACATAAACTAGCGTATTGGCTGTACCTAAGTCGATAGCCATATCGCACGAAAGAGAACCAAAAAATTTTGATATAACAGATTTTGACATTAAGTTGCCCCTGTGACAATTAACTTAAAGTTAAACAATAATAATTCTTATAACATTAAGTTATGATTATTACCTTAAGAATTTTTTAATGACAATAATTTATTTAGTGCACTAACATAAGCTATAGCTGATGCCACTAAAGTATCAACATCTCTACCATGTCCACTAACACTCTTATCGCCTTTACGTAATCTAACCGTTACTTCCGCTTGCGCATCAGTACCACCAGTTACTGCATGAACCTGATATAATTCAAGAACAGCATCATGCGGAACTAATTTTTTTATACTGTTGAATAAAGCATCAACAGGACCTGTACCAGAAGAAGTAGCTGCTTTTTCTTCTCCATCAACAACAAGCGATAACGAAACCAAAGATTCACGTTTTGAACCGCATTGTACTTCAAGCGAAGAAAAATTTATTGCACGCTCTCCTGTAATAGCACTATTATCTATAAGTGCAATAATATCTTCATCATAAATATCTTTCTTCTTATCTGCTAACTCTTTAAATCTAACAAATAAGTCTTCAAAAGCATTATCTCCAATATTTATATTAAGATCTATCAATCTAGATTTTAATGCATGACGACCAGAATGCTTACCCAAAACTAATTTAGATTCTCCAAGTCCAATTGAACTAGGCGACATTATCTCATAAGTTCCTGCATGCTTTAACATTCCATCTTGATGAATTCCTGATTCGTGCGCAAAGGCATTAGCTCCAACTATAGCTTTATTTTTTTGCACAACAAAACCAGTAACTGTTGATACAAGTTTTGACATTCTTGTAATTTGCGTTGTATCGATATTAGTTTTAAACGGCAATATATCATTTCTAGT
>CAZTUN010000010.1:0-14515 GCA_964616845.1 uncultured Rickettsiales bacterium | reverse complement strand
CGCATTACCAGCCCTTTCACCTAAGCCATTAATTGTACATTCTATTTGCCTTGCTCCGCTAGCAACTGCTGCCAAAGAATTTGCAACAGCAAGTCCTAAATCATTATGACAATGAACCGATATAATTGCTTTATCTATATTTGGAACATTATTAATAACTTTGCTAATTAAATTAGCATATTCACTAGGAATAGTATAACCAACTGTATCTGGCAAATTTATAGTTCTTGCCCCAGCTTTTATTGCCATTTCTATAGCACGAAATAAAAATTCATGTTCTGTACGAGTTGCATCTTCTGCCGACCATTCAACATCATCACATAAATTTCTAGCAAAACTTACACTCTCTGTAATTTTTTCTAATACTTTATCTGGCTGCATATTAAGTTTATACTGCATATGCAACGGGCTAGTTGAGATAAAGGTATGAATTCTTTTATTTTTCGCTGGCTTTATTGCCTCAAAAGCAGACAATATATCTTCTTTTATGGCTCTAGCCAAAGAACAAACGCTAGAATTTTTAATTCTCTTTGCTACCTCATTAATTGCCTCATAGTCTCCAGATGATGCTCTAGCAAATCCTGCTTCAATAACATCAACGCCCATTTTATCTAATCCTTCAGCAATTAATATTTTTTCCTCCAAACTCATAGTTGCTCCAGGAGACTGCTCTCCATCGCGCAAAGTTGTATCAAATATTATAATTTTATTATTATTTATCATTTTCATATTCCTATTTTTTAAATCGATATATTTTATAGTATTTTGTATTTTGCGTTATTTTTTATGTTATCTTCATAAATCAAATAAATATTGCCTTATTTGCCACTATAACTAGTTCTTGATTCACTATATTTATGTTTTTATCTGCTAGCTATAAAAAAACCTCGCAATTTTTTAAGTTGCGAGGTTTTTTTATTTTTAAAATCTTATCGCAGCTTAAGCAGCTTCACTCACTAATTTATTTTTAGCAATCCAAGGCATCATTTTTCTCAGTCGAGCACCAACTTCTTCAATTTTATGCTCAGAAGCCTCTTTCCTCCATGCCTTAAGTTTAGGACTTCCTGCTTTACTATCTGCAATAAATTCACGAGCAAAATCTCCAGATTGAATATTTTGCAATACTTGCTTCATTACCTTCTTAGTTTCAGGCGTAATAACCTTAGATCCAGTTAAAAAATCACCATATTCAGCAGTATTTGATATTGAGTAACGCATATTAGCTAAGCCACCCTCATATATCAAATCTACTATCAATTTCATTTCATGCAAACATTCAAAATATGCCATTTCTGGAGCATATCCAGCTTCAACTAAAGTTTCAAAGCCAGCGTTAATTAGAGCAGTAACTCCACCACACAACACAGCTTGTTCACCAAATAAATCAGTCTCGCATTCTTCTTTAAAATTAGTCTCTATAATACCAGAACGACCACCACCTACGCCAGAAGCCCAAGCTAAAGCATATTTTTTTGCATTTCCAGAAACATCTTTATATATAGCTATAAGACAAGGAACTCCACCACCTTTTTGATACTCTCCACGAACAGTATGACCTGGTCCTTTTGGCGCAATCATTATAACATCTAAGTCTGAACGAGGCTCAATTAATTTAAAATGTATATTTAAACCATGAGCAAAGGCTAAAACCGCACCATGTTTTATATTTACTTCAACATCTTTATATACATCAGCTTGAAATTCATCTGGAACAAGCATCATAACGATGTCGGCATCCTTAACAGCCTCTTTAGGTTCAATAACCGTAAAACCAGCTTTTTTAGCTCGTTCTGAAGTCTGCGATCCATTACGAAGACCTATAACAATGTTCTTTACGCCACTATCTTTTAAATTTTGTGCATGAGCGTGACCCTGACTACCAAAGCCAAGAATAGCTATTTTCTTATTTTTAATTAAATTTAAATCCGCATCACGATCATAATATACGTTTAAAGTCATAATAAAAACCAATAATTCTATAATAAACAAATAAATTTGCAACAATACACATCACAAAAGGTCGCCCATTATACCAGTTAAATACTAAAGCACAAGTAGCATTTTAGATCATTTTCCTACTATAATTTACGCTGCAATGCCTATTTGCCGCAATAGCTTTGTATGAGTTACTCCTTTTATATAAGTATCTGGATTTTTCATTTTTTCAGCAGCCCTACTTAAGCATTCGGTCAACGGCTCACCACCTTTGCCTATAGAATCTACTGATCCCCCACTAAAAACGGGATATAATTGAGATATTATTGCAAATTCTACACCCAATTGCTTCTGTGCAATAGTCTTAGGGTTTACTACAAAGTTACCTTGCGCTTGCTCGTTTTGAGGGGCCTTTTGTTTTGCCTTAGCTCTCCTTAATTTAGATTCTTCTAAGCTTTCCTGATATTTATCATAATCACTTTTATTTTTATCATTAAATTTTTTAAATTCATTTTCAATTCTAGTTAAACTAGTAGTCATCTTCTTTTTTAATTCATCATTAACACCTTCCTGCCCTATAAGACCTTCTAAACGAGATATAGCTGTTTGAAAAAATTCATACCTTAACTGCAAATCAACTTCTTCTTGATTTGCAGCATATCTATAACATTGAGCTATCTTCTCTTCTAATTTAACTCCATAATTAGGCCCGTATATTTTTATATTTTCTTCCTTATTACTACTGAGTTTTCTTAAATAACCAAATGGATTATCACTAGCATATGGGTCAAAATGTTGTGTAAAATTATTGTATACTTTTTCAAGATAATTATTTAGTTCTTGCCCCAAATGAATATATTGATCTTCTTGCTCATCTGATGAAAAGTCTGATTTTTCTGCTTCACTAGCTTTATGCTTACTTTTTTGTTCTTTTATCAGCTTGATTCTTTCTTTACGTTCTTCCTGCTCTTGCCTCTCAATATCCTCGGATTTATTACGATATTCTCCTTCAAATACTTTAACTTTTTCTGCAAATCCGTTAATATTTCTTAATAACTTTTCATACTCTTCTTGGTATGCTGAAATTTCAGCTCCTTCACTTTTACCAACATCCTGAAAATTAATATCTTGAGATACTGCTTGTATTTTACCCATCATATCTTGCGCTAATTTTAATCCGGATAATTGGCGATTGATTTTTTTATATAATTTCTCAAGTTCAGATAACTTTTTTTTCTCTTTAATTTGCACTAAAGCATCTCTTAAATCTTGATCTAATCTAATAACATCTTTTTCGACAATAGTACCTAAATAATCTATAAGTCTTGCTAATTCAAGCTTTGCAGCTCCTCTGCACTGTTCTAATTGATAGATTCTAGTTATAACTTCTAACCAATTATTTATCTCTTCATAAGATTCTTTACTATTGTACCCAGATTGGTCTTTTTTTTCACTTGGCGAGTATTTTACTAAAAACTGCTCTTGTGCATTATATAATTCTTGCAATGGAAACATTCTCTGCAATAAAAGTCCTTCGACCGCTTCAACAAATCCATTTACATATGTATAAAATTGTCTTTGATCACTTTCATCAGGAGCAGTTTTTTTTGAATCAATATATCTTCCTATATTATTCTCTGGGTTTTTTATATCTTGACATAATTTAGTTAATATTTCTTTTAATTCTAATGAGCTTGCAAAATTATTACCTCTTATTTCATATTCTTTTAATAGAAAAGCTTTTTTGTCACGAAAATAACCAGCGCGAATCTGATCAAATCCCTTACTTTTCTCTTGAGAATAATAGCACTTAACTAAAAAAATTTGTGATTCTGTTATGATATTAACTAATGGAATCAACATTGTAAACAAGCCTAATAATCTAGGATTTTGACCAAGCCTATTATCTATATATTCTTTTATTCCTTGTTCACCAGAAAACTCCCTTCCTGATGAGGCATCTGCGATTTTTAATCCTGCTTCAATATGAGGCCCTGAAGTTGGAAAATCTATAAGTCTTCTACATAAATCTACATTTTCTTTAAGATAAGAAACAGCTTGACTCATATCCCAAGACAAAGATGGTCTTGGCTCTCCTACATGAAAATTCAATAACAGATGCTGAAGTATTCTAAAATTTTGTTCATATGTTGGTATAAAATCACCAATTTGGTGAATGATTCTTTTAGAAGCATCTAAAATTTCATTTAAGTTTTCAACATTACCAAAGGCTCGATTTACTAATGCCTTAGCTACAACTTGAGCAGCAGCTCCTCTTCCATGCGGATTATGTTCTTCAACAGCTATATTTCTTCTTGGCATATTAAAATTCCTAACTTTTATTTAACTTATTAATAATATATATTTTTTATATTTTACTAGCACTAGCACTACGATCTGACCCTGATACATCTATTAAAACTCCCGAAGGTTCAACAGCAGCAGCAAATTCGCTCACCTCTATTGTGTAAGTATTAGTTTGAGGATCAAAACTTATTTTATTATCCAATATTAGTTGCAAAGCATTACTTATTATCATTTGCTTTTTGGCTTTTTCAGACATAGGCAGACTAACCCTTGGCATTCCCATTTGAGCTTCAGCTTGCCTCTTTGCAAGATTTCTTGCTCTTCTTTCTGCTATTTGTTTTTCATTACATTGATTTAGTTCTATAATTTGTTGCGCTGTAAGTGCAAATCTTGTCTGCGCCTGCGCCTTAAGACTATCACCTGCATCCATCATAGATTGTTCAATATATAGCAAATTAAAATTATTTGCTGAATTTTTGTTTTGCTTTATATCCTCAAATTCCTTACTTTTAAAGATTTCTGTAACTTCACCTAACATAATAATTTGAGCTTCTCTGAATATATAAGATTCTTGCAACCTTGATGCTCGCACTGATCTATCTCCTGTCCTTTCACCGTCTATCTTATCTGCTACAAAACCATAAAATTCCGCTACCTTTAGTATTACAACAACTGCTTCAATTGTATGCTCATCAGAGCCTTTATCTAATAGATCATTTGCGTATTTAACCATGGAATTAATTAATTCCATAGGATTTCCACTTCCTTTCATAATAGATTGTAACTTAGAATAGCTTTCTGCTATATACTGAGAAACTCCTCCATCTTTAATAGCTAAGGCATTTTCTTTATTTTCTTTTTCTGAATCAACACTAGACGAAGAAGTGTCCAATTCTTCTTGAGCTTGAGCTTGTTTTTGTAATTCATCTGATTTTCTAGAAAAATCTTTATGACCATTTGTTAATGATTTTACCATGTTATTAATTGCATCGATATGGTCTTTTCCATTGTCTGCTTTAGAAATACAGAAAGATTTATCCCAACTATACCATTGACCAGAAAATGTCTTTAATGCTTTTAATTTTGTAATTCTTTCTGGCAATAACTCTGTTGTACCGTTAGGTTCTTGCAACCAAGCGGTAAATACACCATGATCAGATTTGATAATTTCTTGCATTCTTGTTAATGTTTTAACAACTGCAAAATCATAAGTATTTTTAGCGTCTTCGTCATCGCTTTGACTAATTGCTTTTCTATGTTTAGTTAAAACTTTAATTAATTGTGCAAAATATTTATAATTAGCGGAATTAAAAGCATCTCTACTAGCCTCTGGAATTTCTATTTCATTCATTGCTTTCATAAAAGAGATTTTTATAGATTTTTCTATCTCACCTAATCTTATTTGTAAGTGATCCATAGCATGTATATTTGCAACATCGTACCTAATTTTATCTGATACAAAAGATGCAAAATCAAACTTTTCAATTTCATTTCCAATAGTTCTTTGACCTTTTTCATCTACAGTTCTCATCCATTGTTTTTGATATTCTGCAATTACAGCTTTGATAGCTTCATAAAGTCTGTTATCATACAGACTATAATCTCTATGATTATTTTCTGACTGCAGCAAAAAATCTGCACGCTTGGCATATCTAGAACCAAAATTTACATACCAAACTAGATTAGATGCAGCAAATCTATCTGATTGATCAAGGCAATATTTATATTTTCCATTCCGTATACCACAAAGAAATTCGATATTACCAGCAGAACCCTTAATAGCGTCAATAGCCTCGCTAGAATTTGCTATAAATCTATCTCTATTCATTTCTGCTAGCTTATTAGCAGCTTGACTTATTGCTAATTGATTATTTGTAATTGCTTTAGTTCTTTCATTTAAGATCTTGTCCCCTATCCCTACTACATATTTTTTTGGCACGAGTAAATTTACTCCTTCTATAGATTATAAAAAGTTTTCTTAATTTTCGTGATAATATAATTAAATTATTAATAAATGTCAAAATTCTTGATTACCACGTGCCATAGCGGTGACACCAGTTCTTGCAATTTCAATAATTCCATAATTACGCATTAGATCAACAAACTCGTCCAATTTTGAGGAAATATCTGTAAGCTGAAATATAAATGAGCTATCGGTTGCATCAACTTGCAGAGCTTCATATTGACTTGCTAAATTAAGAAGCTCAGATCTTTTATTTCCAATTGCTACTTTTATTAACAATAAGCTTTTTTCTACAAAAGGACCTTCTGTTGTTAAATCACGAACTTTATATACAGGAATTAATCTTTCTAATAACGCTGTTATATGCTCAATAACATGAATTGGAGCCGATGTAACAATAGTTATTCTTGACAAATTTTTATCTTTATCCATTTCAGAAACAGTAAGGCTATGTATATTATAGCCCCTACTAGAAAACAAACCAACAACTCTACCTAAAGCACCAGCCTCATCATCTAAAACAAGACTTAGAACGTGACGAGCCTCCTGCTTATCTTTTTTATTAATTTTATGTTCTTTATCACTCATAAACTTATTTTTCTTACAAATTAATTTAAAATATTTTTATTAATTATTAATAAATCATACTTGCATTCTAGCATCTTCTTGATTTACTTGAATTTTATCCTCAGGTCCGAATTCCATCTCACTATGAGATGCTCCAGCTGGAATCATAGGATAAACATTTTCTTTTGGATCAACTATCATATCAACCAATACAGGACCTTTTGTCTCTATCATTTGAATTAAAGTTTTTTCTACATCAGAAGATTTTTGACAACGCAACCCAGTAATTCCATATGCCTCAGCAAGTTTAACAAAATCTGGTAATGCGTCCATATAGCTTTCAGAATGACGATCTCCAAAAAACATTTCCTGCCATTGACGAACCATTCCCATGTAATGATTATTTAGTATCAATATTTTTACTGGCAATCTATGTTGAACCGCTGTTGATATTTCTTGTATATTCATCATAATAGAGGCTTCGCCAGAAACGCAAACAACTAAAGATTTTGGATGCGCAACCTGAACACCAAGTGCAGCAGGCAAACCATAACCCATAGTACCCAACCCACCAGATGTCATCCAGCGATTTGGCTCATCAAACTGTAAAAATTGAGCTGACCACATTTGATGCTGACCAACATCTGTAGTAACATAGCTATCTTTTGTTTCAAGCAACTTATTTAATACGTCCAGAACATATTGAGGCTTAGCAAGCTCTCCAACCTGACGATAAGAAAAACTTTTAGGTTGCCTCCATTTTTCTATTTGTTGCCACCACTTATTTAAATCTTCAGTTAAAACTGAATATTTTTTTCTTTGCCAAATATCTATCATTTGCTCCAAAATAACCGCAGCATCGCCAACTACAGGAACATCTACCATAACATTTTTATTTATTGATGAAGGATCAACATCAACATGTATTTTTTGTGAATCAGGAGAAAATGCGTCCAATCTTCCAGTTATTCTATCATCAAATCTTGCACCAATATTTATCATTAGATCACACTTAGCCATACACATATTAGCCTCTCTCGAGCCATGCATTCCAAGCATACCTAAAAATTGCTTATCTCTTGCAGGATAAGCTCCAAGCCCCATTAAAGTACTTGTAATAGGAAAACCTGTCATTCTTACTAATTTTGTTAATAATTGCGAAGCTTTAGGTCCTGAATTTATAACTCCGCCACCAGTATAAAAAACAGGAGATTTTGCTTTAGACATTAACTCTACAGCTTGCTCAATATTTTTTATTGGATTTTTTATTTTGATATTATAAGAAGCCCTCTCAACGTTTTTAATATTTTTATATTCATAATTTGCAATTTGAATATCCTTAGGAATATCAACAACAACAGGACCTGGCCTTCCAGTCGTTGCAATATAAATGGCTTCTTTTAAAATATGTTCTAAATCAGATATATTCTTAACTAAATAATTATGCTTTGTGCATGGTCTAGTAATTCCTACGGTATCTGCCTCTTGAAAAGCATCGCTCCCCATCATTGGCGTAGCAACTTGTCCTGTTATGCATAATAAAGGAATACTATCTAGATAAGCATCTGCTAAGCCCGTAATAGTATTAGTTGCGCCAGGGCCTGAAGTTACTAACACAACTCCAATTTTTCCTGTAGACCTAGCATATCCTTCCGCAGCATGAGCAGCACCTTGTTCATGCCTAACTAAAATATGACGCAAATGATTTTGTCGAAAAATCTCATCATATAAAGGCAATACAGCTCCGCCAGGATAACCAAACATTACCTCAACACCGCTATCTACTAAAGATTTTATAATAATACCAGAACCATTCAACATCATAGGGATAATAAAAATAGTAAAAATTAGAAAACTAAATAATAACTTAACAAACTATATAAATATAAAAGCGCAATATTTAGAATAAAATGGGGGATAATTCTACTCATAATGCTCTAGATAGTCAAATAAAAATATGAGGAAATTTGCAGCAAAGAAAAGGTTATTAGGAAATAATCTCATCATCTTTATAGCCTTGAATATAAAGAATTGAACGTAAATCAGTATGATTTATCTTGATTTTAGCCTGTTTTTGAACATTTGGCTTGGCATGGTAAGCCACTCCTAAACCAGCTTTTTGAATCATTGGCAAATCATTAGCCCCATCGCCGATCGCCACCACATCATCAGCGCAAATGCCTAAATAATTAACTCCATTTATAAGACTTGATAATTTAGACTCTTTATCTAATATTGGCTCTATAACCTTACCTGTTAATTTTCCTTGTAAAAATTCAAGATTATTAGCGTGATGCTCATCAAAGCCTAATAATTTAGTTATTTTATCTGTAAAGAAAGTAAACCCTCCAGAAACTAATAAACAATATGCACCATTTTTTTTCATAGTTGCAACCAAAGACTTAGCTCCTGACATTATAGTAATTTTTTCTTTATATACTCTTTCTAATACAGACTCTTCCAACCCTTTTAATAAAGCAACTCTTTCTCTTAATGCCTCTTTAAAATCAAGTTCATTATTCATTGCTTTTTCAGTAATAGAGGCAACTTTTTCTTTAAGACCTAATGTATCTGCAAGCTCATCAATACACTCTTGATTAATAAGGGTAGAATCCATGTCGCTAATAAGAAATTTTTTACGCCTATTATTGCTATTTAATATAGCATAATCAATATGATATTTATCTAAATTAAGATCAATAATTAACTCTCTATCAAGCTCAAACATTATTTCACAAGCACGATCTCTTGAAAGCCATCTAAGGTCTGTGATTTGCGCTTCTTTTTTTTCTAAAGCTATAAATACTTTATTTATTATAACTTCATTAAGAATGTTTTTTTCTGGATTTGCAATAAGCGTTAATATATAAGTCATTGTTTTATATCGTATTTTATAATATATACTTTGCTATGAATAATAATATAATTATACTAAGCGGACCAACCGCCAGCGGAAAATCAGCAATTGCGCTAGATATAGCGCAAACAAATGACGTTGTCATTATTAATTGCGATTCCAAACAAATATACAAAGAAATTCCTATTATAACCGCTCAACCATCTAAAATTGAACAAAATCAAGCTCAACATTGTTTATACGGATATATACCAGTAAGTGATAATTATTCAGTAGCTGATTGGGTAATGACAGCAAAAACTGTAATTGATGAAACCATCGCAAAAGGCAAAACACCTCTATTAGTTGGCGGCACTGGAATGTATATAAAGGCAATAGTAGAAGGCTTCTCTCAAATACCAGACATAGAACCTCAAATACGGAAAAAAGTAAGAATCTTATTTCAAGATATTGGGGCTAAGGATTTTTATAAATTACTTTTAGAAAAAGATCCCCTAAAAGCTCACGAGCTAAAAGAAAATGATATTATAAGAGTAACTCGTGCAATGGAGGTAATAGAACAAACTGGTAAATCTATTAGCTATTGGCAAAGCATAAAACCAATTCCTTTATATCCTTTACAACAATTTAAAGTATTTTTTCTTAACTCTGATCGCAATCAAGTTTATCATAACTGTAAAATACGCCTAGATAATATGTTAAATGATGGTCTGATTGACGAAATACAAAAACTCAACTCTATGAATCTTGATCCATTACTTCCTAGCATGAAAGCTCACGGAATACCTGAATTTATAAGCTATTTAAACAATGAAATTCGATTAGAGGAAGCTATTGATAAAACCATTTTAAACACTCGTCATTATATTAAAAGACAATATACTTGGTTTAGACACCAAATGCCATACTCTGAGGCGGTAACTAAAGAAAATATATTAAATTATTTCAAACTTAAAAGTTAAATTCCTTTAATTGATTAGATGGGAATCTATGCGACGAAGAGCTTGAAGAAAGAGTATTACTAGGTGAAGATAAGTCAACTGTCTCAAATTTCCTAATAGTCTCAAATCTTCTTCTTCCCTGATCTTGAACAAGTCTTAGCAAAGAAGGAGCAGTCATTGCCAATAATAATACTAAATCTGGATAAAGATTTTGATTTATCGGATTATTAGAATCATTTGAACGCATAATAATATTTTCTTTTAAAATTTAATTCTAATATTGTCTATAATGCGCAATACCTTGCATAACTAAATTAATTTCATATTTCTTAATATCGAGATTAGAACTTGTCGGCTTAGCTTCTACTCTCCTGACCAATTCTGCGCCATTTATTTCTTTTTGTAAATCTATAAGCGCTGAATCTGTAGAATTATTTTTATTATCTGCTAAATAAATTCTCGTTCTTAACTTAGCAAACTTTCCACTCTCTACCTTGATATTAAAATGAGATGAACTATTTTGATTATTTACATCTGGTTTAGGAACAATTGTAATAAAACTAAAATTACCAAAATTATCTGTTTGTACTGTTCCACTATATGCAAAATTTTTGTCATAATCAGGATTCTTAACTTGCCACTTATTATTAATACGATAATCATTTATATTATATCCACTACTATCATTTTGCCATAAAGTAATTACAGTATTTGGTATTGGAACACATTGCTCATCAATAACTTTACCTGATATAATCAAATATTCTCCTCGCGCTTTTGCTACGGCTCCTGGCTTTTTAGTTAGGTTATTAGTTTTTTCAATTTTTTCTACAACAAAGCTTGGAGCTATTTGTGGAGTTACTTTACAAGGCATTAAAGACTCTTTAGCATTATCTGCTATCTCTAAATCACATTTCTCACTCACAACCTTCATCAAGCCATCATAAAGAGCTTTATCTGATTTTTTTGCTGCAAAAGTAAGTCTTGATTCTATTTTGGTACATAATTCCTTATCTTTAGTTTTATAATTATTTTTTAATAACTCAGCAATTTCATACCTAAATTCACTTTTTAATTTATCTTTACGCAATACTTCAAAAAATGCTTTATATAATGGCCTAACCCTATCGTCATCTAACTTAATTTCTGTATGGCTAGGATTCTTCTTTGTTTCATTTGTTACTACTGTATTTAAATTACCACTATGTTCTAATTTAGTATCTTGGGTATTCTTACTTTTAGTACCCATATCCATCAATTCATCGCTCTCATTTGCCACTTTTGTTGCTACTTGATTTGAGTTCTGTAGCATAGGATTAGAAGGAGTTACATTACTTTCTTGACCAATTTGTACTGGTTTTATTTCAGCTTGATTATTAACTATATTATTATTTGGGTTAATTTTGTTATTAAGAGGATTTTGTTCAATATTACTAACCTGACTAGGATTAACTGCATTAGACTCTGTTTTATTTTGATTCTGCTGAGGTAAGTTTTGCTCATCAGCAAAAGCAATATTTATCACCTGCAACCAAAGAACAAAAACAACAATCATTACCTTTGTTATTATATTCTTCATAATCTTCTCTCTGTTTAAAGAAATATTTTGGTAAGAATTATTACAATCTAAAGTATAAAAGACTAATTAGATATTATCTATAATATATTTATTAAACAAAAAATAATATAAAAAAAGGGACGCATCTTTACGATTCGTCCCTTTAAACTTTTAGCTATAAAAGTTAGAATTTACGAAATTGGAGCTATATTAAAAGCCACCCATTCCGCCCATTCCTCCCATTCCGCCCATGCCACCCATATCGTGAGCAGCACCGCCATTACCACCTTCTGGCTTATCTTCTTCCGCAACTATTGCCTCGGTTGTAATTAGCAAACCAGCAACTGATGCAGCATCTTGTATTGCTACACGTACAACTTTAGCAGGATCGATAATTCCAGCTTTGAATGCATCAACATATTCAAGATTTTGCGCATCAAAAATTAAATTTTCATCTTTAGATTCATTTAATTTACCAGCAACAACAGCACCATCAACACCAGCATTCTCAGCTATTTGACGAACTGGAGCTTGCAATGCACGCTTAACTATATTAACACCAGCTTTTTGATCATCATTAGCAACTTTTAATTTATCTAATGATTTAGCTATATATAGCAATGTAGATCCACCACCTGGAACAATGCCTTCTTCAACAGCAGCACGTGTTGCATGAAGAGCATCGTCAACACGATCTTTACGCTCTTTAACCTCAACTTCAGTAGCACCACCAACTTTTATTACAGCAACGCCGCCTGATAATTTCGCTAAACGCTCTTGTAATTTTTCACGATCATAATCAGAAGTAGTTTCTTCAATTTGCTGCTTTAATTGGGCACAACGTGCATCAATATCATCAGATTTTCCAGAACCATCAACAATAGTTGTGTCTTCTTTTGATATAGTAATTTTCTTAGCACTTCCTAATTGAGAAAGATTAACTGTTTCCAATTTCATGCCAAGATCTTCACTAATAACTTGTCCACCTGTTAGAATCGCAATATCTTCTAACATAGCTTTACGTCTATCACCAAATCCTGGAGCTTTTACAGCAGCAACTTTTAATCCACCACGTAACTTATTCACAACTAATGTTGCCAAAGCTTCGCCTTCAACATCTTCTGCAATTATAAGTAAAGGACGACCAGACTGAACAACTGCTTCAAGAAGAGGAAGCATAGCTTGCAGACCACTTAATTTTTTCTCGAATAATAGAATATAAGGTCTTTCTAATTCAACTACCATACGCTCTGGATTAGTTACAAAATATGGAGAAAGATAACCACGATCAAACTGCATACCTTCAACTATATTAATCTCAAATTCCAAGCCCTTAGCTTCTTCAACAGTTATAACTCCTTGGTTACCAACTTTTTCCATAGCTTCAGCAAGTTTTTGACCTATTTCAGTATCGCCATTGGCAGAAATAGTAGCAACTTGAGCAATCTCATTTTTGCCACCAATTTTTTTGCTACGTTTTTTAATTTCTTCAATAACTTGAACTACTGCTAAGTCAATTCCTCTTTTTAAATCCATAGGATTTAGACCAGCCGCAACAGCTTTAACACCTTCTTTTACTATAGCTTGCGCAAGAACTGTTGAAGTTGTTGTTCCATCACCTGCTAAATCGTTAGTACGGTTAGCAACTTCACGAACCATTCTTGCTCCCATATTTTCAAATTTATCAGCAAGATCGATTTCTTTTGCAACAGTCACACCATCTTTAGTAACTCTTGGCGCACCAAAAGACTTTTCGATAACAACGTTACGACCTTTTGGACCTAGCGTTACTTTAACTGCATCAGCTAGAATATTAACACCTCTTAACACTCTATCTCTAGCCTTAGAACCAAATTCTATTTTTTTACCATTAGCCATATTATATCTCCTAACTTTTAAAAATTAATTTAATCAAACTTAAGCAGCTTCCTCAACTGCGATAATATCAGATTCTTTCATAATAATCAGATCTTCACCATCAACTTTAATTTCTTGACCGCCCCACTTTGCAAACAAAACAACATCACCTTGTTTTACTGTAAGAGGGATAAGGCTACCAGCTTCTGAGCGAGTACCAGTACCAACTGCTACAACTTTACCTTTTGTAGGTTTTTCTTTAGCGGTATCTGGAATAATAATCCCACCAGCTGTTTTCTCTTCTTCTTCAAAACGCTTTATGATAACACGGTCATACAAAGGCTTAAGTTTTATTTTATGTTCAGCTTTAGTCATGTGCTTAAACTCCAAATTAAAAAATATTAAAAAAATATATTTTATTGAGCCTTCTAGGGATAAAACCTATCTTTTAGATTTCTAAGAAAAAATAGCCGTACAAAAACCAGCTAAAACCCTTGAAAAACTGCCCAAAAATAAATTAGTGGTGTGTA
>CAZTUN010000009.1:12539-32690 GCA_964616845.1 uncultured Rickettsiales bacterium | reverse complement strand
AGCATCCTACTAACACGAAGTGTGATATACTATAACTCTTTCTACAGCATAAATATATGCCCTCTGGAAGGCATAATCCGCAAGACCAATTGCTTGCGATGCTACTGCAAGTCTAGCATTATTCATCATGGTAAACATATATTTCAAACCATGATTTTCTTCACCAACTAAATACCCTATACAATTTTTATTATCGCCAAAACTCATAGTACAAGTTGGTGAAGCATGAATACCTAGTTTATGCTCAACTCCTAATGCCCTTACATCATTGCGCTTACCGTTTGGTAAAAATTTTGGCACGATAAATAAAGATATTCCTTTACTACCACTAGGAGCTCCCTTCACTCTCGCCAATACCATATGTATTATATTATCACTTAGATTATGTTCTCCATAAGTAATAAATATTTTTTGTCCACTAATTAAATAATGATCGCCATTTACCACTGCAGTTGTTGTCAGAGCACCCAAATCAGAACCAGCTCTACTTTCGGTAAGGCACATTGTACCCGTCCATTGCGATGAAATAAGTTTTGGTAAATATATATCTTGTTGTTCTTGTGAGGCATGTAACAACAATAATTCAATAACTCCACTAGTAAGCAAAGGACACAACCCAAATGCCATATTTGCACCATTAATCATTTCACCTAATATAACTGAATTAATATATGGTGCTCCCTGTCCACCAAATTTAACAGGCGTTGACAGACTACCCCAGCCATTTTGCTTAAATAATTCATATGCCTTAATGAATTGTTCTGGCATTTTTACTACATAATTATGATATTTTGCCCCTATAGCATCGCCAACCTTATTGATTGGAGCCAAAGTTGCCTCAACAAATCTAGCACTTTCGTCAATAATGGCATTTATGGTCTGGTCGTCAAAGTCAGAGAATTGCTTGAGAGCTATTATATCAGACATACCTATAATTTCATGTAGCAAGAACTTTATATCAGAAACTGGAGCTCTATATTCCACTAAATACCTCGATTTTTATTAGAGTATACTGCGTATAAGATTTATACCATATAAATAACATAGACATTAATATCTTATTGCTCAAGATCATATATTACTGTATGTTGCCTGCCTTAAATTTTATCTTAAAGATACTAATAGATTTATGGTTTTTAGTCATGAGCAAAAAAGTTAATAAAGTTGTACTAGCATATTCTGGTGGATTAGATACTTCAGTAATTTTATGTTGGTTAAAAGAAGTCTATAATTGTGAAGTAGTAACTTTTACAGCTGACTTAGGTCAGGGAGAAGAAATAGAGCCAGCTCGTGCGAAAGCTAAAAAATTTGGCATAAAAGAGATTTACATAGAAGACCTTCGCGAAGAATTTGTTAAAGAATATGTATTTCCTATGTTTAGAGCAAATACAATTTACGAAGGAGAATATTTACTTGGAACTTCTATAGCAAGACCTTTAATTGCAAAAAGACAAATGGAAATTGCCAAAGAAGTAGGCGCAGACGCTGTATCTCATGGAGCAACAGGAAAAGGAAATGATCAAGTACGTTTTGAATTAGGTTATTATGCTTTTAATCCTGCAATTAAAGTAATAGCGCCTTGGCGTGAATGGGATCTTAATTCACGTACTAGCTTAATAAAATACGCAGAAGAGAAAGGCATGGAAATACCTACTGACAAGCGAGGCGAGGCTCCTTACTCTATGGATGCAAATTTATTACATATTTCTTATGAAGGAAAAGTTCTTGAAGATCCTTGGCAAGAACCAGATGCATCAATGTTTCGTCGCTCAGTATCTCCAGAAGAAGCTCCAAATCAACCAGAATATATAGAAATAGAATTTAATCATGGCGACCCTACTCATGTTAATGGTCAAAAATTATCTCCAGCCAATTTATTACAAAAATTAAATGAGCTTGGCGGTAAACATGGTATCGGTAGACTAGATCTAGTAGAAAATCGTTATGTTGGCATGAAATCAAGAGGTGTATATGAAACACCAGGTGGAACAATTTTGCTTAAAGCTCACCGTGCCATTGAGAGTATTACTCTCGATAAACAATCTGCCCATTTAAAAGACGAATTAATGCCTAAATATGCCGAACTTATTTATAATGGTTATTGGTGGACTTCTGAACGCTTAATGCTCCAAGCAGCTATAGATAATTCACAATCTTATGTTTCTGGTTTAGTACGCCTAAAACTATATAAGGGATCTGTAACAACAGTGGGAAGAAAATCTTCTCATAGTTTATACAAGCAAGACTTAGTAACTTTTGAAGCAGATGATGTCTATAATCAAAAAGATGCTGAAGGATTTATTAAGCTAAATGCCTTACGAATCAGACTAAAGGCACAGCAAGAAGGCAAAAAATAATAATAGTTTATAAAAATCAAAATATAGCTGATTTTTATTTTACATGTCATATTGTTTGTTATTAAAAAATAACTAACTTTAATTGTGTTGTGACTTATGAAGAAAAAAATTTTATGGTTTATAATAGCCCTAATTTTTACTTTTTGTTTAAGTAAAATATTTTCTTCTAGTAATTCTATTAGTAGCTTGTGGTTAATTACTACGGCTGTATGTTTATATTTGCTGGCTTATCGCTTTTATAGTAGCTGGATAGCTGCCAAGGTACTTACTCTTGACTATAACCTTCCCACTCCAGCAGTGCGCTTTAATGATGGTAGAGATTACATACCTACAAATAAATGGATTGTATTTGGTCATCATTTTGCTGCCATTGCAGGACCTGGCCCTCTAATCGGACCAACACTAGCCGCTCAATTTGGTTACTTGCCTGGCTTTTTATGGATATTGGTAGGAGCTGTAATTGGTGGTTGTGTACAAGATATGGTAATTTTATTTTGCTCAACTCGCAAAAATGGAAAAACCTTAATTCACATGGCTAAGGAAGAATTAGGCAAAATCGGTAGTTTTGCAGCAAGCCTTGGTATTATCATGATAATGATAATTTTAATTGCCGTACTCGGACTTGTTGTAGTTAACGCACTAAAACATAGTCCTTGGGGAACCGCTACTGTAGTTAGTACTATCCCTATTGCTATGTTTATTGGAATTTATCTAACTTATTTAAGACCAGGAAAAATAATTGAAGCATCTATTATTGGCTTAATTTTAATGATAGGATCAGTTATTTTAGGAAAATATATTAATAATATACCTGCTATAAGCCAAATTTTTGACCGTGATAGTTTATTTTTAGCATTTAGTATTATGCTATATGGTCTTGCAGCAGCAACTTTACCAGTATGGTTGCTACTTGCTCCGAGAGATTATTTGTCTACATTCTTGAAACTTGGAACAATTGGATTATTGGCTATTGCTATAATTATTCTTAACCCTGAACTTCGCATGCCAAAAATTACTCACTTTATTGATGGCAGTGGACCAATTTTTGCAGGAAAAATATTTCCTTTCTTATTTATAACTATTGCTTGTGGTGCAATTTCTGGCTTTCATTCTTTAATTGCATCTGGAACTACACCTAAACTTATTAGCTCTGAAAGTAATATTCCTATGATTGGTTATGGCAGTATGATTTTAGAATCTTTTGTTGCAGTCATGGCATTAATTGCAGCTTCTATACAAGAACCAGGAATTTTCTTTGCTATCAATAGTCCAGTAGGCATTATTGGAAACACAGCAGAATCTGCAATAAAAGTAATAAATTCTTTTGGTTTTGAATTAAACTTAAACACTATGCAAGACTTAGCTAATAAAATGGGCGAAACTAGTTTATTTTCACGAACTGGTGGAGCTCCATCTTTAGCAGTTGGCATGGCATCAATTTTTGGCAAAGCTTTTGGCGATAATCTATTATCCATATGGTATCATTTTGCTATTATGTTTGAAGCTGTATTTATTTTAACTACTTTAGATGCAGGGACTAGAGTTTGCCGCTTTATGCTACAAGATTTATTTGCTAAATTTTCTCCTTGGCTTGGTCAAAGCAACCATTATCCTTCTATATTAATAACTAGTTTTATCGCCGTAGGGTCTTGGGGGTATTTTTTATATGCAGGTGTAATTGATCCCAATGGCGGAGTAAATATGCTTTGGCCTTTATTTGGCATATCTAATCAAATATTAGCTGCGATTGCTTTATGTATCGCAACTTCTATTCTAATTAAATCAGGTAAAAAGAAATTTATTTTTGTTACCCTATTACCCCTTATTGCATTGACTGCAATTACTAGTAGTGCGGCTTGGCAGAAAATATTTAGTTCTGATTCTAGAATAGGAATCCTTACTATAATTCGTAATTTAAAGCAAAAAATCTTAACTTTACCTTTACACGAGCAAAGTTATAAACTCACTTCCCAGTTAATTTTTAATCAATATATAGTTCTTACTTTAACTGTAATATTTTTATTAATATTATTAGTGGTAATTACTGATACGATAATTGTTTGTTTTAAAAATATAAAAAATCAACATGAATAGATTTAAAAAAATTTGGCATTTCTTAAGACAGATAACTGGCGACTCAGCCTATGAAGATTATATATTATCTTGCGATTCAAGTAAGAATAATTCATCAATTATAACTGAACGACAATTTTATATGAATAGAATATATAAAAAATTTTCTGATATAAAGCGCTGCTGCTAAATAATTGTACTTACTATATTTTCCTTGGATCAAAAGCATCTCTTACTGCCTCTCCAATAAATATTAAAAGTGACAATAATAATGATATAGAAATAAATGCTGTAATTCCAAGCCATGGTGCTTGTAAATTTGTTTTTCCTTGTGCAAGGAGTTCGCCTAATGAAGGATCTCCTACTGGCAAGCCAAAGCCTAAGAAATCTAGCGAGGTTAAGGCCGTAACAGATCCAGTTAAAACAAATGGTATATAAGTTATTGTTGCAATAGCTGCATTTGGTAATATATGCCTAAATATTATAATATATTCTGGAACTCCTAGGGCTTTAGCGGCTTTAACATATTCTAGATTACGAGCCTTTAAGAATTCAGCTCTTACAACTCCAACTAAAGCAGTCCAATGAAATAATAACATAACCAATAATAGCCACCAAAAATTTGGTGTAACTAAACTTGCAAGAATTATAAATATAAATAACACTGGCATTCCAGACCATATTTCTATAAATCGTTGTATTAATAGATCTAATTTTCCTCCAACATATCCTTCTATAGCCCCGACTATTACTCCAATAACGCTACTTAAAATTGTAAGTATAAGAGCAAATAGCATTGTTATTCTAAATCCATATAAAACCCTCGCAAATACATCTCTACCTTGATCATCCGTTCCTAAAATATTATTTTTGCTTGGAGGAGATGGGGCTGGAACGGTTAAATCATAATTAATTGTTTTATAGCTATATTTTATTAATGGCCAAATAATAAAACCTTTACCTTTATTTTTTATAAGATCTTTTACATAAGGATCACGATAATCGGCTTCAGTTTCAAAATCTCCGCCAAATTCTATTTCATTATATGCTTTAAAAATAGGAACATATGCCCTACCTTTAAACCAAATAAATATAGGTTTATCATTGGCAATTAAATCCGAGGTCAAGCTTATAAAAAATAATATCATAAATAATATAAAAGCAAAAAATCCCCTTTTATTATTATAAAAATTATTTAGTCTACGCTTAGTAATTGGCGATAGTTTCATATATTTCGCCTTTCAAAATCTATTCTAGGATCTATTAATACATACATAATATCCCCTATTAAATTTAATATTAATCCAACCAACGAAAATATATATAAAGTTCCAAACATAACTGGATAATCTCGATTAACTATTGATTCAAAACCTAACAATCCTAATCCATCTAAAGAAAAAATAGATTCAATTAATAAAGAGCCTGTAAATAATATTCCAATTAATGCTGAAGGAAAACCTGCTATTATTATTAGCATTGCATTACGAAAAACATGACCATATAAAATATTTCTCTCCGCTACCCCCTTAGCTCTAGCTGTAACAACATATTGCTTATGGATCTCATCAATAAAAGAATTTTTTGTCAGCATTGTAAGAGATACTAAGCCGCCAATAGACATCGCTATAACTGGTAATGTTATATGCCAAATATAATCTTTAATTTTTGCAATTACATTTAAACTATCAAAATTACTTGAAACTAGTCCGCGTAACGGAAAAATTTGCCAATAGCTTCCTCCTGCAAATAAAACGATTAGCAATACTGCAAATAAAAAACCAGGTATTGCATATGCAATAGAAATAATAACCGAACTATATATATCAAATTTACTACCATCTCTAACCGCCTTGGCAATTCCAAGAGGTATAGATAAAGAGTAAATTATTAACATACTCCAAAAACCTAAAGAAATCGATACAGCCATTTTACTAGTAATTAAACTAAGAACGCTCTGATCTTTATAAAAACTATTTCCAAAATCAAAGACTAGGTAATTTTTAACCATTTTAAAGAAGCGTTCATGCAAAGGTTTATCAAAACCATACATTATTTCTAATCTTTTTATTAATTCAGGATCAATTCCTTGCGCACCTTGGTATTTTATATTAGAGCTATTTTGTTGCAAGATTTGCTTATTTGAATTATTAGCCGAAACAATTTCAGAACCAGCTGAGAATCTGTCTGTAGCTTGCCCTCCAACGTGAGTAATCTTAGCTATCATTTGCTCAACAGGACCACCAGGAGCCATATGAACAATCAAGAAATTAAGTAACATAATTCCAAGCAAAGTTGGAATTATAAATAAGACTCGCTTAACTATATAATTAAACATATTACCTATAATTTATATTATGCTAGTAACTCTTTATTAAAACAACGTTGATAGTATTCAGCGATAATATTATATTCACTAACATCACATTTGTTAAGGAATGTTAATTTAAAAGACTCTTCAAGGTTATTAAAAATAAAATAGTTTTCCGCCCAAGTTATAACCGTACGTGGTGACATAACAATGGAAATATCTCCAGACTTAAATCCTTGTCTAGTTAAATCTGCCATAGTAACCATTTGTTTTACTAATTCTGGATCAGATTTCAATTGTTCAACTTTTGCAACAATAATTGCACATTCTTCTTCTAAGCTTAAGTAATTTAGCGTTGCAACAATATTCCAGCGATCCATTTGACCTTGATTAATTGGTTGTACACCATAATAAAGACCAGTTGTGTCGCCAAGACCAACTGTATTTGCTGTAGCAAATATTCTTGAACAAGGATGTGGATTTATAACTTGATTGGTATCTAGCAATGTAAGCTTACCTTTAGATTCTAAAACTCTTTGCAACACAAACATCACGTCTGGACGAGCAGAGTCATATTCATCAAATACCAATGCTATTGGTCTTTTCAGTGCCCAAGGAATTATGCCATCTCTAAATTCAGTTACTTGTTTATCGTCCTTTAAAATAATTGCATCTCGACCAATTAAATCAATCCTTGTAATGTGCCCATCTAAATTAACTCTAAAACATGGCCAATTAAGCCTTGCAGCAACTTGTTCTATATGGGTTGACTTACCAGTGCCATGATAACCTTGTATTAAAACTTTACGATTATAGACAAATCCAGCTAAAATACTCATTGTAACTTGCTTGTTAAAACAATAATTACTATCTATTTCTGGAACATATTCATTACGTGTACTAAAGGCAGGGATTTTCATATCTATATCTAGTCCAAAAATTTCCCTTGCTGACAATTCTATATCTGTTTTTTCCATAATATTTCCTATGATTTTCGCTCAATAATACCCTAAATCCAATATATCTATATAACGTAAAAAGCTAAAATAGCACAAATAATTTGTAATAACCCTATATATTTAGGCTATTTTCTTATAAACTCTAAGAAAACTGAATATCTTCCAGCTTTATTAGCTTTTTGTTGATATCTTGTTTCAATCCAGAACTTAGGCGGGTTTAAACAATCATCTATTTTTTTAATAATCCACTTAAATTCCTTACATCTTAACATAAAACTAAGAATCCATGATTCATAGTCTCTATGATCCGTTGCGATCAGCAACTTAGCGTTAGACTTCATAGCTTTAGATAAAATTTCTAGTAAGTTATCATTTATTAACCTTTTTTTATGATGCTTTGCCTTAGGCCAAGGATCTGGAAATAATATATATACATAGTCTAATGTATCAGGAATTAAAGATTTTAATAATATACGTGCATCACCACGAAAAATTCTTATATTTTCAATATTATTTTTATTAATCAATTGAACAATATTTGATATTCCATTTAAGTACGGCTCGCAAGCAACAAAGCCAATTTGAGGATTATTCTTAGCCATATGCACAATAAACTCACCGCTACCTGAACCAATTTCTAGAGCTAACTGTTTTATATCGCAGCTAAAGGCTCGAGATAAATCACTTAGGTCATCAGCAATAGATAATCTTGGCAAATTATCTTCGATTATTTTCTTTTGCTTATCGCTAATGATTCGCCCTCTTACTCTCCCAAAAGAACGCAACATATCTTTTGCCATTATGGGCTTTTCAACTTGAGTCATAATTAATTATAGTAATTTCTTAAGTTTCTCTACTAAATCTAGCTTCTCCCATGAAAAACAACCATTTTGCTCCGATTCCCTACCAAAATGTCCATAAGCTGCTGTTTTTCTATAAATTGCTTGATTTAATTTTAAATATTTACGAATTCCTTTAGGTGTTAAATCTATATTCTCTAAAATAAATTTTTCTAATTCACGATTTGATATTTTAGAATTTTTAAAGGTATTAACATAAAACGAAATTGGCTCTGCTACTCCTATTGCATAAGCTATTTGGATATCGCACTGACCTGCAATACCGCTAGCTACTATATTCTTTGCTAAATATCTAGCCATATAAGCGGCAGAACGATCTACTTTAGTTGGATCTTTACCAGAGAAAGCTCCTCCTCCGTGTGGAGCAGCTCCACCATAAGTATCAACTATTATTTTTCTTCCAGTTAGTCCGCAATCTCCATCTGGTCCACCTATAACAAATTTTCCTGTAGGGTTAACTAAAAAACTATCTTCTTCACACATCCAATTTTTAGGAAAAGCATTTTCAACTACAGGGCGAATTATTTCTCTAACTTGTTTTTGTGAAAGACCTTCTTGGTGCTGAGTTGAAACCAACACAGAGGCAACTTTTATAGGATAACCATTTTCATATATTAAGGTAACTTGACTTTTTGAATCAGGACCTAATCTAACCTCACCATTATGTCTTAAATTTGCTAATTCTTTTAATATTTTATGAGCATAAAATATAGGAGCTGGCATAAATACATCTGTTTCATCACATGCATAGCCAAACATTAAACCTTGATCTCCAGCACCCTCTTTTTTGTTATTTGTCTCATCAACCCCTATTGCTATATCTTGAGACTGTTTGTGAACTAAAACTTCTATATTAGCATTGCGCCAACTAAATCCTTTTTGATCATAACCAATATCTTTTATAACTGTTCGAGCTATTTCTTCCATTTTTTTATGATCAATCTTCTCAGCTCCTCTTGTTTCTCCTGCTATAACAACCCTGTTAGTTGTTGCTAAAGTTTCGATTCCAGCTCTCGCCTCATTATTTACATTAAGCAATTCATCTAATATTGCATCAGATATTTGATCGCAAACTTTATCTGGATGCCCCTCTGATACTGACTCACTAGTAAATAAGTATTGATTTGCTTTTAAGTTATAAATATTTGACAAAATTGTCATTTTTTAATGTCCATTTATTATATTAACATATGAAAAAATTCTCTTAGCAGAATTGTTTAATCTTAGGAAGAGATTAAAATTAAATTATAATTAATTCTTAATAACAAGGCTTAATTAATCAATTTTACATAAATATATTTATGCATTATTATGATATACGGTTAAGTTTGTTAACTAACGCAAATATCAATTATTTTTATGCCTCAAAATCCTAGCATTTCTCTTGATTATTGTGAAAGAATTAATCTAACTTCACTTTCTTTTGAACCCTTAAACACTATAAGCAATTTAGCTTTTCTAGTTGCAGCATTAGTTTTACTAATTCGCTACTGGCAACCATGTCCTAATAAAAGAAATAAATTTGATATATTAGCTTTAATTTTGCTTATTGCTTCTATTTTTATAGGCAGCAGCTTATGGCATATCCACGCAACAAACACATACATGCTAGCTGACGTTATTCCTATAACAATATTTATTCATCTTTATATTTTTGCATTTTTATACCGCATAGCCAAATTTTCTATTTTAAAATCTACTGCTATCTTAAGCATTTTTCTTATTATAAATGGCTTAACTAATATTTACATACCAGCCAATACTTTAAATGGCAGTATTTTATATATACCTGCTTACTTAACTATGATTATTATGGCAATTTATCTAAACAAAATAAAAAATCCCTCTTTTATCATTCTCACAAAAACAACTATAATATTTACTGCTTCTTTATTTTTTAGAACCATAGATTTTTCTGTCTGTAATTATATCACTGTTGGTACTCATTTTATTTGGCATATTTTAAATGCTATGACTCTTTACAATTTAGTATTTATAGTATTTAATAGTAAAGATAGTAACTAATTGGATATAAAAATGTATAAATTATACTTTTCGCCTGGTGCATGTTCAATGGCGGTTCATGTTGTTCTAAATGAACTAAATCTGCCAATAGAATTAAAGAATATTTGGTTAGATAATCGTAAAACAAAAGATCCTCATTTCTTGGAAATCAATCCTCGTGGTCAAGTGCCAACCCTAATCCATAACGATTTTGTTATAAGAGAAGGAGTTGCTATATTACAATATTTACTTGATAATACCCCTAATACATTATTGCCTAAATCTGGCAAAGAAAGGATTTTAGCCCTTGAGTGGCTAATGTTTGCTAACGCAACACTTCACCCTGCTTACGCAAGAATTTTCTTCTTGATTCGCAATAAAAAAGAGCATGAAGCTGATGAATTATTAGATATTGCTCATCGCAATCTATATAACTTATGGAAAGAAGTAGAACAAACTCTAAATCAACATCCTTTTTTATGTGGAAATCAACCAACTATAGCAGATATTTTAATTACTGTCATTGCTAATTGGACTATTCCAATGCCAGTTCATTTTGGTTTGAATACTAAGAAATTACTAAAAAATATAACTAATCTTCCCTCATACAAAAAAGCCCTAGAGGTTGAAGGAATTGAATATAAAGCCGTTTCTTAATAATCTAAATTATGGGGAATAGACTACTATGCAAGAACGAACTAGTTATATAGATGAAGCAACCTTTGACGAGTTTAAAAAACAATTTAGTATATTACAAACTAATGCTGCAAGCTCAGAAAATGCTCAAATTATTATCTCACAAATAAGAGAAGAGGTTCGTTACCATAACGAACATAAATCTCCTCATCCTACACTCCAATATCTAAAAAAAAGACAAACTCCCCTTCATATTTGCGCTGAAAATGGCGATTTTAATCTGTGTAATGCATTACTAAAAGGAGGAGCCAATCCATGTTTTACTAATAATTCTGGTCAAACAGCTCTACATAGTCTTTTAAAACATGATTCTTCTAATAGAAAAGCTCCTCAAGAACAAGTTTATAAGTTATTTATTGAAAGTAATAAAAACATAATATTTGAAAAAGATAATAGCGGTCTATCTCCATTACAAATAATCAACAGTAAAGATTTTAGTGAACGCTCTAACTCGACCAATCCTGTGCGTCAATATTTTGCTAATATTGCTTGTATATTATTTAGCAGAGATGGTGATAAACAACTTCTTGATCTGAAAGATTTTCAAATATTGCACTTTATTGTAAGATATGCCGATTCTGCTCATTGTAAAAAATTTACCGATTGTTTAAAATCTATTCAATATATCGATCCAGATACCATTCAAAACTACGTTAATCTACCTGATCCTGCAACAGGAAGAAATGTTTTGCATATAGCCGCAAAAAATAGTTTAGATGATAGATTTGATAGCCTTATATGGTTAACAGCAAATCTTTTTCACCGTGATAAAGAAGGTAATACCCCTAAAAATATAATTGTCCGCAATCATCTTAAATGCACTAATGGTCAGCTTAAAATACTTAGTACGGTAAATAAAATAGAACTTGAGCTAAGTAAAATGATAAATAAAATGAATGGAACTAAAGCACCTAGTCCAGATACAGAATTACCAAATACAGAATTGAACGGATCTTTTGCTAACAAAAGTACAAGTGCTTGTTTACAAGCGGCTTTTTAACTAACCTCAGTTTTGGCTATACCTTGATATAAACATAATAGCTTAACTGTTTTGTTGCACTTCGTTTGCCAAAAACGGTACAGTTAGACTTATTAATAGCGAGTTATCATCCTCTTTTATTTCTACTCTCATACCACCTCCGTGAGCCTCAATTATACTACTTGTTACCATAAACCTAACTAGAGCAAGATTAGTTTGTTTATGACTTAAGCGATCTTTATCAGCAGATAATTCAAAAATTATATTCTCTATTTCATCTTTTCTAATATTATCGTTAATATAATTAAAATTTATAACCGCCATTTCTTTATTGCTCTTGCAATCAATTTTTAGACTTCTTCCGTCATTACTTGCTTCACAAAAATTGGTAAAAATATTTGTAACAGCCTGCTCTAATAATACGGGATCAACTTCTATTTGCGGCATTTCTTCTTCTATATTAACAATAATCTTACGCATAGAAATTAATTTAGAACTACGCTCCTCTACCACAGAAAATATATCTTCAATGTTTATTAATTCTTTTTTTAAGTCTATTTTGTCGCTACCACTTTTGCAAATATCGACAATATTTTTTACAAAACGATTCATTCTACTAACTTCTTTATATATAGTATCTAAAGCTTTCTGATGCTCTTCCTCATTTAATTTTTCCTTATCGTCTCTAATTTTCCATACTTTATCCATAACTACAGCAATTGGTTCGCAAAAATCGTGCGCTATCGATGATAATAATGCGGATCTTAATTTCTCAGCTTCATTATGAACTTTTGCCTCACTAATAGTTTCAGATAATTGAATTCTTTCAATAGCAACAGCAGCTTGATGAGACAAAGCATCTAGTATTCTTTTTTGATTTGACAGTAAAACTTTTGTTTTATCAAGAAATTCTATACCAATTACTCCAATTGCTCCACTATCTGTTTGCATCGGAACAAACATCCATTGCGAAGCAGGTAACGTACTAGTTGAATGGCCTGCTGCCTCATTTTTTTTCCACGACCACATAGCAGCGCCCCTAGCCAATTCATCTAAATGTGGATAACCTCCAACTACTTTAAGCATATCATGAACTGGGACTAACATCGTAACCTTAACATTAAAAATCTCAGCTAAATGCCTTACCACCGCTTTATAAACAGTGTCTGTATCAGATGCTGCTGATATTTTTTTACTAAATCCATATAAACTTGCAGTACGATCAGCATTTTGTTGAATAGCCTGAACTTGATCCCTGATTGCAGAAGCTTTTTTACTAACTAACGTAGCAACAAGTATAAAAAAGAAAGAATTCAACATATGTTCGCGATGAAACGAACCTATAGTATATCTTGGCTCTATAAAAAAGAAATTATAACTAAATAGTCCTAGAACTAATGTGTATAGAGCTGGAAATAATCCGTACCTACTTGCAACATATAAAATTGCCAACATAAAAATAAGCGAAAGATTTCTTACAGGTAACAAATAATCAACACCCATTGCACAAAATAAGGCAATAAGACAAGCAAAAGTTGCAACTATATAACCAACATAATCTTTACTAGCATTTTTTATAATATTTTTCTTTTTCTTTTCTTCTCGTTCATGCACTACTATGTCAACAGTAGGCACAAGAATTACCTTTAAGAAAGTACTTCTTTTATATAATTCTATTGCAAAAGGTTGGTTAAAAATTCTATACCACTTACGTTTTGGTGGCTTACCAACTATAATATGACTAACATTTCTTGATTTTGCAAATTGTAGAATTTCTCCAACTATATCGTCGGCGGCAAGTGTAACAACCTCTCCGCCTAATTCTTCTGCTAAATGCAAGGCTTTAGTTACGTAATCTGTATCTGTTGCAAGTGATGTTTGACTATCTGTATTTACGTGAACTGCCATCCAAGGAGCCTTCCATCTGGTTGCCGTTTGATGGCATATCCTAACCAGTTCCATACCTTCATAATCATCACCTATACACACCATTATACGATCACGTGTTGGCCAATTTTCAGCTATACCTTGCACCTGCATAAGCTGCAACATCTGAGAATCAACTCGTTCTGCTGTAAACCGTAAAGCCATCTCTCTTAGAGCCGTAAGATTGCTTTGCGTGAAAAAATTATGTATAGCTTTTTTTGCTTGTTCAGGAACGTATACTTTACCTTCCTGCAATCTTTTTTGTAGCTCTTTTGGCGGAATATCTACCAACTCTATTTCATCTGCCATTTGTAAAACACGATCTGGAACAGTTTCTTTTATTTGTATTCCAGATATTTTACTTACTACACCATTTAAACTTTCTATATGCTGTATATTAATAGTTGAAAATACATCTATCCCTGCATTCAATAACTCTTCTACATCTTGATAGCGTTTTGGATGTCTACTTCCTTCAATATTTGTATGGGCTAGTTCATCGACTAATACAACTTTTGGATTACGCTCTAATATAGCATCTATATCCATCTCTTGAAATGTAATATTACGATAGACTATATTTTTGCGCGGTATGATTTCTAACCCCTTAGTCAAAGCCTCTGTATCTTTACGACCATGCGTTTCAACTATCCCTATTACAACATCAAGCCCTTCTTTTTTTAATGCCATAGCATCGCCTAACATAGCATAGGTTTTTCCTACTCCAGGAGACGCTCCTAAGAATATTTTTAATTTTCCACGATGTTCTTTATTTGCTTCCTCAAGAAGTGCTTCAGGTGATGGTCTACCATCTTCAACTTTATGTCTTTCCATTATCTTTTCCACCCTTAATAGCTAATTTTAAAGATCTCTTGTGCCAATTATAATTTTTCTATCACCATAATATAATTTATATCAGTATCTTTAGACAGATACCACTTCGCCAGCAAAGGATTAAAACTAACTCCTTGCACATATTTAACTACAACATTCTGATTATGCATATGATTATAAATTTCTGATGGCTTCATAAACTTATGCCAATCATGCGTACCTATCGGCAACCAACGCAAAACATATTCAGCACCAATAATTGCAGCAAGATAAGACTTTATAGTACGATTTATAGTTGCTACAAATATTAAACCACTAGTTTTAGTTATTTTTACTATTGATTGAAGAAATTTATCTATATTTGCAACATGCTCAACAACTTCCATAGCTAAAACAACATCAAAAATAATTTTTGTCTCGGCTAACTCTTCTACAGTTATATTTTGATAATTTATATCTAAACGAGAAATATCTGCATGAGCCTTAGCAATCTTTATGTTTTTCTCCGAAGCGTCAATTGCCATAACATTAGCTCCCAGCCTTGCCAAAGGCTCAGCTAACAATCCTCCTCCACAACCAACATCTAATATATTAATCCCTGCTAAAGGCATCTCTTGATTAGAAATATTTAGCGAAAAATGATTAATTATTTGTTCTTTTATAAAGGATATACGCAGCGGATTTAATCTATGCAACGGCTTGAATTTCCCATCCTCGTCCCACCATTGTTCTGCTATTATGGAGAATTTTTCAACCTCTTCCTTGTCTATGGTTGAATTGGTGAATGTAGATAATTGCTCTTTTTTTTCACTCATTTGTAGACATTATCCTAATTTCATATTAAAAGCCTTAGCTGTAAAAAATATAATCAATTTAATGTATTTATAGCTAATGCCGATAATTGTACAGAAATTTGGTGGTACTAGTGTTGCCAACATAGAAAGAATTAAGCATGTTGCAACCCTAGTTAAACGTGAAGTTGAACGTGGCAATAAAGTTGCCGTAGTTGTTTCAGCTATGTCAGGAAAAACAAATGAATTAGTGGGGTGGGCTGAAGAAATATCTAGCCTAAACACAAAAGAGTCTCTTCAAGAATATGATGCCATAGTTGCATCTGGCGAACAAGTAACTGCTGGACTTTTAGCTTTAGCTCTTCAAGAAATTGGTATTAATGCCCGTTCTTGGCTAGGCTGGCAAATAGGCTTAAAAACTGATAATGTTTACTCAAAAGCTAGAATTGAAGGCATAGAAGCAGAGCATCTAAAAAAATCTTTAAATGATGGACAAGTAGCTGTAATGGCAGGGTTCCAAGGAGTTACTGAGGATAATCGTATAACTACCCTAGGTAGAGGAGGCTCTGATACTTCAGCAGTAGCACTAGCAGCGGCACTTGAAGCTGATCTTTGCGATATCTATACTGATGTTGATGGAATTTATACTTCTGACCCAAGATTAGTTCCAAAAGCACGCAAATTAGAAAAAGTAGCTTACGAAGAAATGCTCGAAATGGCTTCCTTAGGCGCAAAAGTTTTGCAACTTCGCTCAGTAGAGATGGCAATGAAGCATAATGTAAGAGTACAAGTTTTATCAAGTTTTCAAGATATCCCAGGAACATTATTGGTTAACGAGGAGGAAGTTGTGGAAAGACATTTAGTAACAGGTGTAACTTATAGTAGAAATGAAGCGCAAATAACCCTAACTGACGTACCTAATAAGCCAGGTGTTGCAGCAAACGTATTTGCTCCTTTAACCGAGCAAGAAATTAATGTTGATATGATTGTACAAAATATCACAGAAAACGGTCAAAAAACTGATATTACCTTTACCATTCCTAAGGCAGATGTTGCTCGTGCTAAATTAGCTTTAGATAAAAATCATAAACAAATAGGCTACGGAAAATTACTTATTAACGAAAACGTTGCCAAAGTGTCTGTTGTTGGCGTCGGAATGCGTAGTCACGCAGGACTTGCTCAAAAAATGTTTCAAACTTTAGCCGACAAGTCGATAAATATATTAGTTATAACCACATCTGAAATAAAAATTAGCGTACTAATTGATGAGGAATACACTGAATTAGCACTAAGAGCTTTACATACAGCTTATGAGTTGGATAAAGAGTAAACAATATATTGAGTTTTATAAAATATAATTGACAAAATTATGGTTAATAGTAGTATCTGACCTTTAAAGATATCAATTATTAGCAAATTGCCAATATTTGTGTAATGCATAAATATATAACGGAGATTATTACTAATGTCTATAGCCCAGCGCATGGAAGAACATCAAGAAGAAATAGCAAAAATATCTCAGAACGTTCAGGAACTTATGGCAAAATGCCCTTCTGGGGTTGAACTTATGGAATCTTCAGCAAATATGGCGATTTCACCAGAAATGCAAAATTTGATGCAGGTTATCGATAACCCAAATATAGGCGACCGAGATAAATATCTAATGGGCAAATATATGGGGCAAATGTTACAAGATGATCAAGAAACTGGCTTAGTAAATTATGCTAATTATCTAAAAAATGTCGCAGCTGATCCAAATTATGCTGATCGCTCTTCTTATTTTATTGCTATTGCTGATGCTGCGCTTAAATTAAATGAATCTCCTTCTTTTAGAACCTATGTAAGCAAATATCACCAATTTGAAAAAGACACTTCTGAAGAAGCTCAAGCCACCAGAAAAGCAATGGAGCACATGAGTCTAAAAATGCGCGAGTGGGTTGACGAAGAAAATATCTAATTCAAGGGCAGTATAATTCATGGATGTAAACTCTATTATTGCTGCAATACAGTCCACTAATAACCCTGCTTTGATCTATATTGGTCTTGCATTGGCTGTTTTTGTAGCAGCAATGCTAATAAGATCTATCCTTGCAACTGTAATTACTGTAACTGGACTAGCTCTTGTAGTAATAGTTGTTCTTTATCTTATAGGGTTTGACTTCTCGAAAATCCCTCTTCCACAAAATATACAATTACCAGATTCTATAGCAAAATTTTTTCAAAAAACCGATTCTAGCGATGCAAAAGAATCTAAAGATGATTCCTCATCTGCAAATCCTCCAACTTTTTCTATTAGAAAGCCCGGCAGCGATAATTTTACCCAATCCATAAAAAACCAACGTCTCCAAGGTAGCGGCATATTACCTGGAACTAACTTATTAAATCAAAATAACTCTTCTACAACAAAAAATAACTCCTCAAATAATCCACTAGGTGGATTATTTGGTAATTAATTATTGTATTTTTTATCAAAAAGCTTATTATCGCAATTAGTAAAATAATTAACCACATATTCAATATCTAAAATGTTTACTAAAGAATCATTAATAAAATCTATCTCCAATAAATGGCAAACTTCTATCAAAGTTGCTATTTCTAAGGAGCAAAAAGATAACTTTATATCTAGGATAACTACAAATGAGCAATTAGGTGAATTATTTGCTCTCTTTGCAGATTTACTTAATGCTCTTAATATTGAGGATAGTAAAACTAACAATATTATAAATTTACTTGCTACGAACGTCACTTTGCAAGCAAGCTCTCCAACTTCAGTACAGCAACAAGCAGACGATCGTGCAAAGCTTATTGCTTTCAGAATAAAATGCATTTTCGATAAAAAAGATAATTTTGAAGAATTAATTAAAACACAAACTAATAAATTTAATCTTTTTGAGGATTACAAGAAAGAATCTAAAAGATTACATTCTACAACCTCTTATTACTTAAAAGAGGTTAGAACTTTAGCAAAAAATTTACAACCTGCCCAACCATCAACAGATGCCAAGCGAGCAAGGCTATCCCCATCTCCAGCACAAGGTGATGAACTTTCAGCTCTTTTTGCTGCAATAGAACAACGAGAGCCCCAACCTCCTCAAACAACTCTTGGCGATCCACAACTACCTTTGCGCACAAGCCATAGTATGGTAATATAGTTCATTTTCAAATAAGAACAAAATTTTATATTTTTAAAATATTGAGCTTGTTTTATAATTCACTATCATTATTTAGTTTCATCAAGAAAAGAATGATTTTAATATTTTCTTAGTTGCTTGAGTGATCTTTGTTAACTCATCATGAGAAATTGTGAAGGCTGGCATTATATATATAACATCAGAAAATGGTCTTAGCCAAATCCCTTCAGCTATAAATTTCTTTCTTAATTCTAATATTTGCTTATAAGATATATTTTTTATTTGAACAACTCCTATAGCCCCCTTAACCCTTACATCTATTACATTAGGCAAATCTTTGCATAGTTTTAATTCTTGATAAAGTTGATCTTCAATACCAGAAACTGCTTTCTGACGATTTTCTTGCGCAAATAAATCTAAAGATGCATTGGCTGCCGCACATGATAATGGATTTGCCATATAAGTAGGTCCACACATAAGTGCCGTATCTAAACTATCTCCAAGAAATGCTTGATATATATAATTATGAGTTACAACAGCAGCTAGAGACATGACACCACCAGTTAGTGCTTTACCCAAACACAAAATATCTGGCTTTATTCCTGCTTCATCACAGGCAAAAAAATGACCAGTTCTTCCAAATCCTGTCATAATTTCATCTGCTATAAATAATATATTTTTCTTCTTGCAAATACGATATATCTCTGCAACCACATCTGGTGAGTGAAATTTCATTCCACCAGCACCCTGAACTAGTGGCTCTAATATAACAGCTGCAATAGTTTGTTCTAAATCAGACAATAGAGTTTCAAATTCTGCAAATGCATATTCTTCCGTTGGCAAGGCAATAGAATATTGTTTTGGCATATAGTCATGAAATAAAACATGCATACCATCATCTGGATCACATAAAGACATGCAACCCATAGTATCTCCGTGATATGCGTTAGAAAAACTAACAAATTTATCTTTACGCTTAAAACCTTTATTCTTCCAATATTGAACTGCCATTTTCATAGCGGTCTCTACAGCAACAGAACCAGAATCTGTAAGAAACACTCTATCCATAGATGCCAAGCTTGCTAATCTTTTTGATAAACTATAAGCTCCTTCATGAGCAAGACCTGCAAACATTATATGTGGCATTTGATTAAGCTGCTTTGTCACCTTTTCTATAATATAAGGATGATTATAGCCATGGCAAGCAGTCCACCAAGAGGCGACCCCATC
>CAZTUN010000009.1:0-12529 GCA_964616845.1 uncultured Rickettsiales bacterium | reverse complement strand
AATAGTTGAACCTTTTGTACTAGCTACTTGTAAAGGAACTGGAGCTATTTGCGCTTGAGTATAAGGATGCCAAACAAAATTATTACACTCATTATACCAATTACAAGTAGTGCTTTTTGTTCCCATTTTATACCCAAATAAATGCCATTGTCTCTATATATAAAATTACAAATTTACAGCTAAAGGCTCAATACCTATAGACTTAAATAATTCAATATCATCATTTGCAATATTATTAGGTGCAGTAAGTAATTTTTCTCCATAAAAAATGGAATTTGCTCCCGCAAAAAAGCAAAGAATCTGCATAATTTGCGGCATAGTCTCTCTTCCAGCTGACAGTCGAACAAAAGATTTTGGTAACATAATTCTAGCTATAGCAATTATTCTTACAAAATCTAAATCACTAATATCCTTAGAGTTTTCTAGAGGCGTTCCTTTTATTTTTACTAATTTATTAATTGGCACAGATTCTGGCTGTTTTTCTAAATTAGCTAAAGTAATCAGCATATTCAATCTATCTTCGATAGTCTCACCCATGCCAATAATTCCACCACTACATGTCTTAAGACCAGCCTCGTTTATATTATTTAAGGTTTTTAATCTATCCTCAAATTTTCTAGTTGTAATAACTTTAGAATAATATTCCTCTGAAGTATCAATATTATGATTATAATAATCAAGACCAGCCTCTTTTAATTTTATCAACTGTTCTTTATCCGCCATACCAAGTGTAACACATGTCTCAAGACCAAGAGACTTAACTTGAGATATTACATGAGTAATATATGGGATATTACGTTCACTTAAATTACGCCAAGCCGCACCCATACAAAATCTACTTGCTCCTGAAGCTTTAGCTTTCTTAGCTGCTTCTATAACCTTCTCAGCCTCTAATAAAGCTTCTTTCTCAAGCTTTGTTTCATAATGGGCTGATTGACTACAATATTTACAATCCTCTGGGCAAGCACCTGTTTTTATACTCAATAAAGTTGATAATTGCACTTTATTATGATCAAAATATTTTCTATGTATAGTTGCTGCTTTGTAAAGCAATTCGTTAAAAGGGAGATCAAATAATTGCCTTACTTCATCTAATTTCCAATTATTACGTATATCTTGCATAAACCTAAATCTTTATTTTACTTATAATCTATATTAATTAATATCTACCGTTTAATCATTTCTATAACTTAAATATACAGGAGAATCAAGCTTTAGCTTGCTTTTATAATTAATCTAAAGTAATTCAAATTATCATTAGCTATTTATCAATCTTTATCGTAAATAAATTAATAATTGTTATGACTTCATTAGAAAGACATATAATACAATACCTAGATAACTTAGAACAAGATCATCAACTGAGAAGTTTACCTCAATTTGATCCACATAGTAAGGTAATTTATTTTAACGACAATGACTATTATAATCTTTCTAATCACCCAGAAGTTATAAAATCGGCTATTAAAGCTAGTCAAACCTATGCAACTGGAACAAGATCTTCTAGACTAGTTAGCACAAATAACTATTTCTATGAAGAGCTTGAACAAACATTAGCAAGAGTCAAGAATACTCAAACATCTATTGTATTTGGTAGCGGTTACCTAACTAATATTGGAGTAATCCCAGCTCTTGCACAAAATAAAGATCTTATAATTGCCGACAAACTAGTGCATGCCTCTATAATTGATGGAGCAAAATTATCTCAGGCAGATTTTTATCGCTTTAAACACAATAATCTTTCTTCCTGTGAAGAATTACTTCAAAAATATCGTAATAACTACAACCAATGTTTTTTAATAACCGAAACAGTTTTTAGCATGGACGGAGATATAGCTCCCATAGAAGAATTGCTAAATTTATGCCAAAAATATGACGCTTATCTTATTTCCGATGATGCCCATGGTCTTGGAATTATTAAGAATTTGCCTACAAACCCAAGACATATCCAAATTGGTACTTTATCTAAAGCAATCGGCTGTTATGGAGGTTATGTAGCAACTACTAAATTAATTGCATCTTATATTATAAATCGTGCTCGTAGCCTTATTTATTCTACAGCTCTACCTATATCTATTCTAGCTGCTGCAAATACAGCATTACAAATATTAGATAACGATCCTATATTACAAAATAAACCTTTAGAAAATAGTCAATATTTTACAAAGCTAACTAACTTACCTAAGGCATGTAGTCAAATCGTACCCTATTTTTTAAATGATAACGAGAAAGCCCTAAATTTATCTAAAAATTTATTAAATCATGGTTTTCATGTTAGCGCAATCAGACCACCAACTGTACCAAAAAATACGGCTAGGTTACGAATTAGTTTTAAAAGTCTACATAGCAAAGATGACATTGAATCTTTAGCAAATATTTTAAATAAATTAACTGCCAACTGAGTAATAACTTTATATGAAAAAAATACTTATCTTTGGTGGTTGGGGACAAAAATCAGATCCTATCGTTAATTTAATAGAAGGATCTACTTTCTTTGATTATTTAAAATTTTCAACCATAGAACATGCTTTTAGTAGTTTAAAATATGATAATTATAGTCTAATCGTTGGTTGGAGTCTTGGCTCACTAATCGCAATCAGAGCTATTTTAGAAAATAAAATTACCAGCAAGGCAACATTATTAATTACCCCTCCATATAAGTTTATTACCAACAAGAACAAGAATGATTTTAATAATTTAAAGAATGCTTTAGCTCAAGATCCAGAAAAAACTTTACAAAGGTTTGCCTCGTTAATTGCACAAGGAGATAAAAAAACTAAAGAAATTTATAAAATATGCAAAGATAGCATATATCCCAACAATATAAACTTACTATATTGGCTTAACTATCTTGAAAATTCTAATTGCAACGATTTTGACTTAACTAAATTACCGCCTACTTTTTTATTTTGGGGAGATAACGATAAAATCGTTGATCATAATCAAAGCTCTTTTTTCCCTGATAGTAATTGCATGAGCATGATTTTAAAAGATTGTGGTCACGCCCCTCACCTTAATGATCCAGAACTTTTTTCTAAAACTTGTACCTATGCCATCTCCAATTTATAACAAAACCGATATTGCTAAAAAATTTAATCATGCTGCAAAAAATTATGATAACCATGCTATTGTGCAAAAAAAAATTTCTACTGACTTGTTTTACAATCTTGCACCATACATAAATAATAACAGCAATATCTTAGATCTTGGCTGTGGCACTGGTCATTTATCTAGATTATTAAATGAACATAACCAGTTGGCCAAATTATTTGAATTAGATATCGCCGAAAATATGCTAACCACTCCGCGATCATATAAAAATAATTACTTAGTTAACTGCGATATAGAGAATCTTTGTTTTAAACAAGACTCCATGGATTTAATAATTTCATCAATGGCATTGCAATGGATAAATAACCTTTCTCAGACCACAAAACAAATAAATAAAATTTTAGCCAAAGATGGTAGATTTTTTGCTTCAATTGTAGGCAATAATTCACTAACTGAACTAAAAAAATCTTTCCAAAGAATCCTAGTTAACAAACCTGCTCCTATAAATAATTTTATAGACCAAGATTATTTAAAGCAAATATTAGACAATAGCAATTTCACAAAAACCTACATAACAAAAAAAACTTATCTTTGTTATTATGATAATTTAATAGATCTTCTTAACAATCTAAAGAAAATAGGAGCAAATTATACTGAAAGCAGAACGATCTTAAATAAATCTATTCTAGATAAATTATCTAAATTTTATAAAGAAAATTATTTACACAATAATAAGCTTATTAGTAGCTGGGAAATATTTTTTATTGAATGTATTAAATAATTTAATACAAATCAAAAAAAACTTATAAACTACTACATATTAATACTTCGCCAATAACAACAGCTTTTATTACTTTAATTTTCTTTACTAATTTTAAACGAGCCATAATAATACTTAAATTATAACATTTCGATATTTCTAGTTTTATAGCTTACATCTCAAAATAAATCAAGTTCAAAAAAAATACTCGCTATAACCTTTACCAAGACCTATTTACATTTAATTAACAATAATGATTTTATTTATTTAGGATCTAATTTTTTAGATAGATTAATAATGTTTCGATTGTACTGGAATAATAGTTGACAACTTCTATCTATTTATTTATAGTGCGACCTCAAAGAAGATTATGTCGTGAAATATATATGAAAAACATTAGGAAATTAGCCTTATATCTTTTAGTTTACCATTCAATATGGATAATCACTTCTTGTGCAACAACAGCAGAAAATGGCAAAGCTAGCGCACTTGCTCCACAGCCACTTTATTTAGCAGGAGTTCCTTCCTCGGACGACAATTACAGCCAAGGATATCGTGATGGTTGCTATAATGCCTTTGGTAATAATGGATTTGGTTTAATTAGATTACATAACAACTACCCTAGAACTAGTGACGACCTATATATGAACTCTATGTATAGACGGGGATATAAAGATGGCGACCGTCAATGCAGTGTATATGTAAATAATGAAGTAATTTTATAAAAATAAATTTAATAGAATGAACTACTTATTAAAAATTACAGCTTTTATAATAGTTACATTATTTATAAGTAACTGTTCGGCAGATCTTTATACTAAACCATTAGTGGTAAATACCAACCCTCCTCCTGGACCTTATAATTATCGCAAAGGCTGGAAAGATGGTTGTGAGTCCGCATTATCCGCTACTAATAATTTTTTTCAAGTATCGCTTGGCACTCATAGATTTGCTCTGGATAGCCGACTAATTAATGATCGCTTATATAACCAAGCTTGGCGTTACGCCTTTAACCACTGTGGTTTTTCTATGCGTACTCTAGATAGATATGAGTTTTAAATAATAAAAATATTATGGTATCAAAATGAAAAATAGTTTTAAAAAATTAATCTTAATTATAGCCATACTAAATTTAATCGCATGTGAAAATGTTCCCGTATGGAAATACAGTATGTTTAAAGCACCACAAAATAATCAAGTAGGAGCTTATAACCCCCTATATATAAAAGGTTGGCAAGATGGCTGTCAATCTGGAGCAGAAAGTGCAGCTAACTTTTTTTACCGCGCTAACTACAAGTTCACCCAAGACTGGAGACTACTTGATAATACATTCTACATCAATGGATGGGAAGATGCTTACAATCACTGCCGTAAATATATAACCTATCATAATTCAGCTCAGTTATAAGAAACTACTATGAAAATAATTCTTAACCCGAACTTAATCTTAGTGAAAATAATATTAACAATATTATTAGTAAATGGTTGCCACTACGCTAACAAACCAAGAGGTATAGATCGTGGCATGATAGATGGCGCACCTGATGGCACTCCAATTTTTCGCTCTGGCTGGAAAGATGGGTGTGAGAGCGGGATTAGTGCAGTTGGATCACTTCAATATAAAGCAGCAAATGGCTTTTCTTATGATGCAACAATGCTAAGCAGCAATGAATATCACAATGCTTGGCGACTAGGCTTTAGATATTGCAGGTGGTATACAGCGCAATGGTTGAGGTAAATCATGAAGAGAATCGTAAATATTTTAATAATACTATTTCTTCTTAACCTAGTTTGCGCTTGTTATAGCGAAAGATTTAGCAGCTATCCTGGCATGCCCAAACCTCCTAAGACAGGCCCACAAGAATATCTGGTTGGTTGGCAAGATGGCTGTTCTACTGGAATGACTTCTTATAGTAGTGATTATTTACGCTCACAATATAAAACTCGCGCCAACGGAGAAATGATGAGACATCCTTACTATCAAAAAGGTTGGGAAGTAGGACAAAGCTATTGTTCTTATTATCTTTCAACTTATCTATCTAATCATGAATTAGCTTCTAACGACCTAAGAAGTAGTCCTACATGGTATCATTTAAAACACGATAAAAACGATTTATTTTCTTATACTGGAATTGCAAAAATGGACGGAATATTTAAAGAAGAGGAAAATAATGAAGACATTCCTTTGCTTAGCTTTACTTACGAAGGTTTAATTAAAGGAGACGCAACTTTTTTTAATTAATCCTAAGTAGTGCCTAATTTTGCTAATTATTTATTAATTATTTATATTATAGTATTTTAAATTAATTTCCGTACGCTATGGTAAAATATGGATATTATTTAAATTCACTATAATTAAAAATCAAACTGGAAATAATTACGCTTATCTCCACTTCCCTTATCTTCATCATTTGGAGCACCAACATATGAACCATCTTCATTAAAGCCAAATCTTGACATACAATCATTATAAAGTGACTTGTACCGCAAATCATAATTACAATGAAGCTTTGCATATTGATCGGACTCTAACCGACAATCTTTATATGCTAATACATAGGACTTATAAGCTGTTTCATCTAAATCTTCATTTTCAGCAAATCCTTTATCACTCATACATTGTTTATAATAAGATTCATACCAGCTAGCATAATTACATTGTTCTTTTACTCGAGAAGCAACGGCTGGAGCACAAATATTATATGCTTCTTTGTATTTTTGCGCTTCTATATTTATATCTTGAGAATACGAATTCTTAATAAAAAAAATCGATAATAATATTATTAGAGCAATAATATAATTTAGCCTGAATGATACAGACATAAATTCCCCTTTTATATTAAAATTCTTAAATTATAATGAATCCCATATGAACCATTATAATTTAATGTTATTAAATAAACTATTGATATATTTTTAAAAAATATTTTTTATGCGCTTTGAACATCACAGTCAACCATTACTTCCTCTATCAAGCTGGCTAATTCGCGTAATAAAATCAATTTGGCTAGCATTTTTTATTGTAGTAATAGCTTTAAGTATAGACATATTAGGCTATCATAATCTTGGACAACTTTCTTGGATAGACTCAATTTTAGAAGCTTCAATGATATTAGGCGGCATGGGAGCAATCGCTCCGATGAAAACAGATGCCGTTAAATTATTTGCTTCAGCATACTCATTATTAAGCGGGCTAGTGGTACTAAGTACAATGGGAATAATTATTGGACCTTGGTTACATAGAATGCTTCATCATTTTCATAGCAATTATAAACAAAAATAAAATCTTTGTTTATTTTTTTTACCTGACTAATGTTTTGTATTACTACAATCATTACATATTCCATAAACTTCTAGTACATGTTTTTTTACTATAAAACCTTTTTTTTCTGCGTTACTATCAATAGAATTAATTAGTTTATCATCACAAAATTCACTAACATCTCCACATTCATTACAAATAAGAAACTGGCAACCATGATCCTTGGCAGGATGAGAGCAGCCGACAAAAGCATTTAAGCTTTCTATTTTATGCACTAAACCATTATCTACTAAAAAATCTAACGCTCTATATACTGTTGGCGGCGTAAGTGAACCATCATTAACATCTAGCTTGTTTAATATGTCATATGCTTTAATTGCTTTATGATTCGACCAAACTAGCTCAAATACCCTTTTTCTAATTGGCGTTAGAGCAATTTCTTCTTTTTTACATATATTTTCTGCTACTAAAATAGCCTCTTGTAGACATTTTTTATGATCATGCTTCATTTATAAAACCTTTTAGAGTTGACATAGTTAAATTGAACTTATATAAGCATGCTATATTATAACATAACAACTAAGTACTTGCCATTAAAAAAGATTAATAATATGAATAGAAAACACAATATCAAGCTTATACTTATTAATATTATAACTATAGCTAGCATAAACAACTTTAATTCTTCATATGCAGAAGATATAGAAAAATATCAAGTTATAGCCGAAAAACTTGATCTTTCTCGTCAAAATCTATCAACTCAAACAGGTAGTAGTGTTTATAGCTTTAGCAATAAAGATATTGCAAATCTTGCTCGTGGAGAACAAACTCCCATAAATCAAGTATTGTTACAAGCTCCTAGCGTTGTTCAAGATTCTTACGGTGAAGTGCATGTACGAGACGATCATGGTAACTTACAATATCGAATTAACGGAGTATTAATTCCCGAAGGAATAAGTGGTTTTGGTCAAACTTTAGATACGCATTTTGCACAAAACATAAATCTTATTACAGGTGCATTACCTGCTGAATATGGCTATAGAACTGCAGGAATTGTTGATATAAAAACTAAAGATGGCGCATTTAATAATGGTGGAAAAACTTACCTAACCATAGGTAGTCATAATACCATTGAAACTGGTGGAGAAGTCTATGGTTCAAAAGATAATTTTAACTATTATATAAATGGCAATTACTTGCAAAATAGCTTAGGGATAGAAAACCCAACCTCAAGTCACAATGCAATTCATGACGATACTAATCAAGATAAGTTTTTTGGCTATTTTTCTTATTTACTAAATTTAGAAAACCGTCTGAATTTTATTATTGCTAATGCTAATAGCTATTTTGAAATTCCGAATAACCCTAATCAGGAAATTGCTTATAATTTAGCTGGCACTACTGATTTTAATTCTAGAAATTTACGCGAAAAGCAAAATGAATTTAATCGTTACGCCATAACCTCACTTCAGGGAAGCACAGACAGTGGATTTGATTATCAGCTATCTTTATTTTCTCGCTATAGCCAAATAAAATTCAAACCAGATCCTATAGGTGACCTTTTATTTAATGGCATAGCTACTAATGAGAATCACTATAGTCTTGCTAATGGCGTAGCTAATGATTTTAGTTATAAATTAACTGATACCCACACTCTAAGAACTGGTCTTTCTTATAGCCACGAACAAACTAAACTTTCTACTATTTCATCAGTATTTTCTACGGATGACGACGGAAATCAAACTAATGACACTGCATTTAATATTGGTCAATATCAGTCTAAAGACACTAACTTATATGGAACATATCTACAAGATGAGTGGAAAGTACTTGATAAACTAACTATCAATTATGGAGCTCGTTACGATTATTACGATTCTTATATAAGTTCACAACAATTAAGTCCTCGTCTTGGAGCAATTTATCAATTAAATGATAAAACTAAATTACATGCAGGTTATGCAAAATATTTTACTCCTCCTCCAACCGAGTTATTAGCTAAAGACACAATTGGTATATTTTCCAATACCACTAACGCACCTTCTGTAACCACAAGCGGAAATGTTAAGCCAGAAAGTACTAATTACTACGATATTGGTATAAACCACAAAGCAACCCCAGAACTAACACTTGGAGTAGATGCATATTACAAAGATATAAAAAATCTTCTCGATGAAGGTCAGTTTGGCAATGCTTTAATTTACACTCCATTTAATTATCAGTATGGATATGCTAAAGGCATAGAATTTACTGTTGATTACCATAAAAATAATTTTTCTAGTTATTTTAACTTATCAGCACAAACTGCAAAGGGAAAGAATATAACCTCAAACCAATATCTTTTTGAGCAAGATGAATTAGATTATATATCAAATCACTATGTTTATTTAGACCATGACCAATCTTATACCGCTTCTGCTGGCATTGCATATCAATTAGATCGCAATAAATTTACTATTGATGGAATTTATGGCACAGGTCTTAGAAATGGTTTTGCTAATACAGCCCATTTATCTGATTATACTCAATTTAATAGTTCTATTACCCATTCTTTTGATTTGCTAAAAGCAAAGGATCTTGACGCAACTTTTTCTATTATTAATTTATTTGATACAAGTTATCAAATACGTGATGGATCTGGAATTGGAGTTGGAGCTCCTCAATACGCTCCAAGAAGAGCATTTTATTTAACCTTAACTAAGTCGTTCTAATGATACAAAATATTTATAATATATTACAGCTTACGGGAATAATAATATATCCATTATCCCTAATGGCTATAGTTTCACTAGCTATAATAATAGATAAAATTATCATATATTTACGCTATACAAAACTACCTGATAATATAGTTTCTCTTATAGAAACTTATAATTTTACTTGGATTGAACTCGAACAACAACTCTCTCATTTGCCTAAAAAAAACTACTATAGAATATTTTTTACTAATATAATAAATGATCGTAATAAACCAATTTGGTGGATAGAATCGCACGCTCAAGATCAAAGCCTTATTATACAGCAAAATTTATCTCGTAGTTTATGGACTTTAGAAACAATAGTAACTGCTGCTCCATTACTTGGCTTACTTGGAACAATTAATGGCATGATGGATGCTTTTAAATTAATAGGTAATAATAGCTTAGTTAACCCTACAGGAATAACAGGAGGGGTTGCTCAAGCTTTAATTGCCACTGCAATTGGACTTACTATTGCTCTAATATGTTTGTTTTCTTTTAATTACTGCTCTAATTATCAAGAAAAACTAATGGATAAAATGGAACGACTAGGTAATCGATTAATTAACCATATACGTACAAAAGAAAATGAAATTGAAAAAATTACGTAAAACAAAAAAAGGTCGCATCGAAATAATTCCAATGATTGACGTAATGTTCTTTCTGCTTGCGACTTTTATGTTAGCATCTTTAGCAATGCAGCAAATAAATTCAATTCCTCTTAACTTACCTAAAGGAAAAGCTCAATCAAGCAGCATAGAAAACAACATAACTATTTCTATAGATGCTAATAATAACATTTATATTAATAAACAATTAAGCAACGATAGTAATTTTTCTCGTATTATTAAGCCTCTACTAAATAATAATGATAAGCCTATAATAATTTCCGCTGATAAAAATTGCCAACATGGCACAGTTGTTGCAACTATGCTTAAGGCAAAAGATAATGGTGCAAAAAACTTCTCAATTGTTATAGAACAGCAATGAAATATCCTATTATTAGCTTAACTTCCGCAACATTAATTTGGCTATTATTAATTATCATAGTTAGTTATAAATTTTATAATAATCAAACTACTAATCCTGCACAAATTATAATAGATTCTTCTTTAATTACACTTAACAAATCTCCTTCTATTAAGGAAGAAGCTAGAAATATTTCTCCTCAAATAAGAAATCTTCCTTCTTTGAAAGAATATAAAAAAATTAGATCAATACCCAATAATTTATCTAATTCTAACCATATCTCTGAGCACAAAACTTATTCTCAAGAAGGTAACAATAATAAACAAGCTATCGCTGTATATCGCCCTCTTCCTGCTATCCCTGACGAATTAAGACAAGAAGCTTTTAATAGTTATGCTCTTGCACGTTTTTATATTAATAAAGACGGCTCAACTCGAGTAGAACTCTTAAAGCCAAGCGCAAATCCAAAATTAAATCAATTACTTTTACAACAATTACATAAATGGAAATTTACTCCCCAACAAAAAATGGGGTTAGCCATAGACTCAATCCAAGATATTAAAGTAGAATTTATTGTTAAATAATATCCATTAAAGCTTATAGTCTTTTAACTATACTTCCATAGGTTGTGGTAAAACAGCAATATTATTTTAATTCACCATAATCGCAATTACTATATATTTTTTATAAATTCAAAATCACTCCTTAGGCATTGCTTTGCTTAAATAATAGTACATTGCGATTTGAATTGATCTGCCAATTCTGCATTGGTCAAAGAATTTTCTGGACTTTTAACATGACTTGACAATTCTTGTACTATTTCTTTGTTTTGTCTTTTATTAGCTATCTTTAGAGCTGTTCCTAATAATTCACTATGATCTTTACCATCTTCTAATTTTCCTATTAAATTCTTTAAAACATCCTTTGCGCCAAAGTAAGATGCTAAAGCAATTAAACTATATTCTTGCCCCAAATATGTTATTGTCTCTGTTGGTTTAGAATTTTTAAGTGTATTATTTTCAGCTTGATTATTTTGAATCGCCATTAAAATAGTGTTATTTCTTATTTCTTGTGAAAAAAATACCATTTTTACTCCTTAAATAATTTTAAATATTTATATTTATTAATTATAATAATATTATAAAAACTTTAATAATAGAAGCAGCTAGTTTAAATTTTATTAAAATTACTTATCTTATAAAAAACGGTAATAATTATGGAACGTTACAATCCTGTTGCAATTACACTTCACTGGTTAATGGCATTTTGTTTTTTCATTATGTTAACATGTGGTTATATTATGAGCGAAGCTGATATTCCTAAAAATATTAAATTTTCTTTATTTCAGTTTCATAAATCACTTGGCATAACTTTACTAATTTTATTGCTTGCAAGAATTTCTTGGCGTTTATTTCATAAACCACCTTCCTTAAATAACCTATTCTCAGGATATGAGCTAATTTTTGCTAAATTAGGTCATTATTCTTTATATTTATTTATGTTTATTATTCCTCTTACAGGTTGGATTATGGTTTCAGCAAGTTCGTTAGGATTTCCAACTATTATTTTTGGTCTATTTAATTTTCCTCATATACCAGGTATTGCTGGTAATCACTCTATAAAAGAATTTGCTGAAGAAACTCATGAACTTATGGCAATAATATTTATAATTGCCATAATAGGACACATTGCAGCTGTTATAAAACATCATATTATTGATAAAAAAAATATTATATCTCTTATGTGGTA
>CAZTUN010000008.1:24686-32954 GCA_964616845.1 uncultured Rickettsiales bacterium | reverse complement strand
TCTACTAAGAGTTCTTTTGTTGATAAAATAAAAGAATTTTGTTTAACCTTGCTAGATAGCAATCCAAATCAAGAATGTTTTCTTAATGTAGTACAATTTTTATATGAGCATGAAGATATATTAAGCATAGATGATAAATATGTTAAAGCTCTAAATGCAACTATAGGATATAAGCAACATGCCTCCTTAGCATTATTTAGAGAAGAGAGACAAAATTTTCATTCTGAAGTTATAGACAAGAAAATTGAAGAACTTAATAAAGAATTAAAGGCTGAAAGCAATTTGCTTAATATAAATAATGCAATTAATTATCTTGCTCCGCAATTAAAATTAATTGGAGAGTTAATTCAAAAAGAAGTTAATCAAGAAAAAAAATACGCTTATTTACAATTGGGATGTGGGGTCTATTTAGGTATAGAAGATGCCATTATCAAAGCATATAATAAAGATAAAACATTAATAAATAACGATTTATTTGTTGAGGCTGTAAGAAAATTACAAGAAATAGAGAAAGTTATAAATTCTGACTTTAGAAAACCTTTAGCACAATTATCTTGCTTAAATAGACAAAAGAAAGAGTGTGCTAGCTATAATGATCATTTTACTAAAAACTTTAAAGAGTTATCTAATATATATAAGGAAATGGATGTTAAAAAGGGTGAGGACTCTGCATCAACTAAGATTTCTACTGTTGAAGCACGTCGTGCAGTTAAGTTAGCTATAGAGGGAGCGGTTCATTGGGCATAAAAAATGCGTCCTATGGGGGATAGGACGCATTAAATTACTCACATCAATATAGATATGGAGGATATGAAAATTAACGTGAGTAAAACTCGATAACCAAATTAGGTTCCATAATTGTAGCATAAGGAACTTCAGAAGGTTTTGGTATGCGAATAAATTTAACAGAAAGATCATTTGCATTAAATTCTAAGTAGTCAGGAACTGAGCGTACGCCACTGTTGATAGACTCTAGAATTAAAGGCATTTGACGAGATTTCTCTTTTATTTGTACAACATCGCCTGGTTTTAACATATAGCTACATATATTAACTTTTTTTCCGTTAACCAATACGTGGTTATGGCTAACTAATTGTCTTGCTGAGAATACTGTAGGTGCAATTGTTGAACGATAAATCACTGCATCAAGACGAGACTCTAACAAACCGATTAGGTTTTCGCTTGTATCTCCTCTTCTGCGAGCAGCTTCATCGTAAATACGTCTAAATTGCTTCTCAGTTATATTGCCATAATATTTCTTTAATTTTTGCTTTGCAGCCAATTGTTTGCCGTAATCAGAAACAATACGACGTTTTCCAGCAGGTCCATGTTGTCCTGGAGCATAATTTTTAACTTCTACAGGATCTTTAGTGTTTCCCCATAGATTTACGCCAAATTGGCGGCTAGTTCTATATTTTGCGTTAATACGTTTTGTCATCTCTTAAGTCACTTTAATTAAAAAACTTGTGTAGGGTGGCAAACATATATAATTTATAGGCTTTGTCAAACACTATTTGACTATATTTGATGGGTTTTTAACAAGAGCCTTAATTATACCTCTTAAGGTGCGTACATCTTGCTGGCTGAGCCAGCTTCTTGTAAAAAGATTTTTTATATTTACAAGCATTTTCTCTCTTTTTTCAGGTATTTTTAGAAAATCTGTTTTACTTAGTTCTCCTTCTAGGTGAGAAAAAAGCATTGTTATTTCGTTTAAACTGGCTGGTTTAGTATCTCCTAGCTCGATTTGTTGATCTGGATAATGGGTAAGAAAATTAAAATATTCATAGCATAAAATAGCAGTAGCCTGAGCTAAATTAAGTGACTCATAATCTGGGCTAACTGGGATAGAAATAATAGAATTAGCTAAGGCTATCTCTTGATTAGTAAGCCCTGTACGCTCAGGACCAAAGACTATAGCGGATTTATGATGGGTATTTGCGTATATCTGGGCGATTGCTTTCCTCGGCGAATATATAGGTTTTATCATGTCTCTTGGTCGGATAGTAGTAGCATATAAGTAATATATGTCAGACAGTGCTTCTTCTAAGTTGTTGAATATTTTAGCATTTTCTAAAATATGTTTGCCTGATTTTGCCATATCTATAGCAAATTGGTTAGGCCAACCATCACGAGGAGAGATAATTCTAAGATCACTTAAAGAAAAATTGCACATTACTCTAGCGCAAGCACCTATATTTTCTCCAAGTTGCGGTCTAACCAATATTATAGCAGGCTTAATATAAGAATTAGTCATATTTATTAAACAGCTGAATCTTTCATTAACTTATAAATTAAGCTATCACGCAATGCATTATAAGAAGCATCTATAATATTTGCAGATACTCCTATAGTAGTCCAGCGATTACCGTTAATGTCAGTACTTTCAATTAATACCCTTGTTATAGCTTCAGTACCATGAGTTGAGTTAACAATCCTGACCTTATAGTCAAGTAGGGTAACATCTTTTAGGCTAGGGTAGGTTTTAATTAATGCACTTCTCATAGCTTGATCAAGTGCATTGACAGGGCCATTACCAGTAGTGGTAATTTTTAGTAATTCCTTACCAACTTTAATGTTAACAACAGCCTCAGAAGAAATAATAATATCACCATTATTATTCCACTCACGTTTATCGGTAATACAAAGGCTTTCTGTTCTAAAATATACAGGTACGTCACCAAGAACTTGGTTGGCTAGAATTTCAAAGCTGGCATCTGCACTATCATAAGCATAACCACGACTTTCACGTTCTTTTACGGTATCAATTAGTTCAACGATTTTTTCAGGAGAGTGCTCTTCTGGATTGATACCAATTTCTTTAAGTCTTGCTATTATATTTGAACGACCACCTTGGTCGGAAACTAATATTTTGCGGCTGTTACCAACCAATTCAGGCTCTATATGCTCATAACAACTAGGATTTTTATTTACAGCAGATACATGAAGACCTCCTTTATGAGCAAAAGCAGAATTGCCAACATATGCTGCAAAATTATTGCTGGTACGATTTAATTTATCGTCAAGAAATCTAGAAAGTTTAGTTATTTTCTTTAAATTTTCATTAGAAATTCCGACGTCAAATCCTAACTTAATTTTTAAGGTAGGAATAATTGAGATAAGATTTGCATTGCCACAACGTTCGCCAACACCGTTTAATGTTCCTTGTACTTGGCAAACTCCAGCTTGTACTGCAGCAATACTATTTGCTACGGCATGCTCTGTATCATTATGACAATGAATACCAAGATTTTCTCCTGGAATATGTTTTATAACTTTACTGACAATTTCATGAATTTCATGAGGTAAGCTTCCTCCGTTCGTATCGCATAATACAATCCAGCGGGCTCCAGCTTTATAAGCAGCCTCAATTGCTTTTAAAGCATATTTGGAATTTGCTTTATATCCATCAAAAAAATGCTCAGCATCGAATAAAACTTCACGTCCCTTACTTGCTAGATAAATTATACTTTCTTCAATCATTTTAATGTTGTCGTTAAGGCTAATACCTAAAGCTTCTGTAACATGAAAATCCCATGTTTTACCAACGATGCATATATTTTGAGCGTTACTGTTAATTAACGTTGCAAGACCTGGATCATTTTTTGCACTAGTAGATGCTTTACGGGTCATGCCAAAAGCGCAAAGCTTAGAATGAGTTAGGGTTGGAGCATGATTGAAGAATTCATCATCAGTTGGATTTGCTCCAGGCCAACCACCTTCAATATAATCTATACCAAATTTATCCATTTTTAAGGCAATGCTTTGCTTATCGGCAGCAGAAAAATCTATGCCGCTTGTCTGAGCCCCATCACGTAATGTGCTATCATATATGTATATTCTACGAGTCATATCAGCCTATTTTATAAAAATATTGGCAGATAACCTACCATTTGTATCAAATTTAAGCAATAGGGTTTTTAAAATCATCTTTTATTATATAAGAACTGCCTTCTTTGCTGTCCCTTATAGTAATGAAGGGAGATAATTCTTTGCGCAAAATATCAGATTTTGACCAATCTTTATTGGCTCTGGCCTGTTTATATTCAAGAAACTTATTCTCAATATCAAGAGGTAAAAATTGTTTTCTAAGATGAATTAAACCAAGTAGATTACCGCAAGCTAAGAATTGGCAAGCTAGAATATTTTTACTTTCTTCATTAGTTTCCTTATTAAGATTGTGAGCTAGTTCGTGTAAATAAGCTATAGCATTTGGAGTATTTAGATCGTCGCCTAATATTTCAATTAGTTTGGTATTATTAATAGTGCTATAATCTATTTTTATATTTTCTACCTTAGCAAGAGCATTGTAGAAATAATCAATAGATTTTTGTGCATCAGATAATGATTTATCACTCCAATCAAGTGGTTTGCTATAATGAGCTGATAATAATACATAGCGGATTACTTCCCCTTTAATATTCTTTTTTCTTAACTCATCAATAGTAATAAAATTACCTAGACTTTTACTCATTTTCTCACCATTTACAGTAAGAAAGCCATTATGTACCCAATATTTAGCAAAGGAGCTATTAGGATTAGCGCAGCAACTCTGAGCTATTTCATTTTCATGATGAGGAAATTGTAAATCTATACCACCACCATGAATATCAAAATTTTCTCCTAAATATTTATTTGCCATTGCAGAACATTCTATGTGCCAACCAGGGCGACCCCGACCCCAAGGACTTTGCCAACCTGGTTCATCATCTTTTGAAGGTTTCCATAATACAAAATCACTAGGATTTTTTTTATAAGGGGCTATTTCAACTCTAGCTCCTGCAATCATTTCTTCTTTACTACGGCGAGATAAGTTTCCATATCTATTATAGCTAGATACATCAAATAAAACATGTTCTTGGGCAACATAAGCATGAGTAAGGTTAATTAATTTTTCACACATAGCAATCATATAATCGATATGTTTTGTAGCATGGGGTTCGATTCTTTTAGAGTTATTCTCATTTTCGTGGAGTTTGTTGCAGTGAATAAAACTCATGTCTTCATGAAAATGAGCGATAGTTTCTTGAGTAAGTTGTGTTATATCTATATTACGTTCTTTAGCCCTAGCATTTATTTTGTCATCAACATCTGTTATGTTACGAACATAAGTTATTTTTTCTATGCCATAGACATGACATAAAAGGTTATATAACGTATCAAATATTACCATTGCTCTGGCGTTACCGATATGAGCACGATCATATACGGTAGGACCGCAAACATACATTCTAATGTTGTTTTTATCGAATGGTACAAAATCTTCTTTTTTCTTAGTAAGGGTATTAAACAACTTTATTGCCGTCATAACTTAACTCATTGTTTTATCTATTCTTAGGCGGTTTGTCCATTCAGACGAGCAATGATTTTTTCTCTACCAATTAAAGGGAGTAAATGTTTTAGCTCAGGCCCGTGCTCAAGAGCAGTTAAAGCCTTACGAATTGGCATAAAAAGCTCTTTACCTTTTCGATTTGTTGCTTCTTTTATTATTCCTATCCATTTATCCCACGAAGATTCATCAAGTTCTCCAGAAGGAAGAAGCGTACTTGCAATTTTAGTATATTCTAAATCATCAATAATAGGAGTGAGAGATTTTTTACATATATCATGCCATATTTTTATTTCAGGCAAACGATTGATATTATTTTTTACCAACTGCCAAAAATCTTCATCAATTCCACTTAATTCATGACGATTTTTTACTTGAGAGTAATTAAAAGCATGTAATATTTTATTGTTGAGTTTAGCAAGTTCGCTAAAGTCATATATAGCAGATGCCTTGCCAAAGGATGTTAAATTGAATTTGTCAGCTAGGCTTGCAAGATCTGTATGAGGTTCAACTGGATCAGAGCTACCTAATTTAGCAAGTAGGCTGTTAATGGCCATTGCCTCAATATGCTCTATATCTCTTAAAGATCCAATATCAAAACCACCTTCACGTTTAGATATTTTAGCGTCTTTTGATTTCATCAAAGAATTATGAGCAAAGTTAGGAAGTTTTGCTCCTAAAGCTTCAAATATTTGAATTTGAATTGCTGTGTTGCTAACATGGTCTTCTCCACGAATTATATGCGTAATATTAAAATCAATATCATCTATAACAGAAGGTAGCATATAAGTTGGACAGCCATTAGTACGGATTAGTACAGGATCGCTTAAGTGCTCTGCTTTAAAAATAATTTCACCTTTTATTAAATCATTCCATTTTATAGTAGCGGTTTCGTCAAGTTTGAAGCGCCAATGCTTTTTTCTTCCTTCTGATTCATATTGTTTAATTTGCTTTTCTGTTAGAGTAAGGGCTTGGCGGTCATAAATAGGAGGTTTACCACGCGATAAAAGCATTTTACGTTTAATCTCTATTTCTTCGGCTGTTTCATAGCAAGGATATAATCTACCATCGGCGATCAACTTTTCTTTTATCTCTTCATAACGTTGATTACGCTCTGATTGTTTTGCAAATATATCCCATTCAAGTCCAAGCCATTTTAGATCATTTTCAATTGCAATGGCAAAATCATTACTACTACGATCAATATCTGTATCGTCTAATCGTAACATGAATTTACCATTATGTTTTTTAGCAAATAAATATGAAATTAAGGCTGTTCTGGCATTGCCGATATGTAAAAGACCAGTAGGTGATGGTGCAAAACGTGTTATAAAGGACATGATTATCAGTTAGTTTTATTACAGTTAAATTACAAAATAAAATTAAGTGGCCTAATTTATAAGGATTGGCATTGTTATGCAAGGATTTTCCTTGAAATATAAAAGATAGAGAATATAGGATAGAGATTATAACTATTTGTCATGATTTTTATATTAGTTAAGGTTAATTATGAAAAGTTTATTTCTTATCAGGAAATTAAATTTGCTCCTGTTTTTATTATTTATTGCTGTAGGTAAGATTACTATTGCCAATAGTGCTAATGCAGAGCCAAATATTCCAACTCCAGTAGATCAAAATGGGCGTTTTGTTCAGCAGTATAGCTATACTTCTCCTGCAACAGGATATAGTCTTGGAGTTCAGCCAATTTATGAAAAAATTGAGAAAAAACAAAAAGCTGATTCAGGATATGTTAGTGAGCTAGATAAAGTTAACGTAAGCGTTGGAGCTTACACAGCAACAGGACCTAGTTATCAAGGAGCTAGTAGATATGGAGTTGCTGCTATGCCATCAATAAACATGACATATGATGATAAGGTTTTTGCTTCGACAAGAGATGGAGTCGGTTATCATTTTATACAAAATAAAGATCTTACTATGACTGCTGCATTAGGATATGATGCAGGGCGTAGACAAAATCAGAGTGCAAAATTAAGAGGTCTTGGTAATATAGATTCAGCATATACGGCTAATCTTATTGCTGAGCATAGAATTAGATCATTTTCCAATAGCTTAGCTGTTTCTTCTGATCCATTTAGTCAGGGTGCTGGAGGATATAAGGTTAAATTATCTTCTTACTACAATGTACCTGTTAATGAAAAACTTACGGTTGGAGTTGGTCCTTCTACTACTTTTGCAAGTGATGAATATATGGATTCATATTTTGGGGTAAATGATAGTCAAGCGCAAAGCTCAGGCTATAAGCAGTATAAAGCATCGGCTGGATTTGAGAATGTTGCCGTAAATAGTAGAGCAAATTATAAATTGGATAAAAATACCTCACTTTATGGGAATGCTTCATATATTAGGTTAGTTGGAGATGCTGCAAATAGCCCAATTTCCTCTTCGGATAATGATTATTTTGTTGGTATTGGCGTTGATTATAAATTGCATTAAAAGTGCATTTAAGGGCATTTAATTAAGATAAAATTAATAATTTGTAATACCACTGTAATAAAAATATGCTATTTTATCTATGTTAGTGCGTTTCTAAGATAGCTAAAAGTAGTTTAGGGGGAAATTATGACGGTGTTTAGAGGTTCTAGATTTTTACAAGATACATATAAAGAAGCAGAAAAATTACAGAAAATTGCTAAAGAGTATTTTGAAGGTCATGCTATAGAGGAAATGTCTAAAATTCATGCAGAAGCTAGATTTGCTTATAAAATGGCAATGTCTAACGTTAATGCTAAGTTAGCGGCAACAATAGAGTTTATTAATTGTTTAAATATTATATTAATCCATAGTGTTTAGTCTACTTCGTGGTCGTAAGCTTTAGTTTCCTAATCTTTCCATTGTTTCAACATGCACTATGGACTAATATTAAAGGTTATCTTGTATCCATTTGTCTGTTTCAGCATCTATTTTATAAGAATAAGAAGTAT
>CAZTUN010000008.1:0-24676 GCA_964616845.1 uncultured Rickettsiales bacterium | reverse complement strand
CTAACGTTAATGCTAAGTTAGCGGCAACAATAGAGTTTATTAATTGTTTAAATAAAATTAATTGTTCTCAAGTTACTAGAGAAGAAAAGAAAAGCCAATTAGGACAGTTTATAAATGTTGGTATAAAAGATGATGAATATCACGGCTACTTTTCAAAACTTTTACTTCAGTTATGGCATGCAAGTGACAAAATTTACAACAGGGTTGAGCAACTATACTCAACTATTCAATCTGATATTAGTGTTAATACAAACGATTCAGTTGTAGTATGGGGTGAGCGTAACGTTCATAGATTGAAGTTAAGAAATAAAGAATCAAATAGAAAATATGCTGGATAAACATAGCAAATCCACAAAAAGACCAATCTCCAACTTGCAATATTTATTTGTCTAATTTGCTGGCAGTACTGGTAAATTTATTGGTTATAGGATAACGTCTATCGCGTCCGAATGATAAGTTAGATATCTTAACTCCTATGGCAGCTTGAGAACGCTTATATTCAGATCGTAAAACAAGTTTCTCTATTTGGGCAACTAATTCCAATTCGATACCGAGCTTACTTGCAGTCTCATGACAGGATAATTTTTTATCGACTAATAGATAGAGTATATTATCTAAAATTTCGTATTCAGGTAAGGAGTCTTGATCTGTTTGGTTTTCTCTTAATTCGGCACTGGCTGGTTTAATTAAAATATTTTGTGCTATAACAAGACTAGATTTATTACGCCATTTAGCTATCTGATAAACTTGTGTTTTGTAAAGATCTTTTAAGACGTTATATCCACCGCACATATCACCATATATAGTTGCATAGCCGACAGCAATTTCTGATTTATTGCCAGTAGTAAGAAGTAACCCACCAAATTTGTTACTTATTGCCATTAAGATAAGTCCACGAACACGAGATTGAATATTTTCTTCGGTGAGATCCTTAGATGTTCCTGTAAATAAAGGTGATAAATTACTATAGATACTATTTACTACTGGAGCTATATCAATAATTTCCAAGTCTATATTTAGGAGTGTTGCACATTTGGTTGCGTCATCTATGCTCGAATTTGAGGTGTAGATATAAGGTAACATAAATAACTTTACGCGATTAGAGCCTAATGCATCAACAGCTATAGCGGCCGTAAGCGCAGAGTCAATACCACCTGACATTCCAATAATAACATGAGGGAAGTTATTTTTTTCTACATAGTCACGTAGGGCTAATTTCATTGCCTCGTAAATATGAAATTCTTGGCTATCATCTTCATATAATTTTATATTAGCAATTTTATCTTGAGAAATTAGTTTATCTTCTTCAAGCTTCCAACAAGTAAAACTAATATCTTCTAACCAATAAGGCTGTTGTTTGATAAGATTGCAATGATGATCCAATATAAAAGAGCCACCATCAAACACAAGTTCATCTTGACCGCCAACTTGGTTTACGTAAATCAAAGGTAGGTGAGTTAGTTTCGTACAATTTTTAGCTATAGTATAACGAAGCTGCTGTTTTTCTCGATCAAAAGGAGAGGCGTTTATAGCGATAATAATATTTGCGCCTTGCTTTTTTAAATGAAGAGGCAGCTCGTCACTCCAAAGATCTTCACAAATAATAATGGCAAAATTTATTCCTTTGTAAGAGATAATACAATAGTGCGTCCCACAACTAAAGGTTCTTTTTTCATCAAAAACACCATAATTAGGTAAATGGTTTTTATGAGAAATTTGAAGAATTTCTCCTTCGGCAAAAAATAATGCGCTATTATAAAGTTTGTTATTTTCAAGGCATATATTTCCTATGATTAGAGCAGGACCTTGTTTAGTTAATCTTGCCAAAATATTATTTGCAGCCATAGCCTGTTTTTGAAATTCAGGAAATAATACTAAATCTTCGGCAGGATAGCCAGTGATGGCCAATTCAGAAAAAATTACAATATCAGCATTAAGTTTCTTAGCTTTTTCATAAGAATTGATTATTTTTGCAATATTACCTTCAATATCACCAACAGTAAAATTTAATTGTGCTGATACTATATTTAACATTGCTTATAATAATCCTTCCATTTTTGGTATAACATCGAATAAATCTGCAACTAGACCAAAATCAGCTACTTCAAATATTGGAGCATTTTCATCTTTATTAATAGCCACTATAACTTTACTATCTTTCATTCCAGCTAAATGTTGTATTGCTCCAGATATTCCTACCGCAATATATAATTCTGGTGCTACAATTTTACCAGTTTGTCCAACTTGGTAATCGTTTGGAGCAAAACCAGCGTCAACTGCTGCGCGAGAAGCACCTATCGCACAATTACCAATTTTTGCTGCAAGTTTATGTAATATATTAAAATTATCTGCAGAGGCAAGTCCACGACCTCCAGAAACAACTACCCGTGCGGTAGTTAGATCAGGACCTGCATTTTGAGACGATGTTTGACTAATGAAATTGCTTAAACCTGAGTCAGATAGGGCGTTAATTGTTTCAATAGTTGCGGTATTGTTAGAATAATTTGCTTTGTTAAAGCATGTAGTTCGTACGGTTATAACTTTAATTTTATCCGAAGATTCTACCGTAGCAATTGCATTGCCAGCATAAATTGGTCTTTTAAATCTATTGTCAGATAATACCTCAATTATGTCACTAACCTGACCTACATCTAATAAAGCTGCAATTCTAGGAGTAATATTTTTTCCAAAAGTATTGGCAGGAGCTAAAATATGAGAGTAATTATTTGCGATACTAGCAATTAAATTAGCTATGTTTTCGCCTAAATGATTGCGATAGATTACATTATCTACTAATATCACTTTATTAATATTGGATATAGTAGCTACTTTTTCTGCGACTGCTTTGCAATTCTCACCAGCAACAATTACATCAATGTTACCGCCAATTTTCAATGAGGCACTAATAGTATTTAACGTAGCGTCATTTAGATTTTTATTGTCATGTTGTGCTATAACTAAGATTGTCATAAAATTACAAAGCCCCCACTTCTTTTAACTTAGTTACTAATTCTTCTACCGAAGATAGTTTTTGTCCACCCTTACGCTTACTTGGCTCTTCTACTTTTAATATTTTTATAGTTGGAGCAAAGTCAATTTCATAATCGCTAGCCTGTTTTTTATCTAGTGGTTTACTACGTGCTTTCATAATATTTGGCACTGTAACATAGCGTGGTTTATTTAGTCTTAAGTCTGTTGTGATTATGGCAGGAAGCTTTGTAGAAATAATTTCTATACCACTATCTACTTCGCGAGATACGGTAGCTATGTTATTAGCAATATCAATTTTTGAAGCAAAAGTTGCGCAAGGCCAATTTAATAGAGCTGCAAGCATTTGACCAGTTTGATTGCAATCATCATCTATGGCTTGCTTTCCCATAATAACCAAATTAATATTCTCTTGTTGGGCAATTTTTTTTATTGTTTTAGCAACAGGAAGTGGTGTGGTAGTGATGTCGGTTTGTACGAGAATAGCACGATCTGCTCCCATAGCTAATGCTGTACGTAATACATCTTCGCATTTAGCTGATCCTATAGTCAGTGCAATAACCTCGCTTGCTATATTTTGTTCTTTTAATTTTACAGCTTCTTCAACTGCAATTTCGTCAAATGGATTTATAGACATCTTTACATTAGCAATATCAACATCGCTAAGATCACTTTTAACTCTAACCTTTATATTATAATCGACCACCCGTTTTATAGGGACAAGAATTTTCATATTTACTCCTTATAGCTAATTGCATTATAGGCTAAATATCATTTTTTAAATAGAAATAACAAGAACAAAATTATTAATGCAATGAATTGCGTTATAACCCGTGCCATCATAAGCTTATTACTGTATTTTTTACTAAATTTTCCGCCGATTGCCATGACAATAATACCAGCAATTAAGATACAAAGTAAAATGGTTAAGGTAATAAATAAAGCAGATGTGCCAGTAAATGACATCGACAATCCTTTACATTTGGAGAGTTAGATATGTTTAACAGTATAAGCTTAATTTAGTTAGCTAATTATTGCAATAGAACTAATAAAAGAAAGACCTAATAACTTTTATATAAATTATTAGGTCTTTCTAGAATTCTATAAAGAAATTAAGAAAAATAACTATGCCGAATGGCTAGGCATTTTTTTCTCTACGAAATTAACGTGAACTCCAACTTTGCCAGGATTGTTTGGATCAACAGCTAGAGGATCAAATTTACGTGCTTGTAATTTTTCTGTTTGTTTTTTTGGATTGCGCTTTTTTACGAAGTATGTGCCAGTAGGTTTGCCATCTTTTCTAACGCCTGTACTGGTAAGCTTAACTAAAATAGTATTCTTTTTTGCCATCTTAAAACTATAAATTAGAGGTTCTGTGCAATAAATTAAGTTGCGAGAAAATATGTTAAAAACTGCCATGTGTCAAGCATAGAATTAGTATAAAAACACTTTTAGATAATAGTTGTATGTTGGCTAATCAGCTACTGATTTTTAGAAAAAACTAGAAAAACAGCGGTTTGTAGGGAAGATATAGATGGAGCAGAAAATTTTTATGACACATTAGCCCAGCTAAAGTTATATGCTATATAGGCAAAAATCTTAAGTTTATCTTGTTTTATATAGGGCGGCTCATTATTTTATAGCTTTATATATAGAGATTGTAAGGTTTATATGAGAAAAATAAAAAAAGCTGTATTTCCTGTGGGTGGGTTGGGTACTAGATTTCTTCCTGCCACTAAGTCAGTTCCTAAAGAAATGTTGCCAGTAGCAGCCAAACCCTTAATACAACATGCATATGAAGAAGCATTGGAAGCAGGAATCGAACAATTTATTTTTATTACAGGACGTAATAAGAATGCGATAAATAATCATTTCAATCATGCATATGAGCTACAATCTATCTTGTCAGAAAAAGATCAAAAAGATATGTTATCTCAGGTAAAAGATTGGCTACCTTCATCAGGAAATGTCATGTTTATTCCGCAAAATGATGCTTTGGGTTTAGGGCATGCTGTTTGGTGCGCTCGAAATATTATAGGAGAAGAGCCATTTGCCGTCTTACTCGCTGATGAAATGGTGTTAAATAAGCCTGGCGCATTAAAGCAAATGATAAATGCTTATAATAAGCATGGCGGTAATTTTCTTGCTGTTTCTGAAGTAGAAAAAAAAGATACTTATAAATATGGAATTATTGATCCAGAAAAAAATAGTAAAAAACAAGATAGCCAAGTGATAAGTTTAAAAGGAATGGTTGAAAAACCAGATCCTAAGAAGGCTCCTTCTAACCTTTCGATAACGGGTAGATATATATTGCAGCCAGCTATTTTTAAGCATCTAGATAAAGCTATAGGCAATTATCAAGGTGATGGAGAAATTCAAATTACTGATGCTATGTCAAAAATGTTAAAAACTGAAAAATTTTATGCGTATAAATTCTCAGGTCTTCGCTTTGACTGTGGAGCAAGATTAGGTTTTCTTGAAGCAAATATTGCATATGCTTTGGAAGATAAAGCTATGAAAAAAGATATAAAAAAAATGCTTAAAAAATATGTCTAAGAAAGATTAGGTTGAGTTATGAAAATTACAGTTATTGGAACTGGTTATGTTGGGTTAGTTTCTGGCGCATGTCTTGCTTATTTAGGAAATAGAGTTTTATGTGTTGATAATAACAGAGAGAAAATTAATTTATTAAAGTCTGGTGAAATTCCAATTTATGAACCTGATTTAGATAAAATTGTAGCAAAGAGTTATCAATCAGGAAATTTAAGATTTTCAGATGATTTTGATAATTCAGTTAATGATGCTGACATTATTATGCTTGCCGTTGGAACTCCAAGTGACGATAAAACAGGTAAGGCTGATCTTACTTATATTAAGCAAGCTAGTTTACAGATAGCAAAAGTTGTAAATCATGATGTTATAATAGTAGTTAAATCAACAGTTCCTGTTGGAACTTGTGAACAATTGAAGAAAATATTTAAAAGCAAGAAACCTAAAATTAATTTTGAAGTAGTATCAAATCCAGAATTTTTACGTGAAGGTTCTGCTGTAAATGATTTTTTAAAACCAGATCGCATTATAATTGGAGCTGAGAGTGATCATGCCAAAGAAGCGATGAATAAAATTTATGGAAAACTAATAGATTCTGACTATCCAGTATTATTTACTAATTTGCCTACAGCGGAATTAATTAAATATGCCTCAAATGCTTTTTTGGCAACAAAAACTGCTTTTGTTAATGAAATGGCGGATATCTGTGAAGGATATAACGCAGATATTGAAGTTGTAGCAAGAGGAATGGGAATGGATAATCGTATAGGCACTAAGCATATGCGTGCAGGTCCTGGATTTGGTGGTTCATGTTTTCCCAAAGACACTACTGCTTTATTACATATAGCAAAGCAGGTAAAGGCTCCTACTTCAATTGTTGAGTCCGTTGTAGTAAGTAATAATAAACGAAAACTAAAAATGGTGAAAAAGATACAAACTAATCTAAAAGGCAAATTAAGAAATAAGCAAATAGCAATTTTAGGATTAACATTTAAGGCAAATACAGATGATGTAAGATATAGTCCTGCTTTAGTTATTGTTAATGAGTTAATAAAAAAATCTGCTAAGTTAAAATTATATGATCCAGCAGGAATGAATGAAGCAAAAAAAAATATCAAACGTAAGGTTAATTGGTCACACTCTATTTATGACTGTGTAAAGAATGCTGATGCGGTGGTTATTATTACAGAGTGGGAAGAGTTTACTAATATGGATTTGTCTAAAGTAAGAAACTTAATGAACGGTAATCTGATCGTTGATTTACGAAATATATTAAATGCAGATGAAGTTGCTAAACATGGACTAAAATATGTTGGAGTAGGGAGATATAGTTAAATTAGATCTGTAATATATTGTAAAATATTATCTAAGATATATAGTATATTTAGCAACAGAACAAAATTCACTAGATATTTGGAGATAATTTATGTCATCATATGGAATAACTGCTGATCAATTAAAATCTTATATTGAACGGTTAGAAAGATTAGAAGAAGAAAAGAAAAATATTGCTGAAGATATAAAAGAAGTTTTTGCTGAAGCAAAGGGTAATGGCTTTGATACTAAGACTATGAAAGTTATATTAAAGCTGCGTAAAATTGAGCCAGATGATTTGCAGGAACAAGAATATCTTTTAGATACATATAAACGTGCTTTGGGTATGTTGCCTGAAATAGATCAAAATGAAGAAGCCTCTTCAGCAGAAAATTCTGCAAAGCAAGATAATAAAGTTGCTGCATAAGATTGATTATTAAAAGCTATTTCTTTGGAAGGTAGCTATGAAAAAAATAATTGTAATCGCTTTTTTTCTGCTATCTTCCTGTTTTAATGATCCCAATTATATTCGTCACAAAACTGTGTCTTTAGCTAAAGATAGTGGTTTTGTTGAAAAGATTTATCATAACTATAATTTTAAAATTTTTACTTTACAAAAAATTAAAAATCCTAAGTTGCCTATAAGAGTATATTTGGAAGGAGATGGTAAAGCTTACATAAATTCTAGATTGCCAAGCATTAATCCAACGCCTAGATCATATTTTTTTGTTAACTTAATGTTTGAAGATGATTACCCTAATATAATATATATAGCAAGACCTTGTCAGTATTTTAAAGATGATAGCAAATGTGATATTCAATACTGGACAATCAATAGATTTTCTCAAGAAATAATAAATTCAGTTAATGAAGTTCTAAAAAATTTTAAGGATAAAGAATTAGAGCTAGTTGGTTATTCTGGTGGCGGACAAATTGCATTGCAATTGGCTAGCAAAGACAATAATAAAAATATTATAAATATAAGAACAATTGCAGGCAATTTAGATCCTGATGAATTTACCAATATTCATCAGGTAAGCAAATTAGAATTTGCTAAATTAGATTTTAATAGATTATCTAAAATACCGCAGGTTCACTTTGTTGGCACATATGACGATATTGTGCCATCTTCGGTTAGTAGTAGATATATAGATAAGCTTGAAAGTAGTAACTGTACCAAAATTATTGAAGTAAACATGGCCACTCACTACCAAGGTTGGAGCAATTGGCCTAGTTTAATTGAACAAAACCTACCTAGCTGTCGATTTAAGCAATAAGTAAGCCTAATGAAGCATATGTTTCTAAGATTTTGTCAAGATTATCTGAAAGTTTTGCTTTAATCTCATCAATATCAGAAATTTTACGTTCTTGTTCTTTTATAACTAATTGTCCAGACTCAAAGTAGGGCATTAATTTATTAATTAAACTTTCTTTGTCGTTAGTACCGTCAAGTAAAGGTAATAACGCATTATCAAATTGATTAATTTTAGTTACCTCTGCTCTTAGGTTTGATACCCAATCTTGCCTACTGCTTTGGTAACGAATCATTGTTCCTGCAATTGGTTTATTACTAACTTTATTAGTAAATTCTCCGTCACATATATGTATGGCTATTCCTCCCATAAATATATAACGTAAGAAGCTGCTAGCAAGTAAATTGCTAATTTCCTCTTCAGTTGCTTTTTTGTAGAAAGCAAGATTTTTTATCTGTTCTTTTACTAATTTACTTAATTTGCTCAAATGTAATGGTTTGCGTTTATTATTTTCCAATATAGTTATAGCAGATATTATAATTGCATCTGAACTTGTAAGGCTCATATTAGTATTAGTTCTAAAATGCAGACTTTCTTCGCTACCTAATTTATATTCTTTTATGTTCTCTGGTAGAATAAACTGATTAGAGAAAAATTTTTCTTTTATATCATTTGGATTTAAATTGCGGCGAAGCGTTTTATCGCTATGGCAAAGCAAGGTAGATCTAAATCTACGATTAAAAATAAAATCCATATATTGTTCACTGCGCACAATATCGTTTAGAGTTGCAAGAACCTCAGCACTTTCTTTGGGTAAATTGCCGCTAAACATGGAAGGTAAGTTAGTATCTGCTAAATATTGTAATCCCTCACTGCTTGCCATTTCGATAAATTCATGAAAATAATATTGAATATTATTTTCTTCCAAATGATCGTGGAGAAGATAATAGTCACCTTGGGTGCTTAAGATATTTAGCTCATTTTCAATAATTTCTGCATAAGCATTCTTGTTATAATCTTTTAAAGAATCTTTAATAAATTTTAGTAATAACTTTGCTTGTTCGGATTTCTGCTGTGGCTCTGTAAATCTTTTAGTATGATAAATCATCATTTCACGCATAGCTTTTACAGATGCCCAGCCAGGCATAGTATTATAACTTACATATGCTATACCATTTTCACTTAAGTTTTCTTTGCAGATTTTAATTATTTTTTTTTGTAATTGTGGATTTACCCATGAAAACACGCCATGAACAATTATATAATCAAATTTACCGTCTTTTTTAATAAAATCTTCGATAGATTTATGCTCTAAAGTTAGATTTTTAATATTAAGCTCTTGGCAAAGTTTTTTTCCTTGTTCGATTTGTTTTTCTGAAAAATCAATGCCGTGGCAGGTTGATTCTGGAAGAATGGTTGCTATTGCGGCAATATTATTACCGCTAGCGCAGCCTATCTCAAGTATTCTTGCTTTTTTTGCATCTGTTGTTTTTAAACCAAATAATTCGCCTATTACTTGGAGAAGAAGAGGATTAGTTTGAGAGTAACAATAGCTAGTATAGGGCACTAAATCGTAAGGATTATCTAATTGATTGCTAGTTTTAATTTCAGCTTGAGTCATTTTTTTAAATACCTATTAATGTTTTACTTTAACTCTTTTAAATAACTTACATCATTGTAAGTTTTAAAATTAGTAAAGTAGTATGATAAAAAAGTCTAGATAGAATATATAATAAAACTATGAAGTATATTAATTATTATATATTTGCTTGAATAGTTATAGAGAATATGTCTTATTACTTTAAGGTTAATATATAAATATAATAAGCTAGGAGAGCTTTTTCATGAAGAAATTATCTTATAAAAATAACTCATCAATTTATACCAAATTATTAGCAAATTCAGCTTTAGTAATCGTTACTAGTCTATCTATATCACATAATGCAGTAGCAACGGATCTTAGTTTTCCTAATTTGACAGTTTATAACTTAATTGAAGTAGATAGTAATACTCACTATATAACATATTTAGGTGACGTATCAGATGTGCCAAATGCTACAGAAGTTAGTAAGGCTACAGTTTCGTCAATAGGTAATATTACTGGTTCTAATTTAGGACCATCTGGAGTGCAAATAGATAGTGGTGTAACAGTTAATGGAAGTATCACGGGACCCTATATTGGCGTAGGATTAGAAGGAGGCTCTAAAGTAACTGGAGATATTGGAACTTCTAGTGTGGGTGAGAGTATATTAGGAACATTGATTTCTGGCAGCGGAACTGCAACTATTGTTGGAAAATTATATGCAAGTGATAATGCTTTTTATAGCGATGCAACTTTAAGTGTTGGTGGTGGAGTAGTAGATAACTTTTTTAACATTACAGGATTTAAGGGTAGTTTGATCTTTACTGGTGCTATGGAAGTTCTTAATCAAGGATTAGGTAGTGCCGATGATCCTATGACAGCAGTTACTATAGCCAATACTAGTACTAATATGTTGCGTATGGTTTATTCAGATAGTTTGGTATTTTCTGCCAATGGTACGGCTGAAATTGATGGAGGAGATATTGGCGCAGTTACAACAAACACTAACTCAACAGGTACATTAACTCTTACGGATAGTAATTCTGATACTGAAGGTACAACCATTACAACTATTGGTGCAAGTGATAAATTTTTAAGTGCGATTAATTTATCTGCTGTAGATAATACATTAACAGTTAGTGGAAAAGTTTATGCAAGTTTAATTGATTTTTCTGCTGATACCACAGCAAGTGTAGGTGGAGGTAAAATAACTTCAATTACAACAACAAATAGTAATCAAGGGACTTTAACAGTCACAAGTTCAAATGATTTTGCGGTAACTACAACTGTTGGTACTAATTCTAATGAATTGAAAGCAATAAATCTTTCTAATACTGGTAAGAATAGTTTTACTGGTAATGTTTATGCAAGTACAGTAACAATTTCTGGTACGGGAAGTAATACTACATTTAGCGGTAATGTTAGCGGTGATGTTTCTGCAACTTCTGCAAGCACTATTACTTTTGGAAGTACTGGTAAAACTATAGGTGGTGATTTATCTTTATCACATACTGGAAGTACGATTAGTTTAGGGACTGGTTCTAATACCATATCTGGTTCGTTTAATTTAGCATCAACTAGTACTATAGTTGTGGGAGTAACTGGAACAACAGTAGGTAATATTACGGTTACGGGAGCTGCAACTGTTCCATCTGCAACTACATTAAATATTACGGGAAATAGTTTTGCTTCTTTAACAGCAGGTAGTTATAAAATTATAGCTGGAGGTTCATCTAGCTCGTTAACTGCCATAGATGATTCAGCAATTAAGGTAAATGGTGTAAGTACTAATAAGTCTGGAGGATTAACCTTTACAACTAGTGTAAGTGGCAATGAACTTGATTTAATTGTAACTGGTTCTGGCGGTGGTACTAGTGGAGAATCGGTTGTAAGTAATAGTTTAGCTCAATCAGTTTATGATAAAATAGCACAAATTTCAGGAGGTGCAACTGGTGCTGCGGCTTTATTGCAAGCATATATTGACTCTAGTTCTTCAGATAATGAGAAAAGGACGGCGTTATTGTCAGCAACTCCACCAGTTGACAATTCATCGCATATAGCTTCAAGGTCAGTTGCTACCATGGCAGTTGCTGCAATTAGTGAAAGAGTTTCATCTGCTGCTTCTGCAACTGCTAGAGGAATTTCTTCTGGAGATGGCACAAAAAATTATGGAGCTTGGGGAAAAGTATTTGGTTCTGCCCTAACAGGATATTCTTCAAGTAATAGTTCTGGTTATAATACTGATACAGCAGGACTTGCCGTTGGTATAGACAAAGATTTTGAAATTCAGAATCAAGATGTAAGGGCTGGTATAGAATTTGGTTATGCTAAGTCATTTATCTCTTCAAACGATAATTTAAAGAAGAACCAAGTTGATAGTTATCAGTTAAATGCATATGCAGGTTTAAGTCATAATAAATATTTCTTGAATAGTATGTTAGGTTTTGCATGGAATGAATATGATGCAAGTAGAAGCATTCCTGCTGCAACTAGCATTGCTACAGCAGATTATTCAGGACAAACTTATGTTGCCAATCTTACTGCAGGTAGTAAGGAAGACTTAGGTATGGGCTTTGCTTTAATTCCTACCGCTGGATTACTTTATGTTCATAACACAGTTTCCTCTTATAGTGAGAATGGTGCAGGAACACTTAACCTGAATGTTCAGGATCAAGAAAATGATTATTTACAAGGCAAACTTGCTGCTCAGTTATTATATAAATATAATACTCATAATGGGCTAACTATTATGCCAAATGCAAAATTTTCTTATGGATATGACTTTGTAGGTGAACGTCAATCTACAGTTGCTTCATTTAATGGTCAAACAGCTACCTTTACTTCTAAAGGACAAAGAATTAATCAAAATGTTTATAATCTTGGTGGTGGAGTTGATTTATATCATATGTCTGGCGTTACCTTATCGGCAGACTATGTTTATGAGTTAAATGCTAATTATCATGCAAATAGTGGCTTCCTAAATGCTAAATATAGCTTCTAATTATAGTTTATAATATTTGCGTAGTAGTAAATTAACAAAGGGTCTATTCTTAAGAATAGGCTCTTTGTTTCTTTTAAAATATTGAATTGTTTAGAATATAATAACTATTTGACTTTTATGTAGTTAAATAATATTGCTACTTCGATATGGTGTTTTTACACTCAAAACATAAGATTTCTATAAGGGATAAAAAAATGCTTGGATTATTAAAAACAAAAATACGTATAATACTATTATTGCTAGTTGCGATAATAGCTATAGGTGCAATTGGATATTTTGCTTATAGTAAACTAGATAAGAAAAATGTGGTTGGCTATATAAATGGCAGTGCAGTTACTTTAGAAGAAGCCAATTTACGTATGCAAGAAATTGGTGGTCCTGATTTATTAAAAAAGAAGCCAAATGCAAATTTTAATGATTTAGATGAAAATTCAAAAAATTTAGTCTTAAAAGAAGAGGCTATTCACAGAATTTTAGTTAAAGATGCTGAAAAGAAGCAAGTGATTCCATCTAAAGATCTAAAAAAAGAATTAAATCTATTAAAAGAAGAGATATTAAAAAAGAAATTGCTTGAAAATATTGCAAATACCGCTCTTAATGAAGATAAACTAAAAGCTGAATATAAATCTCAGTCTGACAAAATAAGAGGTCAGCAAGAAATATTTGCATCACATATATTGCTTGCAAACGAACAAGAAGCTGAGAAAGTTAAGAAATTAGTAGGCGAAGAATCTTTTGAAAAATTAGCAAAAGAAAGATCTTTAGATAAATCTACCTCAGAAAATGGTGGTTCTTTAGGGGTATTATATACTGGTAATATGCTAAAAGAATTTGAAACAGCTTTATTAAAGTTAGAGCCAGGACAAGTTTCTGCTCCAATAAAAACTAAATATGGCTGGCATATTTTAAAATTAATTAGCAAAAAGAAAGCAGTAATTCTTCCTTATGATCAGGTAAAAAATAATTTGTCTATAGTAGTAGCAAAAAGTGCAATTGGACAATATTTAGAGCCAAAAATTAAGGATATAAAAATAGAAATAGTAAAAAAAAGCGATATTAAATCTGATAGTAATAAAGCGTCAGATTCTGATATAAAAAAATAAATAAAAAATAATTATTAATTTTTAAAAAAGGAACTCAAGATAAAATTTGAGTTCCTTTTTTTTACTGCAGATTAAATTTGCTCTAATCTAACTGATCAATCAATTCTATTATAGTATTTATACCCATTTGCCAAAACGTTGGATCAGTTGCATCTAAATTAAATGGTGCAAGTAGTTCCTTATGTCTTAATGTTCCTCCAGCTTCAAGCATAGTAATATATTTATCTTGAAATCCTTTAGGGCGCTGTTGATATAGCTGATAAAGAGAATTAACTAAGCAATCACCAAATGCGTAGGCATAAACATAAAAAGGACTATGGATAAAGTGAGGTATATAACTCCAGTAATATTTATAATCTTGAGAAATTTTTATACCAGAGCCTAAAGAATCTTTTTGTACTTTTAGCCAAATTTGACAAATTTGTTCAGCAGATAACTCTCCTTCTTTACGTGCATCATGAACTATCCTTTCAAATTCACAGAATGCAACTTGCCTTACCACAGTGTTTAACATGTCTTCAACTTTATTTGCAATAAGAAATTTCTTTTGTTGCTCATTAGGAGCATTCTTAACTAAGCTTCTAAATGTAAGTTGTTCACCAAATACGGAAGCAGTTTCTGCTAAAGTTAAAGGAGTATCACACATTAATGCTCCTTGTTTAGCTGCAAGTACCTGATGAATGCCATGACCTAATTCATGTGCAAGGGTCATAACATCACGAGATTTTCCTTTGTAGTTTAATAAAATAAAAGGATTGGCACTTGGCACTGTTGGATGAGAAAATGCTCCAGAATCTTTTCCAGGATTTACCGCTGCGTCAATCCATTTTTTATTAAAAAACTCTGTGGTAATTTTCCCCATAACAGGAGAAAATTGTTGATAGGTATCAGTAACAAGTTCTTTAGCTTCATTAAAAGAGATATATTTTTCTTTTTGCTTAGGAAGGGGTGCATTGCGATCCCAAAAATCAAGATGTTTTTTACCAAACCATTTAGCTTTAAGTTTGTAATAACGATGGGATAATTGCGCATAATTATCTTTTACTGTTTTAATTAAACTATCAGTTACTTCATCTTCAATTAAATTAGAAAGATTGCGACTTGAAATTGGTTTATGAAAATTTCTCCACTGATCTTCTATTGCTTTATCTTTTGCTAAAGTATTGGTAATTAGAGTAAATATTTTTCCATTTTGTTCTAAAGTTTTGCCAATAACTATTGCAGCTTTTTTACGTTTTGTCGCATCTTTATCAGAAAGTATATTAAAGATTTCCGTAGCAGTTAAAGATTTTTTGCCTAAGATAAATCTCATGTCAGCTATAGTTTCATCAAATAATCTTGACCAATTATTTCTAGCAGTAAGATTACGTTCATGAAAAAGTTTTTCTATATTCTCGTCTAGCTGATGAGGTTTAAACACTCTAACATCACGTAGCCAAGGAGCATAATAACTTAACTTAGAATTTTGAGAGAGTTTTTTAGTTAAGTCCGTATCTAATAATTGGTTGAGCTCTAGGGAAAAAAATATTAAATGAGTACTAAGCTCGTTTATTTTCTCTGAAATATTTTGATAAAATAAAGATTTTTTATTATCAGAAATATTAGTGCTATATTGAAGATAGGCATAACTGGAGAGTTTGCCGATTATTTCATTTATTTCTTCGTATTTGTTTAAAGCATTAGCCAGTTGCTCTGCCTCTAATTTTGTTATCTTGCCTTTAAACTTAATACAAAAATTTTTAATTTGCGACTTAAGATATTCTAAGTCTTTTTCTATTTGAGGGTCATTATTATTTTTATATAATGAGCTCAAGTCCCAATTAGGAAGCTTTTCTTTGTTTTTCATATTCAATATACCAGTTATAAAATAATTTAATTCCTTCAGTTATATTAGTTTTAGGAATAAAACCTAAATCATTTGTTGTTTGTGTAATATCAGCATATGTTTCTTCCATATCGCCAATATCCATAGGCGAGGTATTAATAATAGCTTTTTTATTTAATACCTGCTCAATTATGGAAACAAGTTCTGTTACTTCAATAGGTTTTGTATTGCCTATATTATAAATAGCATGTTTTACAGGTGGCTTGCTAAGGCATATATTTATACATGAGACGATATCGTCAATATAGGTAAAATCGCGCCGCATTTTACCAGAATTAAAAAGAGTTATGGACTGATTAGTTAAAATATTTTGTGTAAATTTATAAATAGCCATATCAGGTCTACCCCATGGTCCATATACAGTAAAAAATCTTAATCCAGTAGCTGGTATATTATATAGATGGCTATAACTATAAGACAGTGATTCATCGGCTTGTTTAGTTGCTGCATAAAGTGATCTTGGTGAATTTGTAATATCGAGAACACTGAAAGGTGTTTTGTTGTTATTACCATATACAGAGCTAGAACTTGCATAAACTAGATGCTTTAAATTAGGTAAATTTCTACACATTTCAAGAATTACAACTTGACCAACAAGATTACTACTAACATAGGCAAAAGGATTCTCTACTCCATATCTAACTCCAGCTTGGGCAGCAAGATGGAGTACATGGGTTGTATCTGCGTGATTTTTTGCAATTTTTGTAATTTCGTGCTGATCAGAAATATCTGCTTTGTAGAAAGTAAAATTAGGAAATTTTTTCAGTAAATTGAGGCGAGCTTGTTTTAAACTTATATCATAATAATTATTGATATTATCTATACCAATAACGGTATGATTATTTTTGAGCAGGCTTATACTTGTACTAAAACCAATAAATCCTGCCGCCCCTGTAACTATAATTATCATATATTTAATCCTTTGCTTTATCAATCAGAGCTTTAAAAATTGCCATATGGTTATTATCTTTAATAAAAAATTCTGGATGCCATTGTAAACCTAAGGCAAAAGGATGATTTTTTACTTCTATTGCCTCAATAACATCGTCATTTGCTGTAGCACTAACTATAACTTTATTTGAGGTACGAATAATTTCTTCGCAATGCACGCTGTTTACGCTGATATTATTTTTTCCTAATATAGAGTGAAGTAAGGTGTTAGATTTTATGCTTATGTCATGAACTGGATCGTGGCGATTTTTAACTCTATGGTTAATTTGACTCTCAATTTTTCCATTCATTTGACAACCGTTAATACAGCCCATTATTTGCATACCAGCACATATGGTAAGTAGAGGTAATTTTTCGCTAAGGGCTTTCGTTATAATTTCAATGTCAAAATTAAGTCGTTTAGAAATAGGGTATGGGCTTTTTTGGTGATTGCTTAAATACCACTCATCAGGGAAAGCAAAGTCACCGCCTGGAATTACTAATCCTCTAATCATAGAAAAATATTGAGGTATTGCATCATATATAAAAGGAATTGCAATAGGTATTCCTCCAGCCTCATAAATTGCATCAAAGTAATTCTGTCTAAGGCAATAATATGGATCAGTAGAAAAAGACCCTTGCTCTTCTAAATCAAGAGATAACCCTATAAGCGGACGTTTTGTCATTATAAATTCTTCCAATAAAGTTTTAAATTGCCGTATGTATTTGAGGCACTACAATATTACAGTAAATATTGAAGAATAAGCCACTATACGTACATGTCAATTACGTTATTTTTATTATTATATATTATAAAAAAATATATTCTTACTTGAATCCAACTTCGCATGTCATAGAAGGATTTAATCCAAGTTTTAAGACTGTCTTGGTATTTAGGGGAAGGGTAATGTTGTTTTCATTATGTCCAATGCTCTTGCACTGCAATACAGGTATGTCTATTTTTTTAGAAAAATCTTCAATTGCATATTTAGTAAAATCTTTACCATCTTTTTCAAGGCCGTCAGTAAAGCTACCAAAAATTATAGCCTTGACCTGTTTAAATATTCCAGCTTGATCAAGATGATTGAGCATACGGTCTATGCTGTATCCTCGTTCTGAAACATCTTCAAGAAAAAGGATTTTATTCTTAGCATTTATTTGCCAATTAGTAGCAAGAGAGGAATTAATAACAGACAAATTGCCGCCAATAACAGATGAATTAATAGTTTTATTAATATTAGCTAAATTGTTAAGGGGTTCAAGATCAAGATAAGTAATTTTATCTATATTGCCTAATATACAAGAAATTATAGTATCAATAGACTTAGAATTAACTAAATTTTCTGCTACTTGAAATAATACTGGAGCATGTAAAGTTGACCAGTTCCATTTTGTATTGAGAGTTAAGTGTAATGCAGTTATGTCACTAAAACCGATTAAAGCTTTACAAATTTTTGGTTTAAGATTTGCTTTAATTTTATTAACAATTCTAGTGCTACCATATCCTCCACGAATGCACCATACGGCTTTAGAATCTTTTGCCTGCAAAGACTCTATCAGCTTATTAAAACGGTATTCGTCAGAATTGGCATAATAAGGAAATTGATTGTTAAAAATATCCTCGGAAATACGAGGAGTTAAATAATTTTTTTCTAAGAAACTAACAATTAGGGATATTTGGTTAGGTGTTATATTGCCAGCAGAAGGGGCTATTATATCTACTACATCACCTTTGCTTAACTTGTGCCAAAATTTCATATACCTTAGAAAATTGCAGTTAAATTATATGTAGCAGCTAGAAGAAATTAATTGGTGATCCCGGCGCGACTTGAACGCGCGACCCCCTGATTAAAAGTCAGATGCTCTACCGACTGAGCTACGGGATCACAATACAATCTTTGCCTTAGTTTGTAAACTCTGTAGATTGCAAAGAGTGATGCAACATACGTTCTTGATTAAATAACGTCAATAGTAAATTGTAATAAAAAAATAAATAGTTTATTGTATAGCTAATAATCCTAGGTTTTTCGGTGTTTTTTTGAAGTTTATTTATGAATTAAATTGAAAATAATTTGACTATTTATATGGTAAATAGGTTTTTAATAGGTTATTAAAGTAGATTATAAAAAATAACCATATTCAAAAAACAAAATATTAAGCAAATTATGTCTGATAGTATAATAGTTATACCTGCTAGGATGGCATCAACAAGACTTCCTAATAAGCCATTAGCAGATATCAATGGTAAGCCTATGATTTTACATGTAATTGACCGTGCTTTAGAAAGCAAAGTAGGGGAGGTAGTAGTTGCATGTTGTGAGGACGAAGTTAAGAAAGTTGTAGAAGGTTATAATATTAACGTTAAAGCAGTTATAACTGATCCTAATCATCCTAGCGGAACAGATAGAATAAATGAGGCTATACACAATATAAAATCAAACCATGAATATATTATCAATGTACAAGGCGATTTGCCTACGCTTGACCCTAATTTGATAAAAGATGTTTTAAGTATATTAAAGAATTATAAAGAATTCGATATATCTACCTTAGCTTCACCAATCATAGAGTCTGAGGATTTATTAAATCCTAATATAGTAAAGCCAGTAATTTCTTTTCTTGAAAAAAATCGACTAGGAAGAGCTTTATATTTTACTCGTAGTCCTGCTCCTTATGGCGAAGGAATATCTTATCATCATATAGGTATGTATGCGTATCATCGAAAATCTTTAGAAAAATTTGTAAGCTTGCAACCATCATCTTTAGAATTAAGAGAAAAATTAGAACAATTAAGAGCTCTAGAAAATGGTATGAGTATTGGAGTTGGAGTTGTTAATACTATTCCTCTTGGTGTAGATACGCAAAGAGACCTTGAGATTGCAAGGAATGTCATTAAAGCAATATAAATCATTAGGTTAAATAAAATAGTAAAGTTTGATGCAAAATTTAAAATATGAAGTAGTAGGTATTGGCAACGCAATTGTTGATATACTTGCAAAAATTGAAGATAAGTTTTTAAAAGATCAAGGTTTAATAAAATCTAGTATGACCTTAATTGATCAAGATAAGGCAAAGCAAATTTATAACGATATGCCACAAGCAATAGAAATATCTGGAGGTAGTGCGGCAAATACAATAGCTGGCATGGCATCTTTTGGAGCTAAAGTTGCCTTTGTAGGTAAGGTTGGAGATGATGATTTAGGCAAAATATTTGAACATGATTTAAAAGCGCAAAAAGTTAATTGTTATATTAGTAAGACATTTACTGATGAAAAAACCGCTAGATCGTTTGTTTTAGTGACTAAAGATGCAGAACGTACTATGGCAACTTATTTGGGAGCAGCCAGATATATTACTGTTAAAGATATAGATGAGCAATTGATAGCCCAAGCCAAAATACTTTATATAGAAGGGTATTTATGGGACGATGAAAAAACTAAACAAGCAATTCTTAAGGCAATAGACATAGCTAAGAAATATAAAGTAAAAATAGCTTTTACACTATCAGATGGTTTTTGCGTTGAAAGACATCGTGATGATTTTAAGCGTCTATTTGAAGAAGCCATAGATATTTTATTTGCTAATGAAGATGAAGTTAGATCTTTATATGAAGAGAAAAAATTAGAAGTTATTATAGAAAAAATTAAAAACAAATCTAAAATTACTAATATTACATGTGGTAATAATGGAGCAATAATTGTTAGTAATAATGAAATTTATAGGGTTGCAGCAGAAAAAAATATAGAAGTTTTAGATACGACAGGCGCTGGCGATCTATATGCAAGTGGGTTTTTATATGGCTATAGTAATGGTTTGTCATTGGAGATTTGTGCTAAGCTTGGTAATATGGCGGCAGCAGAAATAATTAGTCATATGGGAGCTCGTCCTGAAGTTAATTTATATTCGTTGGCTTTATCAAAAGGTTTAATTAAAGGTATTAATAAAAAATGATAAAAAATTTTACTAGCATATACAAGGTATTATGTAACACTAAAATGTTAGTAGTCTTATTCTTAGGTTTTGCAAGTGGACTACCATTATCACTTACTGCGTCGACAATAAACGCTTGGCTATCAGATGAAAAAATATCTAAAACCGACATTGGATTATTTATTTTTGTAGCAACTCCATATGCTTTAAAATTTTTATGGGCTCCTATTGTTGAAAATTTAAAGTTAGGCTTTTTAACTAAGAACTTAGGCAATCGTAGGGCATGGATATTACTTTCACAAATTATATTAATAATCACTATTTTCACTTTATCTCAGTCAGATATTAGTAACGTTTTTTATGTGGCGATGCTTTGTTTGGCAATAGCTTTCTTATCGGCAACACAAGATATTTGTATAGATGCCTACAGAGTAGAATTATTAGATGATAATGAGCAGGGTTTAGGTTCTGCAACTGCTGTATTTGGCTATCGTGTTGGAGCTTTAGTATCTGGAGCAGGTGCTTTGTTTATAGCTCATTATTATAGTTGGCAGAGTGCTTATGCTAGTATGGCGGCTATTATGTTTATTGGTGTTATAACAGTTATATTTGCACCTAAAATTACAACTTTGTTTGAACAAGAAAATTCTCAAGATGATATTATAAAAAGATCAGTAATTGAACCATTTAGGGTGTTTATTCAAAACACTAATTGGCAATTAGTTTTGTTATTTATAGCTTTGTATAAATTAGCAGATGTATTTACAAGTAATATGGGAACCCCATTCTTATTAGAGTTAGGATTCTCCAAAGTTGAGTTAGCTAGCATAGGCAAAACATTTGGTTTTATAGCGACTATTTTTGGTAGTTTTATTGGAGGAATCTTAGTTTATCGATTTAATATACATAAAATGTTATTATTATGTTTAACATTGCAAGCTATATCTAATTCTATGTATTTATTACAATTTCAAGTAGGAAAGGTATTGTCAGTACTAATTTGCACCGTTGCAGTAGAAAATATATTATCAGCAATGGGAACTACTGTTTTTGTAGCATATATTAGTAGATTATGTAACAAGAGATATACTGCAACACAATATGCTTTACTTACGTCCCTTGCTTCTGTTGCTAAGCTTTTTCTTGGATCTTCTTCTGGTTACGTAGTAGATCATTTAGGTTGGCAGTTATTTTTTGTGGTAAGTATGTTTTTATCAATACCTGCGATATTAGTTTTAATGGCGATTATTAAACCTAAATTTAAGAGGATATGATGCTTATAGGAGTTCCAAAAGAAACTAAGAGTTTTGAATATCGTGTAGGAATTTCTCCACAAGGAGTAAAAAGACTTACTCATCATGGACATAAAGTTATGATAGAAACTAAAGCAGGTCATGAAATAGGTTTTTTAGATAGTGATTATATCGCCGCTGGAGCAATTATTGCGGATAATGCAGATAAAATATATCAAGCAAGTGAATTAATAGTAAAAGTAAAAGAGCCTCAATTAGATGAATGTACAAAATTAAACTCTAACCAAATAATTTTTTCATATTTACATTTAGCGGCTGTTCCTGAAATTGCCTCTGCGTTAATGAAATCTGGCTGCACTGCAATAGCGTATGAAACAGTAACTAATGCTAATGGATCTTTACCTTTATTATCGCCAATGAGTGATATAGCGGGAAGAATTTCTGTGCAAGTAGGAGCATTTTACTTGCAACGTAATAATGGTGGAAGAGGAGTTTTATTGTCAGGTGTAGATAATGTTGAAAAAGGAAATGTGGTTATTATTGGCGGAGGAACAGTTGGGCTTGGTGCGGCTATAATTGCAAGAGGGCTTGGAGCAAAAGTAACAATTTTAGATAAATCACCGCAAAAATTAATGCAGCTAAAAAAAATATTCTTAGGTTCGGTTAATTGTATTGGCAGTACTTATGAAACTATTGAGGAAAATTTATTAAATGCCGATCTTGTTATAGGAGCAGTATTAGTTCCTGGAGCAAAAGCTCCTCATGTAGTAAATAAGAGTTTGGTTGAGAAAATGAAACATGGTTCGGTAATAGTTGATGTTGCTATTGATCAAGGTGGGTGTATAGAAACAAGTATACCTACCACTCATGAAAATCCTATATTCTTTTATAGTAATGTAATTCATTATTGCGTAACTAATATGCCAAGTGCGGTTGCAAGAACAGCAAGTTATGCTCTAGAACATGCTACATTACCATATATATTAAAACTAGCAGATAAAGGTATTAGTATATTTGAACAAGACCATTATTTTTCTTCAGGGTTAAATATAGATAAGGGTAAAATTGTACATGAGCAGGTGGCAAAATCTTTATCTAATTTAAAGTAAAAAATGGTGGAGCCAAGCGGGATCGAACCGCTGACCTCAACACTGCCAGCGTTGCGCTCTACCAACTGAGCTATGGCCCCATTTTAAATTTCAATGGATTCTATATACAGAAAAAAACATTGTCAGCAACTAAAAACATCTTATATTAAAATACAGTTCAATAAAAAATTCTCCAATTATAATTCTTATAAAAAACTTACGTGCGTTACGATAATTATGGCAAAAAATAATAATATAAAACCTTTAATCTTAATCGTTGAAGACGATGAGGCCATTATAACTTTACTTAGCTATACCTTAGAAAAAGCTGGTTATGAAACTAAAATTACTAAGGATGGTGAAGAAGCAATTATGATGATTGAAGAACATAACCCAGATTTAGTTTTACTTGATTGGATGATTCCAGGTAAAACAGGTATATCTGTTTGTAGTCATTTAAGAAAAAATCCAGCTACTAAGAAAATTCCTATTATTATGATTTCAGCTAGAGGTGAAGAAAATGATAGGATTGAAGGCTTAGATAAGGGAGCTGATGATTATATAACTAAGCCGTTCTCGACAAAAGAATTATTAGCACGGATACAAGCAGTATTTCGTAGGATTAGACCTATATTTGTTGAAAAAGAGCTAAGTTATGGCTCTATAAAAATGAACACAAATACTAAACGAGTTACTAATAACAATATAGAATGCCACTTAGGTCCTATAGAATATAAATTATTACAGTCATTCCTAGAACATCCTAAACATGTCTTGTCTCGTGAGCAATTAATTCAAAGGGTATGGAATAATGAATTATCTGTTGAACCTCGTACGATAGATGTTCACATTAATAGATTACGCAAAGCTTTAGGAATGAATGATACTAGCATGACTATAATAAAAACAGTACGTTCATCTGGATATTGTATAAAGCAAATTAATGAAGATGATGGATCTTTTTTATCTGTAGAAAATCTTGATAGTTTTAAATAACTCTATAGTTATTACATTTTTATGTATGCTTTAAATTATAAAGATAAAGTAATTAGTTATACAGTAAAACGTAGTAAGAAGGCTAAGCGTACTAGTATAAAAGTCTCACCTAAGGGAGTAGAAATTATATTGCCAATAAGAGGTAATCTTTTAATGGCACAAAATTTTCTTAATAAGAAATCAAAATGGGTTTTTGAGGCTTGGCAGAGAATTTCGCAGAATAATACTTCCGAGCAAATGTTGCGTAATATATTACAAAGGCAGGATATATTTTATCGTGGAATAATCTATAAATTTTCTATTATAAGAAGTACTAATTCTGTAATGCCAGAGTTAGTAATAGGAGATGACATTAAAATAATTGTACCATTACTATGGTCAGAATCTAGATATAGGTCAAAGATATTAGAATTACTAAAAAAGCAGTTCTTGATAATAATTACGCAAGATATAAAAAAATATATAGATTATTACAGTGTAAAATTTGGATTATATCCAAAAGATTTTAAAGTTAAATTACATAAAAGCAAATGGGGAAGCTGTAGTACATACAAAAATATCAATATAAATCTAAGTTTAATTTTTGCACCACAGGCAGTTTTAGAATATGTGGTAGTTCATGAATTATGTCACTTGCGTTATCATAATCACTCAAAAAAATTTTGGCAGCTTGTTGCCAGTATAATTCCAGATTATAAAGAAAAAAAACTCTGGTTAAAACATCATCACGAGATCATTAATTATCTTGATATATAGTCTGCCGTGAAAAAGTCTACGAGCCACTCTTAGATTAGGCTATATAA
>CAZTUN010000007.1:0-33348 GCA_964616845.1 uncultured Rickettsiales bacterium | reverse complement strand
GCAGCCGCACCCACTGATGCTAAAACTATTCCTGCAATAGGTCCTAATATTGGAAATCCTACGGTCAATGCTGCCACTATTAGAGCAGAACCAAATACAGCTGTTAAAGCAGCTTTAGCAGCAGAAATACTAAAAAAACTTTTAACTTTATTAAATATTGCCATAATTATGTATCCTTATAAATAAAATCTACAAAACAACCACAGGTAGCATAATATCATAATTTTATTACATTCATGTTACATTTTAAATAATAATGCGTATCTTACAAAAAGATGTTTATTTATAGCTATTATTGGCTATTTTTCTAATAATTAATCTATCTATAGATATAGCTCCACCCCCATACGTGCATAAAAACGCACTTAAAGTTAGCCAGTAAATATGCTCAAAATTATGCACATAGGTAAGCTCTATTAGTAATGACATTATAAATAATGCCAATGCAGCAATTCTTGTTCCCAAACCTATAACTAAAAAAAATGGCGCAAGAATCTCAACACCTGTTCCTAAGTAAGCGGCTATAACTGGTGAAATTAAAGGTATTTTATATTCATTAATAAATAGATATAAGGTACTATCCCAACTACCCTGACCTATACCTAAGAAACCTTCTGGTAATTTTAACCTTCCTGAATTAAAAAACACCATTGCCAAAATCAATCTTGCTGCAAAATTTACTATAAATTGCAAAGATTGGGCAATTCTTAATTTAAAATAAATTAGCTCTTTGAGTTTACTAATTATCATAATTTCCTAACTAAAATAAATATTTTTATCCTGAAGTATTATTATTTGTTCCAATTCCTCCACCAGCACCTCTGCGACTACCTGGAGCAAGCCCAGCATCACGTGCTGCCTGTTCACGCATTTCTCTCTTTTTTCGTTCTTCTTCAGCTTCTTGCCTTTTGCTAGCTTCTTCTGTTTTTCTTGCTTCTTCATCTGAACGATTCTGTTGAGCTGCAAGTCTTAAATTTTCATTATACCTTGCTTGATCAGCCGCTGCATTAGGAGATTTTAATGCATCTCCAACAGCTCCGAATAATCCTCCAAAACCTTGTAAAACTTGCGAATCTGAAGTTTGTTCTGTTTTAGGAACTTGAGGCGAAGTATTATCAGAAGCAGGTGGAGTATAAAGTCTCGTATTTGCTTGATCAATCGAAGCTGTATTAGTCGCACTCTCAACCACAGGAGGAGGAGGAGCAGGACGACGTGGAACTGAAAATTCATCTTTAGATTCGCTATCAACACTGCCACCACGCAATCTAAGCGACCCAACTGGTTGCCCTTCTTGCGGTACTGGAGCTTGAGGAATTGCTGGAGCAGGATTTAATTGTCTAGTCACTCCATCTGGAGAAGTATAAGTAGCTTGTTGCGCTTCAGGAGAAGCTGGCGCATTTCCTTGTATAAGTTTATTGGCAAGATTTGCTCTATTTTCTTCATAAGTAGAAGAATTTTGTCTGCCTGTTGGCGAACTATTCGTATCTTGCTGACTAGGTGCCGTATTTGCAGTATTAGACCTTGCCATTCCACTAGGATAGGTTCTCTCTGGTACGGCAGGAGCACCAAGATTTGGCATAGGAGGTAAAGGAGGCGCAGGAGGTGGCGGTGGTGCTCCTTTTAAGAATGCAGGTTTTGGCGGCAATTCAGGAGCTGGCTTATTCCAACGTGCGACAGGAGGAGCTATGTCTTTTTTATTTATAGATTTTTTTCCAGCAGGAGAAAGATTATTGTTATTCTCATCTCCTCCATCAGATTTGCCACCTTCTTTTTTAGCAGTTGCAGATTTTCTAGTTACTGCTGAATAAATTAAACTCGCTCCACCGCCGACTAAACCTTTTCCTGCTTGAGCTGTAACCTCAATAGCTCTAGAATTAGCTCTAATAGCAGATCCCAGCAAGCCACCATCTCTGCCATCTGTAATTGTACCATAATATATTCTACCTGGTGATATTGCTCCCCTTGGTCCAAAAGACCATGCAGATTCTTGCATTTCTTTATTTGCACTACCTTTAGTACCAATAGTTGCGGCAACAACAGCATTCCAAGCTGTATTTACAGCACCACCACTCCATACTCCTGTGCTTGCAGTAGGTGAATCGCCTTTTAATCCATCTACTAAAGGTCCTATAGCTTTTATAAATTCTTTCATTAAGAAGCAAGAAGCCACAAACAATATAATTACACCATAGGTAAGAAAATTTTTATTCGATGCGTATGAAATCATCTTTGCTTTATCTTTTACTGGATCAAGATATGGCATATCATAATAGCGGTTTACCCATGTATAGACTCCGTTGCCGTTAACATCTAAATACATATTACCATAATGATACTGATCATATCTTATATGAGGAAACCAAAATTTTAGTGCCATGAAATCATCATGCCCTAATAAATTAAGATTAAAGAAAGTTTCCCAACAAACTCTAAAACCTAAAGTTTGTTGTAAGAAATTAATAATAATTGCCGCAAACATTCCAACAGCAGCAAATAAAATTAATAATTCCAAAGCAAAAGCAAGAAACTGATTAATATACTCACTAAACAATTCTTTAGTTTTACCAAATAACATTAAAGTTAAAAATATTGGAGCAACTGATATTAAAATACACATTGAAACAAAAGAACAAATATAAGCAAACACAACTCTTGCTGTTGCAATAAGAAAGAAAACTAATGCAACATAAAATACTATTACAAAAATAAATCCTATTGCGTTTGAAAGTAATGTTGACCAAACTTTAGCTTGGGTTTCTGGACTTAACAAAGTATTAAGCAAAAAGTCTAACGAAGCCCATACGTCCCCTTTATCAAAATTAGCAAATGGCGCAACAACTAAGCCAAGTAATTGGTTAATTCCGTCCAAAAAGAACATAAAGAAATGATTATAGAAAAAATCAAAGCTATTTGGGCTAAAAATCTGAAATACAACAGCAAGTCTAATAATACTAAAAATTACGTCTTTAGAAGGATTTTGAATCATTCCCATCATAAAACACAAAGAATACACAACTATATATAGTCCTATAAATGAACGCAATAGTAATAGAAAGTGAGTATCTTGAGTAAGACCAACCCACATGCGCATCATGGCAGCTCTAATAGGATCGGTAAATGTATGAACTATTTTTGAGGTTGTACCTACAGAAGGCGATTTAGTTCCTGATTTTATCCTAATGGTATAACCGCCACTATTATCTTTATAATAAGTATCTACTATTTTAAAATAAATGCGATCACCATTTTGTGGTAACACTCCTTCGTCAGTTTTAAGGACATCAATTGGCAATCCTGCAAGTAAATAACCAGTCTTGCCTTGCAAAGTTAAAGAAGCATTATTATCTAGCATTTGTCCATCTTTCTGCAAAAGATACGGAACTTCTGGATTTTTATAATCTGGTATATGTTTTGTCACTACAACAGCATCTTCTTTGCCATTATTATTAGCAAGACCTATATATAATCCCATTCCATCTCTCATGTAGCAAGGAACCCTGCAATCTGCAACATTATCTGGGTGAGCAAAAACAACCGTAGGATCAGTACAACCTATATCATGAGCTAAATCTTGAATAGCACCCTTACTTGTTTCGGCATATCTTCTTGCCTTTGAAATCGCAGGAGCTAAATCATTAACATTACGAGTAGAAGAAGGGTCATTAGTATTATAATTTTGATTATGGTTTTCTATAGCCATATTATAACCAGCTATGTTTATAGTACCGTAACCAGTAAGTGTTGTAGTTACTTTATAGACACATTCTCTGTTTGGTACCATGGCGGTTGGATCCCAACCATCAACTCTAGATAAAGAACCCCGAGATGCAAACCAAGAAGTCCATTGATCTCCTTCTGTTATAGTAAGAACTAACGGATTATGATAAACATCTATAAGAACTTGACCTGTATCTACGGCTGGAACTACCTGAGGAGAACTAACATCTCTACCATCACCTAAAGTACTGGAAGGAGGATAATAAGCTGGAACAAATATTTTTGGATATCCCCAATCATCTCCCTCAACACAAGGAAGATCTCCACAAGAAACAAGTAAAACTGCTAGCAATACTTGAAGAGCTACCCTTACTAAATTCACCTTACTTATTAGGGTTTTCCCCATAATTTTCTCTAAGCCAGTTAGTAAAATTTATATTATACATATTTTATATTTGATATATTTGATTATATCAAATATTTATTAATAAAGCAGCAGTTTAAGCGAGTTTTATTGATAAATAATTACTTCTTATCTTTAGCATCACCCTTCTTATCATCAGATTTATTATCATCTTTTTTGCTTGACATTGCGCCTTTTGCCGCAGAAAAACCTGCCTTACCAGCACCAACACCAGCATTTATTCCAGTTTTAGCATATCTACCAGCAGTTGCAGCTATTTTATTCATTGCACTAGTTGCCGCTCCGTATAAAGAACTACTAATTTGACCAGCCGCAAGTTCAGACGCTAGATAAGTCATCCATTCGTTAAATGAATACATAGCATTTATTAAAAGCATAAATATCACCATAACAAAAAATTGCGTTGGCATGCCAGCTCCTTCATTATGCCATGGCATATAGAAAGAAAACAAGCATAAATCCGCATTAAAGAAATTAGAAGTTCCAAATAAATCATCAAAATTTATAGAGTATAGACATTGCCAACATACGTTATAATGCAAAACATTATACATTGCAGAATAAGCAAAAATATTAAATATAGATAATGCGGTAAATATAAATACTGGCTGAGCAACATAGCTAATCGTATATTTCAACCAGTTACTAAAAAATTGTCTAGTTCTAGGAAATAACATGAATGATATAAATATAGGTGCAACAACTATCTGCAAGCCAATACCTATCATTGCTAATAAATATATAATTAGCGCAACCAGTACAGCCATTGCATAATAGCCCATTCCTATAATTATTAGCATCATATAAGCAGGACCTAAGAATGATCCAAATAATAATCCTGCTATTTTTATCCATGTTTCTTGAGTGAAGAATCTAGAAAATGTAAGATCCATAAACATAAATGGATTAATATTTTGCCCCGTAGTTGGAATAGTAGCTCCAGTTGCATCTGTAAGTACCTTTCCAGTTACTGGATCAGTCAGAGTTGTCATACCAGCGCCCATAAACTGAGCTGATAAAATATTTATAAAATCATTTATTCCATTAATAAATGTATTAAATAAATAAGTATTAAAAAATTCCCATGAGCTAACAGAAAACATCTGTTGCAATATAGCTATTCGTATAATGCTCGTTATAAACTCTCTTTGCGCGTCCTCAATTACTCCAAGCATAAACCTAAAACCATAAATTATTACATATAGTAATATAGATGCTCTTACCATCTTGGATAAAGGCGTACCTCCAGTCTCTGGAGTACCAATTAATTTACCATAAAGCTTTTGTACTATACCTTTTTGCCAAGAGGTTTCTCCACATGCAACCTCATTAAGGTTAGAATTTGTTTCACAAGTTCCAAAGATTATTCCTTTAACTGCAATTATTATGCTGTTAAATGTAGAAGAAAAAGTTTTATCAACTTTTGTGGTCTTAATTTTTACTGAATAAGTTCCAAGATTATCATCGTGACCAGTAAAGCCAACTGGCGGCGTACAATTAGGATTGCGATAGCCACATTGCTCTATATAAGAATGACTAGTATTGGAAGATAAAGATAACTGATCCGTAACCCTTTGTAATAAACTTTTATCGCAAGTTTGCGATACTACCCTACCAGTGGTACTGTTTAAATAATTTTTTGGACATACTTGTAGTGAATTACGATTTGCTGGAGCGTTAATAGCATCAGCTGGTGGAATTTTCTGAACACAACCTCTAGGTGTACTATTATCTGGAGATAGATAATTTGGACTAGTTGGCATATCACAACCAGCAGGAGTAGCTATATAGTCAGAAGACTTAACTATATTATCACGAATTCTAAACCATACATGACCACTTTCTGGTACTTGACCTTGAAACTCTCCTAAAGAATTAACTTGAGGATTGTCTCCATGATAAAGGTTTATACCTCCTGTTAGTAATCTATTTAATGTATCTTGATTACTTACTGTATAAATATTGGTTGTAACTGGTCGACCATTTTTATCTACAACAGGTTTGCACCCAGCATTCCCTGGTGAACAACCATTAAATAATGGTGAAGGAGTGCTATTTATATCTCCATCTTTTGCAAAAACCACTTCTAAATACTGACCATTACTACCTGGACAAGTATTGCTAAAATTAATCTCATATCCCCCTCTATTTTCAGCATAATTTTCCATAGTCCATTGATTATGAGAAGGCCACATACAATTAGCTTGATCTGGCAACCATTTACCAGAATTACAACCAGCAGTAACTGCGGCTATACAAATTGGTGCAAAAAAATAGCTAGATGCTATACAAGCAGCACCAAATACAGCTGGGTTACATGCTCCACCACAAACTCCATCATCCCAAGCAAAATATCCTTTCCATGGACTCCAGCGATGTTCCCATGAACCACTATTACTTGGAACAAAAGGTCTTCCTTCTCCTGGAATTGCAGTTCTGGCATATTTTAGCCAAACCTGACCAGTTATTGGTGCTTGACCAGAAAAACCACCTATGCCACTTCCTCTACCAGCTCCATGACTTGGATCATTTTCATATAGTTGAAAAAATGTTGAATTATTATCAATAGTTGCTGAATTATTAGGAAAGAACCATTCATTTTCTTCGACAGGACCTGGCGTTTGTCCCGGCGGAAGGATAAGAGCATACAAACCTATACCATTTTGTAGCTCTACTCCTCTTCTATCAAAATAATGAGAACTATGTATTCCCGTTCCCCTAGAAGTAGCCTCTCCTTGCCCACAAGTACTACATTCTGTTGTGTTATTTAAAACGTTAATTTGAAATGTACTACCCTTTATCACTGAAAATTTAGTATCTTGCCACCTATTAACTGTAGGAACTATAGCTGGTGATGAAGATGTACTTAATGTAATATTATCAGGACATAAATCAATATGTCCTACAGTTTGTATATATAAAGGTTCTCCAGCTATCGCATCAATACCGCTATCTGTCCATTCTTTAGAAGGATCTATCGCAACTTTTGCATTAAGATTTCCTCCCCAATCATCTGCCATAACACAATCAGGACCTGGTGCAGGACAAGCAGTGAGTAAAAATAATAATGCAGCAATAGCAACTAATTTTAGTATCATGCAATCAACGCATTTGCTTAATCTAAAATTAATTCTTAAAGAACTCATATCATAAACCTACAAATATTTTGTTTAAGATAATACAGAATAAATTTGATTTAAATACATAATTTATACCTAAGTAGAATCCTAGATTATACATCGGTCTCTCCACTTTTATTTCCTTCAACTTTTTTACTCTTTTGCTGACCTTGGTTATGCACCTTACCTTGCTGAGCAAACCAACTATCCATCTTTTTACTTATATTGCGTAATTTTTGTTTATCTTGTAAGGACTGCTTACGCTCTGCCTTACCCATGTTATTAACATCTTTAAGTTCTTTTTTAAGCGAAGAAATTTGTTTTTTATCTAATTTATCTTGCATCTTTGTATTGCTTCTTTGTTCAGACTTATATTGTCTGTAAGCTTTATTTTCTGGAGTATTACGATATACCACATTATCTCTAAATGATCTTGCAGCTCTAGCCGCTCCATTTTTAGCTCCTTTTAGTAATGGCGTAACTAGAGGAGATGCAGCAGATATAGCCCCAGCAGTAGTTCCTGCAACAGCTTTAATACCATTCATAGCCACTTGTTGCCCTCTATCAAGACTCATTGAAGCAAGACCTGTAGAGATTGTTTGGCTCATTTCGACGATCCAACCTAAAAATTTATTCAGTGCGTTAGTAAATATCAAAAATATTAATAAAGTTGTAAACGTTATAGGCATTTTTGCCATGCTAGTAGACAAATCTTGACTTTGCGCTGTTCCCCATACTTTATAGCCAAATACAAAGCAAAATTTATCAAAATTTTGAGCAACACTAAACCAATCGTTAAAAGGAAAATCTATCCAGACAACGCAAGACCAACAAACCGTAAATGATAATAATTGATAAAATACACTATATACAAATACGTTAAATATAGACAATACCATAAACATAAACATTGGCTGTAGCATATAGCTTATTAGATATTTTATGTAGCTATCAAAAAAGCTTTTTAATTTCTCAAATAAGGTAAATATTATAAATAACGGCGCTAAAAATAGCATAAATGATACCATTATGATTGATATCATATACATAAATACTGCTCTAAAGACTCCTACTAAAAAAAAGAACATTCCTACATATATGCCAATAGTATAAATAGGGCCTAATGGAAAATGCCATAGCAAACCAGCTAGTTTTATATTAGTTTGAGTTGAGAAAAATTTTAAAATAGTTTGATCTAAAAATACAAAGGCATCACGACCAGTATTTTGTCCTGGTGTAACTTGCAAAGCACTTTTATCTACTAACTTACCCTGAACTCCATTAAGAACAACTGAATACCCACCAACTGTATTTGCATATTGAGGATCCGTTTCTTTTATAAAAGATTGAATTATTTTTGGTACTAAACTACCATTATATATACCATCATTTGCTGAACCATCTGGGTTAACTATTGTGGTTTTAACGCTATAAGGTGAATTAACTAAATTTTTATAATTCTGATTTTCTGTTGTAACTAATGGAGTACTGCAAGCTGAGTTATTAGGCACAACAACTCCGTTACAAGTAGAAATATTTTTTGGAATAAACATCTGATTAATATTATTAAAAGAATTTTGATTACTAATCAGATCTGCAAATTGTCCAGAAGTATAATAAACGACCTCGTCTGTACCATTAATAAATACTGTAAACAAATATTTATAAAAGAAATTCCAGCTATTTGGTCCTATCAAAACAAAAATTAACGATATTTTTATAATATAGTTAGTAAATGCGGTTCTATCTGTTTCCTTCATCCCCATCATATACATAAGACCATATAGAACTATTGATAGGGCAAGAACTGCTCTTACTGAGGAAATATAATCAAAATCTTTGGTAAGAGCTTTATACATAGTCTCAGTTAACCCTACCCTATTATTACTTGGATCTCCATTCATAAGCGTTTTAACAGGAGTTATCACATCTGTTATGATGTTACTGATAAGCGGATTAGGCTGACTAATTGTTGTAATATTTACTTTATAAAATCCACAATTACTTCCTGTAACAGTTACGCTAGAATTTGCTGTAGATCCTTGAGCTTGATACAATGTGCCAACATCCATACACTGATCTCCTGGCGGAATCGGAACATTATTACCGTCAGGATCTTTAAATACATAACTTTGTCTTGCATAATTGGGCGAAGATTCTCCTCTTGTTATACCATCAAGCACATTGCCATCTTCATGTATTCTTAAATATAATCTACCAGTATCCCATGCATAACCATTAAATGATCCCCTTTCTGGAAAGTCCGAATTTGGAAATACACTAAGACCTGTCGTAGAAGGAGCGTTCCACATTTCATAAACTGCACCAACACTTGTAGGACTACTACCTATCGCTGCCTGCATAAACTGTCCAGAAACGCCTTTACAAGTTTTTGTATATTTTATAACTACTTGGTAACCACGAGAAAAAGGATTAGTTCCGCCTGTTATATTGGCAACATTATTACCAACAATTCTAGAATAATCTGTATCAACTCCCCATGGCTGATTAGCTGAGAAATCTACAGCACCTCTATAGCCTCTGACTCTAAAATATAAATATCCCGAATAAGCAGTTCCAATTTGTTTAATATAATTTGTATTGCCTGTATTGGAGTCATATAATTCGCTAAATATATAGCTATTCATTGTTGCTGCGCCAGAAGAAAAATTACCAAACCAATTACTGGTCAAGCCACTACCTAGAACTTGACTCATATTAGGATGAGGATAATTATTTATATTATTTATATCTCCGACAAAAACATATAAATTCTTTCCTGCGGTAATTGGTGAACCAATTGGCTCTATATAAGAACCACTATCCGTATCTGTTCTAACTGTTCTAGAATCTGTATAGAATCCACCACTTATACTTTGTATCGACCAACTAGTACCCATAGATATATATATAGGCTTATTAGTCGTACTATCTAATGCTTGTACCCAACCATTACTTGATGGGGTTGTTGGAATATTTATTATGGCAGTTGTAATTTCACTTGGACATAATTCCATGTTACCAGTTGTTACAACCTGTAATGCCGTACCTATATTTACATCAACTCCTGTATCAATCCATTTATAGTCTGGTACAGTTGAACTAGTTGTAGTATCTGAAGTCGAGGAATAAGCTGGAACTACCAATGACTTCTTTGTTAAGTCACCAAAATCATCTCCATATACACATATAGGAGCACTGCCACGACTACATGAAGCAATAATCACAACTATCGCTATCAAAAAAATAAATCTTATAGTTTTACTTACTAAGTTTAAATTCATAAACTTCAATTTATTCCTTATTTTGTATCGTTAACTTCTCTTTTGCCTAAACCCTGGCATTCCAGCTAAACTAGAAGTAGTTCCTATTGCTGAATTTTCACTAACATCAATCGAAACTGCTTTAGCTATAGCAGCATTTCTAAATGATAATTCTTCAGCATTTCTTGGCATATTCCATGAACTTTGGGCATCTTTTAATGTACTATCTACAACTATACGCCTATGATCTGCTTCTGCAAAATTCAGAGCTTGTTCTGCCTTGTTAGCATTCACTTTTGCAGCTTCTTGATGTTCTTTTGCCGCATTATATGTTACTTTACTTGCTTCAAATTTTGCTGCCGCCTCCTCTGCTGCTTGCTTGCTACGTTCAGCTAACCTTTCTGCACTAACTTTATTACTATGGGCTTCCATGAAAGCTTCCTGCTTTGCTTTATAGTCAGCAGAACCTTGATTTAAGCTATTTTGCATCATATTTCTGGCTAATTCTTCACGAGTAGACAAAAATTTTAAGTTGTTAGCTGCACTCTGATAATCATCTCTAGCTTTTGTAGCATCTTTCTCTCTTTTATTATAATTATCTTCTTCTTTCTTAAATGCTGCATTAGCTGACGTTAAATCAGCTCTTGCTGATCGATCATTTTCCATCTCTTTTGATAATTGTCTTACTGCATATTTCTCGTTTAATCCATCACCTCTATTAAATTTTTGCTGTCTTATTTGACGTTCTTCTTTTTGTCTTAAAACATTTTTATTATATTCATTTTTTTCTATAAAGTCGCGATTATTACGCGTCATTTGATCGTAACTAAAATAATTGCCTTTCTTTTTCATCTCTTCATTTTTAAGCTTAGCTGTGCTAATCCTATTAATTAATTCTTTAGTTTTCTGCTGACGTCTTAAAGCTCTGTCTGCATTAGTTTCAGATTTGCGCCAAGAAACATTTTTTTTCGCATGTTTTTGATCAAATTTTGCCATTCTTTCTTTTAAAGCTTTATCTCTTTTTTCATACATTTCATTATATTTATTTTGATAGGCGACTTGTTTTTTTGCTGCCTTAAATAACTTTTTAGTTCCTGATTTCTTATTAGCTTCTTTTTCTGTCATATGAAGAAGCTTCTCAGCACCTTTAGCATTTTGTCTAGATATTTTTCTTGAAGCTCTCATACTAGAAAAACCACTACTTACTGCGCCAAATAGAACTCCTGCTCCTTTACCCAAAGCATTGCCTACAACAGAAGCTCCTGCCTGAGGACGAACTGCTGGAGCAGAAGACAAACCTGTAGCTCCACCCGCAGCTGCACTAACTAATGTACGAGACATTTGTTCAAATGTTCCAAGTATGGAATGCAGAACAAACGATATAACAAACATTTTTATAAATGAGATAAAAATAATAACTCCATCATTAGTACTCAATGACGCAACATCAGTAAATTGGAAGTCAGAGCCTAATCCAACATCTGCAGTTTTATTAAAAGATGTTGTTAAGTTTTGATAAATACATCCTAATGTATCTGGATCAGCGCATTTTGCTTTAGATATATCACCAGGGAAACTTGGATTATAGTAGAGAACCATTTTATTTCTTAATAAAACTTTTTGTATCTCTAGAGGATTATGCGAAGAAGCATCTCCATAATCAAAAGGATAAAAATTAACATTTCCACCAAAAATAACAGTATCAAATGCAGCAAATAAAAATGCCATAAAGGCAAACATTATAATTGGCTGTAGTGAATAGGCTAAAACTTGTTTGTACCACCTATCATACGACCCTTTAGTAAAATTAAATAATACAGATGGTATAACTATAGGCGCAATATATAAAAGTAAGGATACCGCTATAGAAGCCATAATAAAAATATGACAAATTCTTATTATTAAGCTTACAAAAAATAATAAAAATCCTATCATTATAATAAACACTGGAATACCCATTGCATTGGTAAAAAACATCGCTATACCAAGCAATAACATTCCTGGCGCACCATGATTTGCTTGGTAGTCTCCAACACCAAGATATTTCATGAATTTACAGTCAACCTCGTCCCACAACCTCATATACGACATATCTCTATTACGAGCTATGCTAGTTCCAGGATAGTAATCGGTTATAATATCAGTATTATTTAAACCATATTTTACATTATCGTAGTCGCAATAATTATAGCCAAAGCTTGCCACTTCGTTTAATGCAACATTATAATTATTTAAAGCTTGGTTATATGAAGCAAGATAAGCTTCTATAGACTGTGAGCCTTGGGTATTACTTTGATTTACATAGGCCGCTTTAGCATTGTTATAATCTGTAGTTGCCTTAGCTAAACTTACATCTAACATTTCTACTATATTTTTGTTAAGAATTTGTGCAGGAGACAAGTTTAAGCTTTGTAAAATGTTTGCCGTACTTCCTGAAATTCCAGATGGTATCAAACAATTATTCTCAAAATAACTTTTTACATCTGGTGGAGTTATATTGTTAATAGGAGCCATAATAACGGTTGAACTAGTATTGCCTTGATTTAGCATTTTTATAGATTGGACACAGTTAATATCACTTGGACATGCAGGTATAAAAGGAACATTCTGTGATATTTGCGCATAGCAATTTTTTAGACCTAAAACTATCTGATTCTTGGTTAGCATATCCTGACCAAGACTAGATTGCGTCATTCTCGCATTTTGTAATCTATCATTTGCCGCATCAAGAGCTGCTTGAGCATTATTTAAATTAGCTTGCGATGCAATTTGTGCATCAGGAGAACCTTTGGCTGCTCTTAGCATCATATATGATAGGGTGGAAGAAAACTGAGTAACAGCAGGTCGAATTATCTCCATGCCATTACCTACAGAAAAATACCATACCAAAGCAAATTTTAAGAAATACCATATAAACTCACTTCTACTAACTTTCTTTTTTCCGTTAATAAACTGATATCCTATTAAAATAACATATAATGCTAACAAGCCTTTAAGTAATTGTGTAATTCTTACTTGTAGTGTCTGAAATACAGATCGATTATTATCGCTTGGGTTTGGAGAAAATAAAATATTATCAAAAGTTTCTTTTACACATTGCATAACTATTCCAACAAAAGGAGTAGAAGCTTTAGATGCGCAATAAACTGTTGTTGTAGAAGGACTAGCGGGAATCTTATTGCCATTAATAACAGTGTATCCTGCTACATGATTAGTAGGCTGGGCAGTAAATTCAGAGCATAAATTACTACACACTGGAGAAATTATTGGTGACCATATTGGTGGTCTAATATCTAATGGAGGAGGAGGCATAAAGAAACAATTTGATTGAGCTCCTTGTTGATTTACAACATCAGGATCTGTTCGCAATAATTTACCATTTTGAGTCGGATCAAAATCTACAGAAAAAGAAAACATTCCCATAGGTGATGCGTAGACACAAAGTTGATCACCTTCCATCTCAGCACTGAAAGATGTCATATATTTATTTAAGGTATCTCCACTTCTGATCCAAAAATATTGCGTTCCGTACTCATATGCACCTAAGGTCATAAAACCTGCTGAACTCATAGTAGCTGCAAGCATTGTCAAAGCTACAACGTTATTTGTTTTTGCAGCTTTTGCACCTTTAGCTGCAAATTTCTGTGCAACTTTTGCTACCATCTTTTGCGCAGTACCTACGGCCGCCATATCAGCTCCAAGCATCAAAGAAAAACTTTGTATTGCTGTTGACGCAACTGGATCAAAGCGAACCTTAATTGCAAAATTATCTATTGTTATATCTTGACCACTACATGATTGCTTATAATAATGCCCCTCATCAACAAATTGTTGCCTTAGTCCATCTGTTGCGGGGTCAACTCCTGGGTCACATGAAGGGTAAAAAATCGATCCCCCCATAAAAGTAGCGCTAGCAGTTTTTATGGTTATCATAAGAGTCAAAAGCACCACTAACCCTACCGATAATAGAGTTTTTAGTAATCTAGACCCTTCAAAATTAACCATATTCATATTCTTTTATAATACCATAAATTTAGAAATTATTGACTACTTATTTTTATATTTATTCCATTTATCCCCTAATTTATCTTTAGCTTCAGAAAGTTTATCCCCAGCCTTTCCTGCCGCATTTGCTGCCCCTTTTAGCCCGCTACGAGCAGCCTTTGCTCCAGCACTTGCCCCTTTAGCAGACATTCCTAAACCTGCTTTAGTACTCCTAAATGCACCTTTGGCTGTTGCAACACCAAGAGCCGTGCTTGCTTTTGCTGCATTTGTCATAACTTTAGCAACACTGGATGTAGAAACTACAGGAGCTCCAGACATACCAGCTGCTGACTTAGCCATACCTCCAGTTAACCTAAAGCTTAATTCTTCTATCATTGCGAGCAATTCAGTTACTAAATAAGAAACTATAAGTAATTTTATTAAGCCAATTACAACTGCTATTTCTTGGTTACCAGTATAATTTATAGTATAATATTTTATAAAATACCAACTATCAGAAGTTATATTGGCAGTTTGAAAAATACAGCCTAACGCATTAACATCTTGACATTGCGAACCATCTGTTAGTGCAGAACCATCTGCTGCTACAATATTGCCGTTACTACCAAATGTAGTATTACCTCCATAAAATACCGTATCTACTATAATGAATATAAACGATAAAAAGGCAAATAATATCACTGGTTGCAATACATAAGATATAATTAAAGAGAACCACTTATTATATATATAACTTAACTGACCAAAGAACACCATTGGTATAACTATAGGAGAAATATAACATAGTAGCACTAATGATATTACTGCCATTATATATATATGAGCCATACGTATAGTTAGAGTAATTATAAAAGCTAAAAATCCTATTGCTAAAACGAATATAAATATTCCATATGCTCCACTAAAAATTGAAGTAAAGCCAACCCACAATACTTGAGGAGAATAAGGATCTGATGCATTTAGACCTATACCAAGATAGTGAGATATTCTACAATCTAAGGTATCCCATAACTGCATTGACTCATATCCTGGGGTATAATTATCTAGTCTATAATCACAATAATCATAACCAGTATTTCGTCTTGTTTGTATTGGGTGTGCATCTTCTAACGCACGATTATATTCTGCTTGAATTGCATTGTAAGCGGTTTGAGCATTATTATAATCAGTATTAGCCTGAGTATAAGAAGCTTGTGCATTACTTAACAATGTTGCAGCATTTGTAATTATTGATTGATAATTTCTAAGATCTGCACTTAATGAAGCATTAGTCTCATTTAAACTTGCTAGTAAGGCTTGATCTGAATTGTATTGAGCATTGGCTTGATTTAGTTCGTTTTGTATTACGTAAATTGGACTTTGCGTAAATAAAATACTTCCATCTATTGGCACAGCAGTAACTCCGTCCATAGATGAGCCTGGAGCATAGTGGGTATAACTAGGAATTGATAAAGAAGCTCCAGCAGGGCAATTTGGATCAACACTTGGATTTGGACATTTAGTTGCTCCTGCAAGCCATGCTAATAGCTTATAATTATAAGCATTTTCTGCTGCACTTAATATATCCCTTGCTGATGTATTTCCTGCATTAGCTTGACCAATTAAATCATTATATGTTGGCGCATTATTAATAGAGGTACAATTTACTTGTATTCCACCATCGCCACCGCCTCCCCAACCAGACTTAGCTCTACCATCATCTGTTGCGCAACCGCCTGCTCCAATTCCAGTTGCTCTGCCAGCGTAAGCTCCTACAGATGTTCCTGTATTTTGACAAGAATTAAAACTTTGCCCTACTGTTGATTTTAAACTAGGTGTTGTACTATTACTTGGCGTTGAATATGCACTAGCTCCATCACTTTGTGAGTAATTATCATAAACCCCTGGCGATCCAGACACGGCAACTACATTTGTTATAGTAGTAGCTAATGTTGGTGGTATCCCTGTTTTTAAAGCACCACCTCCACCAGCTGGAGGAGTAAAAGTTCTTCCTGTACTAGCATTACTAGGATTAGCAACTTTTCCACCTGTTGCATATAATATAGGAACACCTCCGAAAGAAAGTGTTGTTGTTCCTCCATCACCAACTAAACCATCTGGAATATAGGTACTTGTTGTTGCACTAGTTCCAACACTTGCTTGAGTATAATTACTATCTGCGTAACCTCCTCCTCCTCTACCAACCTGACCTGTAAATTGTTGACCAGCACTTACTGCAACTTCAGCACTTATATAACCTCCAGATGCTCCAGAATAATCATTCTCACAGCCCCTACACCATTGTCCAGAGCCACCACCTCCCCATAATTGCACTGTAACTTTATTACATAGTAATGGTACTGTATAACTCATAGGATAAGTTGCTGTAGTAACCCCATTAACTGTAGACGACATTTGCGGAGTCTTAGCAACATTAACAGCAGAGTTTACCTTATTATTGTATGATACTTGAGCAGTTTGATAACTTGTTGATAATTGATTTATATAAGAATTAGCACGATCTAATTGTTTATTTAAAGAAGGAGCAATCTCACCACTTAATAAGTTGGTACAAGCTGCCCTAATATCCTTATAATATGCTATTGGTAAAGAGATGCTACCAGTGCAACCAGCATTAGCAAGACATTGAGATATAGCCCCACCAGATTGGTTACAGCTTAAAGCTGAATAAATTGCGTTGAGATAATTTGTTTGGTTACTGGTAAGCGGGGCATTCAATAGAGCATTATCTGCATTTATTCTTGATTGCGCAGCTGCAATTTGTATTGCTAATGCTTGAATTGCTTGATTGGTTGAAGCTATATTATTATTTGCATTACTTATATTATCTTGAATTGATGCAATGGCAGTTTGTGCAGTATTAAGAGCCTGTCTTGCATTATTAAGTTGGGTATAGGCTGTATTTGCTTCAGCACGCAATTGTAAAGTAGTAGAATCACGAACTACACCAAGCCCTGCATTCATAAACATAATTGAAATATATTTAGAAGCACCTAATAATCTTGGAAACATATATGGTATTCCATTGCCTAAAGCAAAATAGGTAACTAAAGAAAGTTTCATGATAACCCACATTGTTTCTTTCTTACCTAATATTTTTTGCTTACCCATCATTATACGGTAGCCTATAAATATAATATACATAGCCATAAGCGCACGGACTATGTTCTTAAACATGTTTTGAACAACTGAGAAAAATGAAGGAATCCCTCCAGGATTGCCAATAAATATTTTGACTAAACTATCTTCTACGCACTGAACTGCAACTCCAATTATAGGAAATCTTGTGTGAGCTTGCGATGAACTATAGTCCATACAAACGTTTGAGATTAAGTTGCTCCAAGTAATTGTATTATGTTGTACAGGATTGCTTGGAGCGGCAACACAATGATCCTCGGCATTATCCGTAACTGAAAATACTTGTCCTGGAGTACAATAGAAACCTGTACCACTATCCGAAGTTGCGGTTGATCCAGTTTGTGGCTGATAAACACAAACGTGATTGATACACACATTGTTACCAATACAATCAACTTGCTTAACTCGAGTTACACTATTTACTTCATCTACGCTAAGAGGATATTTACTTCCCACTTTCCATACTTGGCTAGGATTTAAAGTATTATAAGCATAAACACAAGCCTTACTACCTTCTAAATTAACTGAAAATGTTATTCCTGCTGAAGGACTTATTTGTGAACTTTGCCCAACTGGAATATCTACGATTGTATCAGGTAAATGATTAATTTGATTTAGTCTCTCTGGTAGCATATTTGAGAAAACTGTACTAAATAATGTTCCAGCCGCACCAGAACCAACCGCTTTTGCCTCTGAATATACTTGATTGCTCATTTTATAAAATGGCTGACATGTAGTGGAATTAATATAGTCCATACCAATCTGGTACGCTTTTCTAGTACATTGACTTGTATTAATAATATTAATACCATTATTAAGTTTGCTATTTATCAAATTACATGAGTTTGTTTGGTCAAGAGTTACTCCACTATCATTTTTACATATATAATAATAATCATTATATGTTTCGGTTTGTATTACACCAGCCGTCCTACATAATCCTGGAGAAATAGTTGTATATACTGGACTATTTGCTGGAACTGATTGTCTCCAAATACCATTTGCATCGCAGCCTGGCTCTGCTACTAAATGAACAGTGTCAGCTGGATTTGGTACCCCAGCTAAAACGCAAGTATGTGCGGCAGGATCAGCTATTTTATAGACATAAGATCCTGCAGCAAGAGAATTTTGCCAAACTCCACTTGAGTCACAACCTGGTTCTGAAGTTGCGTGGGTTGCATTTCTTACCCCAGTAAATTTTACTATCTCTCGAGATGCATATACTGGACCTCCCATTGAAGTAAGCAATGCACCACCTGGACCATTGGAATAGCTTATATTTGAAGTTGAAGTGTTTATTGTATCGCTACTATAATCGGAACTATATATTGCAATCTTACTTCCACTTTGATCGTAAAGAGGATTGCCTCCGCCACCACTTACTGTTACTGCCTGATATGCTAATGGTAAGGTAGATATATATAAAGTACTTGTGTTTAATCTTGGCCAAGGACTAGCCATTATGTCATTTTGAGTAGGAGGGAAAGATGGATTAAATTCAACACCAACTCTAAAAGGTTGGCTTGGCGCTGTTATCCCTAATGCTTGGCAAGAGCGATCTTTTAACGGAGTTGGTACTGGCTGTCCATTACTAGCACGATATATATCACCAGTAGGTGTATATCCTGTAACTATCAAAGAATTATTATAAGCTGAGTTAAGCGTAGTTGCGTCATTTGCTGCTGTAGAAGTCGGTGTAGAATTAGCTGGATGGTTAGTATACCAATCATCAATATTTTGCTTTAAATTATTTAAAGCAGTAATTGCTTGGGTAGGAGAAGAACCATTTAAAATATAATTATCTAAATTATTAGAAGATGTGGTAGCGTCAACAACCATCGCTCCTTGTGCATTAAAAATTCTAACAACATAGTTACCTGTCGTATCTTTTGCTAAGTAAACTGTACTATTTATTCCAGGAGGATTGGTTGTATAAATTGGCACAGCAGTTGAACCAGAAGGTCTCGTAACTCCAGCCTGCCTAGGCATATCAGCAACAGAAGATACTATTTTAGCCTGATAATGAGGTCCATGCATATTAACAATCTGACCTAAAGAATTATATCCTGGCTCATTAACTAAATGAGTTAAATATGGCTGGTCGGCTAATACGGAGATATTTGGATTGCAGTTTTGCTGCAAGGCAACATTTTGACCAATACAAGATTTCCATACTTTTGTTTGCGGTGATGCATTGTGAGATAATGGACTTGGATGAGCCGTATCATTATCAATATTTCCATCTAGCAAAGGATCGGCATTAGGATCGCATATTCCTATTGCTCTTGTACTATTGGCATTAGCTGTAGGGTCGCAAGTAGCATTTAATCCTGAAGTAAGAGAAGTTGTATTATCACATGATCTGGTATGATATGCTATTCTTGCGCCAGGAAATGCGCCATAGCTTGCATTAGAAGCCATAACTCCTAACAACAAAATACCTATTAACCTCAATCTATAAATCGCACTTCTTATCATTTTATAAAATTAACCTTAAGCTCTTTTTACTCTTTCCCAAAAGACTGGCAACCAGTCACTTGGATCTTCTCCATGTTCTTTTATAACCTCATCAAGAATTAATACCGTATCTGCTCGACCAGATAAAACATTTATAATGTTTTCCATTCCAGATAAATCAACCCTTGCAACTACCGCATCCATACCTTGTTTTACTAAAAAGAACCTACTTCCTGGATCTGTAGTCTTTATTAACGTGTACTCTCTCTGACTTAACATAAAATGACTTCTATAAATATCTGTCGCTTTTAGGTTAGGTAAAAATATTTGAGTAGCAGTTTGTTGAATTAAAGTATCACTTATTCTCGATTTACTAGCATCTTCAACAGATTGAGTAGCAAATATTACGAAACAATTCAACTTTCTTAATACTTTTAACCAATCTTTAATTTTTGGAGCAAAAACTTCATTATCTATTAATGCCCAAGCTTCGTCCAGAACTATCATAGTTGGAGTCCCATCCAAAGATATGTTAATTCTATGAAATATATAAGATAAAACTGGTCCTAAACTAACTTTATCACGTAGCAATTCAGCCATTTCAAAGCCAAAAACCGAGTTCTTACTAAAATCTATAGCATCAGATTCATTATCAAAAACCTTAGCATGAGAACCTTTACCATGCCAAATAGAAATTCTTCCAGCTAAAGTTCCAGGTCCTGCCATTCCTAGAAATGGAACTATGTTTGTAAGCTTACGATTAGTCTTATCTAGCTTGAAGTTACCATTAACTGCTTCTGATATACGATCTAAATCTTCTGCGGTAATAGTTTCGCCATTAACCGTAACCATTAATTTTAGTAAATCTGTTAGGAAGGTTCTATTTTCTGAATTATCCTCTAAATGCAAAGGATTAAAGTTACAACCATTACCTGGGTCAATTACTACATAATTTCCACCAATTGCTCTAATAAAGATCTCCGCTCCTCGATCTTTATCAAAGAAAAACATCCGACAATTAAACTTTCTTGCTTGTGCGCATAAAAAATTCATTAATACTGTTTTTCCTGCTCCAGTAGGTCCTATAATAGTAGTGTGCCCGACATCTCTAACATGAAAATTAAAGAAAAATGGCGTTCCAGATGTGGTATCTAATACAGTAACATAATCACCCCAGTGGTTACCTTTTTCTTGACCAGAAGGATAATTATGCAATGAAGCAAATCCAGATAAATTAAGTGTATTAATCGTAGCTTTACGCACTGCCATACTAACATTACCAGGTAGTTGCGCCCAATAAGCTGGCTCAAGATTAACTTTTTCTCTAACAGGAATTGCTCCACTATTACTTAATTCGGTGAGTGCCATAGCTAAAGAATTTTCCAAAGCCTTAGTTGTATCTTCAATACATAAAATTGTCAGATGATGTTTACCAAAACCTATTTTTCCACTCATAGCATCATCTAACGCAACACTAATCTCCTGGATTTGTGAAATTGCAGCATCTTGAGAAGATACCATTCGATTTTGATGAATCTTCATTTTATTTATAGCATTTTGCCTATCTATAAATGAAAATGACTGAGAAATTACTAATTCAAATGGCATTTGTAAAAAACCATCCATCATAGAAGCAGAAGTGTTTTGCGGATATTCTTTTACACTAATAATTCCAGCAAATCTACTTTTGTTATGACCTTTAACCTCTATTGCTCTCTTGCCAAAATATAATCTGTGCGTAGGTAAATAATCACAAACTGGCATGTTAGGTACAAGCATAGAAGAACTCATGCCACAATTAACTAACTTACCTAAAAATTCTAAAACTTCAGAAAAGATTCCATGACTAGTTTCAACACAACCAAGGATTCTTGGTCTGTAATCTCTTAGAGTACTTAATATGCGTGAAGACATCTCATCTAGTTCATTATAGGACTCTCTCATTGAGCTTTCCCATAATTTTGGATCAGCCTTTTCTTGCATCTTATGGACAAAAGAATCGGCACCAGCAATACCACCTGAACGACTTTTTATTACAGATATATAGATTTCGTTAACATAATTTTTTTTATATTCATGCTTTTTGGTCCATTCCTGTTCCAGATATTTTGAAAAGAAATTAGTCATCATTTCTGAAGTATCAGCATGGCGGGCAAAAACATTTTCTTTTCTTCTAATCACATGAAAATACAAAGAGATAGTACCAGCACCTATACCCTTTAATAATAGATTTCTTATACTTTTTCTAATATCAACATCTTCATCGTCGGCAGTTTCAAAAGAAAACCCATTTATTTTTATTACCTGCATTAATGAATCGTTTTTAAGCAATACAGTATTTTCATTCCACATACATTTGTAAGGAATAAAATGCGCTTCTGGAAACTCACGCTTGGCATATTTATATTTCTTTGTACGCTGTTTTCTTAACTTTAGCATATATATATCAAGCCGACCATCCTTTTAATAAAACAAAAATAACTAACCAAAGATGCCTAAAAATATTAGCGTGATCAACCTAACCAAAATAAATCATACAAAAATTTAATTCACCATAACCTAGATAAACTAAAAAATTGATTATTTAACATCGTAAGAATTGGTCATTCCGTGATAAAATCTATTTTTACACTTATTACATTTTTGTTGTCTAACTATAAATAATTCAAGAAATAATGGCTCTCTTTGTGATAAAATATAACCTACGCCATGTAAAACAAACATAAATAGAAAGGCTCTAAAATAACTAGATAGTAAGTAATACATTAGGCAAATAATAAAATTTAACATAACTATTACATAACTAACACCAAATATCATCGCAGGCCTTGTTAAGCCTAAAAACAACATATCTACTTCTAACTCACCAGAACCAGCCATAAAGGTCAATACCCCTTATAATTATTTAAGCATTTAGACATATTGATTATACCACTTTATTTAGTTAGGTTATATATTTTTATGAAAAAAAATTATAGCTCTATTTTCTCCTTTATTAGATGTGATATTTTTACATTTATTGTCTATAATATATATTAAATTTGTTTATCTTTTATAACTATCCTATATATTACAGATCTTACAAATTAACCTATTTAAACTCTATAAAAGTTAGCTTATGGTCTCAATATTAGACAGTATAAAAAGCCCTAAAGATATTCGCCATCTATCTATAGCGCAATTAGAGACTTTAAGCTCAGAGGTAAGAAATGCCACAATAAACGCAGTTTCGCAAACTGGTGGTCATTTAGGTGCCGGTCTTGGCGTTATAGAACTAACTGTAGCACTTCATCATGTTTTTAACACTCCAGAAGATAAGCTAATTTGGGACGTTGGGCATCAAAGTTATCCTCACAAAATCTTAACAGGTCGCAAAGATCGCATGAATAGCCTAAGACAGGCAAATGGACTATCTGGTTTTACTAAAAGAAGTGAAAGTGTCTACGATCCTTTTGGCGCAGGACATAGTTCAACCTCAATATCTGCTGCACTTGGCATGGCTGTGGCTAGAGATTTAAATCAAGAAAATTTTGAAGTAATCGCTGTAATAGGCGATGGAGCTATGAGTGCTGGAATGGCTTACGAGGCTATGAATAATGCTGGTAGCTTAGGAACAAGATTAATTGTTATCCTCAATGATAATAAAATGTCTATAGCTCCAGCGGTAGGAGCTATGAGTCAATATCTTGCAAGACTCATTTCTTCTAAATCTTATACAGGATTTCGTAATGTAGCCAAGCAAGTTGCCAAACATATGCCAGGTGATTTTATAACTAAAGCAGCAAAAAAGGCAGAACAATATACTAAAGATTTTTGTAGCGGTGGTAATTATTTTGAAGAAATGGGCTTTTATTACGTAGGTCCTGTTGATGGTCACGATCTAAATCATCTTGTCCCTATATTAAAAAATGTTAAGAATAATCATTCGATCAATCACCCAATATTGGTTCATGTTGTTACTGAAAAAGGTTATGGTTATAACATGGAATGCAGCAAAAAAGAAAAACTTCACGCTGTTAATAAATTTGACGTAGCTACCGCAAAAGAGCAATCTGTTAAATCAGCCATACCAACTTATACCGAGGTTTTTTCTAACTTTTTAATTAATTTGGCCAAAGAAGATGAAAAAATAGTAGCTATAACTGCTGCTATGCCTTCTGGTACTGGTCTTAACAAATTCGCTAAAATATTTCCTAAGCGATTTTTTGATGTAGGAATTGCCGAACAACATGCCGTAACTTTTGCTGCTGGTCTTGCTTGCCAAGGATATAAACCATTTTGTACCATTTATTCAACTTTTCTCCAGCGTGGTTATGACCAAGTAGTCCATGATGTTGCTATTCAGTCTCTACCTGTTCGTTTTGCTATAGACCGAGCTGGATTAGTTGGAGGAGATGGACCTACTCATGCGGGAAGTTTTGATATTACATATCTTGCAACCTTACCTAATTTTATCGTTATGGCTCCAAGTAACGAGGCTGAACTTGCAAACATGTTACGAACTTCTTTATCTATAAACGACAAACCTTGTGCTATTAGATATCCTCGTGGCGAAGGAAGAGGCGTTAAAATTCCAGAAAAAGGTGACATACTGAAAATTGGAAAAGGAAACATTATAAAGCAAGGCAATAAAGTTGCTATAATTTCTTTAGGAGATTGCCTAGCAGAAGTTGAAAAAGCATCTGTTATTTTAGAAACTCAACTCAATATGAATATTACGATAGCTGATGCTAGATTTGCTAAACCTATAGATACAGATTTAATTGAAAAACTAGCAAAAACTCATGAGCTTATAATTACTATAGAACATGGTTCCATAGGTGGCTTTGGTAGTCATGTTTTAAAATACTTAACTGATCAAAATTTACTTAATAGTAATCTATCTGTTAAATGTTTATGTCTTCCTGATACATTCATCGAACAAAATACACAAAAAGCAATGTATGAGGAAGCTGGCTTAGATAATTTAAGCATTGTAAATATAGTTAAAATGCACTTTAATGGCAAATAACTTAAATAATAATCTATATACCTAAGTAGGGTTACTTAATGAAAATAATATTTTATACCATAGCTGTAATAATTTCATTGTATTTATTAGCATGCTTATATCTCTATTTTTTTCAAAATCGCTTAATTTATAAGCCAACTAGAGAAATGCTTCAGCCTTCTGCTTACCAATTAAATCAATTTGAAGAAATTAAAATTAAAACCATAGATAACATTATATGCACTGCTTGGTATAAGCCATCTCAAAAAGGAAAAGAAACTATCGTATATTTTCATGGCAATAAAGGTAATATTAGTGGTCGTTCTGAGAAACTAAAAATCTTTGCAGATCATGGCTTTGGTGTACTTGCTTTAAGTTATCGTGGTTATGGAACTTCTCAAGGACAGCCTTACGAACAAGGATTATATATTGATGCCCGCAGTGCCCTTGACTATCTAGTAAATAAAAATATTAATTTAGACAATATTATTATTTACGGTGAATCCTTAGGTAGTGGCGTTGCTATACAAATGAACACAGAATATAAAACAAAAGCACTGATTCTTGAGGCACCTTATACTTCTGTAGTACAGCTTGGTTATGATCGTTATCCTATTTTCCCCGTTAAGATGATGATACACGACCATTTTGATTCAGTAGATAAAATAAATCATATCTTATCTCCTGTTTTATTTTTTCATGGCGATAACGACAAAACAATTCCAATGAAATATAGTAAAATACTATATAATAAAACTATTATGCCTAAATATTACGTTGAATTTCCTAATAAAGGTCACGTTGATTTAGACGCTAATATTCTTGCCAAAGAAATAGAAAAATTTATTGCTCGTTAAGAAAGATAAAGAGTCTTCCATAAAATATATTTTACAGAAGACTCTTTATAATATCTAGGCTCTTTTTGCTGCTAGACTTAAACTTTCGGCTGCTCTTCCTCTCTCCAACATTTCTCTTTGAGTTAAGTCTTTTTTTCCTCCCAATGCAGTTAATGTAGCTCTAGCTTCGTCTAATTGCGTCCTAGGTTTACAAGCCTTAAGTTGCTCATCTCCTAAGAAATTAATATTTTGCTCTAAAGAAACAATGCTTAACTGTTTTGAACCAGGCAATAAAATATTATCATTTGCTGGATTCATATTCAGGATAGATGTATTTTTTGCTCTTACTCCATCTAATAAGTCATCTACTGAGCTAGTTGAAAATTTAGGATTTAATTTTCCTTCTTCAGTAAATAAGGCATTTAAACAAGCCAAATTAATTGCTAAATTTGTTCGATCATTAGAACGATCAAATACTCTAGATAACTCTAATAAATCATTTAGTTTATTAGCTGCCTCTATAACTTGATCTTTTCTACCTACAATAGAGCCAATTTGTGAATCTTGGTTACCATCACCAAGTCCACCTTGCGTTATTATCGCTCCTGTTGTTTGATGAATATATTCAGTAACTTCTTTAGGCCACATAGCATCTGTTACAAATCTTGGCGAAGTTTTTCCTTGAATCAAGTCTATTTCTCTAGAATTAATTCTAAAATGAACAATCCTTTCTGTACCTGGAGTTGCCACATCTCTCAACTGATCTTTACTTATGTCATATAATTGCTCCATAATTTTCTCTGGAGTTTCGTTATCATTAACTAAGTGATAGTGATATACTGGCAAGGATACTGATTTTCTTGTCTTAACTTTTATGTCTTGTTCCGTAACTGGATGCTCAACCTGAATTCGTGTATTTACCTCTAAAATTACCACTTCTTCGGTTTCAGGCAGAACCAACATCTCAAGCGTCGCCAACCCTTTATATCCAACTTCAGACATTTTTTTAGCTATTTTTTCAGATGCTTGATTAATCTTCTTAGTAAGTTCTTCTGAATAATCTCCTTTTATAACATTAACCTCTGAAAATTTCTGCTTACCATTTTGTGCGGAGCAATTTCTAAAGCCAAGAGATATACCGCCTTGATTATTTACCGCCAATTGTATCTCTATATGGTGAGTATTACCACGAATGCGCGACTCTGTAAGCATCTCGCAACTATTAAAATGTTCCTCTGAATATTTTATATTCTTCAGATTGGTTTCTAAATATTTCTTGTAATTTTCTTCCTCACTCAAAGAATTATTATATTTAAATCCTTCAATACCTTTACCACCTCCGCCTTGCGCAGCTTTAATCATAACATCGCCACCCATAGCTTTAACTTTTGCAAAAGCTTCTCTACAAATAATATCCAAATTATGACTAGCTTTAATATCATCTGGTGTATTTAAATAGGCTGCAAAATTATCAGCAGTTATTTTTTCATTCTTAAAATAAAATGGATTAAGCTCTGGAGCTACTTCATCTACCAAATCACGGAAGCTTGCTTTTCCACCACATAATGCCATAGGCTTACTTTCAGGACCTACAAACAATACATTATGTACACCTTGTGATTTAAGATTTTCAATTTTTGCAACAAAATCATCTTTTTCTGATAAATAGCCATAACCTGGATGAAAAGCAAAAACTTTATCAGGATTATTTCTAGCCAAATTAGTTAGCACATTAATCATTTCATCTTGATTAATATAGCTACTTATCTCTATTGCTTTATCTTTAGGATAAGTTTTGCCTAAAGGAGTCGATTTATCCCCTTCAAGTAATAAAATCCTAATATCATTTTCTCCTGCCTGTTTTAAATCGCTAACTATCTTTGTCGCACATACACCTCTATTTCCTATTATATGAACTACATTACTTTCTTTAGCTTTTTGCTTTGAATTTTCTGTAAAATCAAGAGTAGGACTGTTATACCCAGATATCGCAGCAGTTGGTTGCAATTGCCTTTCTATAATTCTTATTTGCTCAAGTAAAGCTTGTTTTATTTGATTTAACTCATTTTCATTAGCACTCAATGATTTAGCAATAAGCGTCTTTACATTTTTTAATTCTGTATCATTTAATTGATAGACAATGTTATTATCCTTTTTATCTTGTAATGGATTTGCTACGTTAAACTTAATTAAAATTTGCCCAGCATCAAACGCTTTCCCATTTTCTATACAAATATCTGCTACAATTCCACTAGCTTTAGCATATTCAAAAAGAGCCATTTTCATTGCTTCAGTTTCTGCAACTACTTGACCTTCTTCAACAAACTCTCCTTTACGTACTTTAAACTCTTTAAGCGTGCCAGGTGCCTCCGTCCTAAGTTCAGATGCTTCCATTTCTTTTTGCAATCTTGATCTAACTTCTTTTACTAAAGATAATTTTATTTCTTGATTTTCTTCAGAAACTAAATGGCTTAATTCCTCTGCAAATAAAATCAATGTAAGTTTTAAACTTTCCTGTAATGAATATAATGGGGTTGAACCTCTTGCTAAATCATTTTTAATTTGCGTTGCTTGATATTCATGAAGTTTTTTCATCATATCTACTAATTGCGGCGGATAACCATCTACATATTTTTCTACGTCGTCTAAAGATTTCAAAGTATTTAACACTTCACTTATATTAGACTGCATATATTGCAAAACAGAATTTCTTATTTGCGCAATTTCTCTTTTGGCAAGTAATTCTAATCTTTGTTTTGCTTCTGCTACTTCTGTTTGGTTTTGCCATAATAAATTTCTTATTTCTTCAACTTCTTTATCAGACTGAGGATCAGGATTCATCGCACGTCTAAATTTAGCCATTGCTCTATCATATTCTGCCCTATCCGCAAAGTCACAAGCCAGAGGCTCTCTATACCATGTACGCGTAACTTTCTTATATAGTTCATCAGGATTACCTATGACAATTCCTCTTGCTACCATATCATTTATTGCCATTTCTTTTGCTCTAGCATTAATATTTACTTCATTAGAGCTTCTGCTTAATGCTATTTTAGTAGCTTCCTTTATTCTTCCCTTTCTAGTTTGTTTTGTAGAATTTTGTAAGGCATACTCATACGATTCTTGATAGATCTCATATCTTGCCAAAGCTTTTTGCCCTTCATTTGTACCTATATATCCTTCTTGATCTAATTTATTTACCATTGCCTTTATCGCTGGAAGCTTAGAAGCAATCCCTTCTATGCTAGTTCCACTACGAAGAGGTATTTGCTCTCTAACCACTTTATGCACTTGTTGTGGCATTTTTCCTGCTAAAAATTTCTTATTTTCTTCATCTAAATCTTTTAAAAAGAAACTTTTAACTTGAGCATCACTCAATTCTTGCCCCAATAATTTATCTTTAATTGCAGTAATACCAGAACAACCCTTAAAATATTCTTGTTCAATCATATTTTTTAGCAAGTTTAATGCAGCATTTTGTTTATTTTGAAAACCAGGTGTTACAGAGAAAGGATATCCCATTATTTTACTTACTACCTTTAAAGCGTAGGCTGCAATTTCAACCGCTTCTTTGTTAGAAACACCAAGTTCTTTAGCAATGTTACTATGTGTACCTACTTTCCTAGTTTTTACTGCATTAACAAAGCTAGTAAATCCTCCTCCAGGAATCTTACATTCTCTTAATATTCTCTTATCTAAATCAACATCAACTCTTGCTAATTTATATTTATCAAGTAGCTTATCTGTTTGCGCAGAAATCTTCTCTATAATATCTATTTGCTTAGCATTTAGTCCTAAATCAAAGCCATATTCTTTTTTTAACTTATCATTTAAAGCAAGTGTACTTACAAATCCCGTATCTTTACCATCAACAGTATCAACATCAATTGACCAATTATTTTGCTTACATATATTTATTGCTGCAGCATATGCATCTTCAGCTAATCCTGTATCATGCAAGTGCAAGCCTAAAGGTATATTTAGTTTATTTTCTTTTAATGCAGCAATAACTTTTGGCATAAGTCTTTCCGCATCTTGCTTGCTCATTTCTCCAACCATATCTTTTAAGCTTACTCTACATAAACTAAGAGGTATATTAAGAGTTTGTAAATATTTAGCAGCTTCAACTATTTTTGCTATGAAAACGTCATCTTCATATGGTGAATCCTTTTCACAACCAACATTAGTACTATAAGGTATAGCTATTTCTATTCCTATTGGTGCTCCTTGATTGCGTAGTTTTATTAATTTTTCTACTGCTGGCTTTACTTCAGCTAAATCTCCTTGCGAATCAAAAACCTTAACATCAAGTAGTTTTTGCTCTTGGTTATTTTTATCCCATAAATTCTTTGGCGCAGTATCTCTTACTAACTGCTCCATAATAAAATCAATATCCTCTTGTGAACTTGGTTTTAACATAAAAACGTTAGTACCACGCTCTAACGGTCTTAGTGAGCCAGAAAAATTTTCTCTTATTCTTCTAATTGTTTGCGTATAGTCCTTGTTTAAATAAATTGAATCAACTTGTGGTTGCGCTCCACCTATTTCTACAGAAGTAGCTTTAAATATTTCACTTTCTGCATTAAGCTTTAATAATTGTTCATATAATTTAAATACTCCTAGAGCATCTACATCATCTAGCGGTATTCTATTTGCAAATAAACTTTGTGAACAATCCCTCAATACGTTAGTAAAATTTACTTTAAATGAAAGTGGATTTAACTTTTCTGAAGACATAATTTAACCTTTTAGTATTATTTAATCTTAATTTTATATTTATTTAATTTGAATTATTTTTGCGCAGATAAATCAGAACTAATGTAAACAACTTGTTCTAATCGATAATTAGGTCTGCTTGGACAAATAGAGTCATATAATCTTTCCGTTTCTAAATGAGTTATATCGTAAGCACTCCTAGTAGCAACAGATTTTCCTTGATGTTTTGCCCTTTCAACCAACCAATTATTGTATGAGGGAGGTAAAAATCCAGCCCAAGTTCCTTTGCCTCCATAAATTTCCTCAGCATTATCATATTGATGAACTAATTGACGACCATTTCTCTTTGCTTGATCCCATTCTTCTCTGGATTTGAATGCAATTGGTGAAAATTCTGGTACAAATCTATTATTTCCATAAGCATATGAAGTAAGCGCACCAGGTCCTGCAATTAACCCAGAAAATTTAAGTTCGTTATCTGACAAACCTTCTGGTATTTTTCCATCTTCACGTAATTTGTTTATTTCAAATATAATCGAAGGTAATTTAGGCTTAACTTCTCCTTTATGTGACCTTTCTTTAACTATTTTATCTATAGTTGGATGAAGTTTAACTGGTGTTCTTAGTGATAGAAAATCTACAACAACCTGTGGTAAAGTAGAAAAAATATCATAAACATTTTTTTGGTTCTCTATATTATCTAATTTTCTAGCATCAACTGCAAAATTATCCACTATATTTATTATATTCTCATAGTTTGTATTTTCCTTAAAATATCCCTTTTCAATCATCTTATTTAGCATATGAATAGCCGATATTTGTTTATTCTGAAAGCCAGGAGTAACTGGTAGAATATGTCCAGCTAGCTTAGAAAATGATTGTAGGGCATGTCCAGTTATATGCAATGATTGATTCAATGTTAAATTTAATTTCTCTGCAATCCCAGATCCTTTAACAGCACTATAAAAACTTGCCGATCCACCGCCTGGAATCCCATAATATCTAAATTCTTCTGGTTTTAATGTTTCTGGAGGAAGTGCCGCCTTATACTTATCTTTAAACTGTTCAAGCAATCCACGCATATCATTTAATATTGCTAATTGCTCATCACTGACCTTAACATTTATTGAATTTTTTCTGAAGGCTTCAAAAAGCTCTAGATAACCTACAAACCCACTAGGTTCAGCAACGGCATCCATATTTAATTCAATTCCTTGATTTTCTAATATTTTAGCCGCTGCAACATAAGCATCTATAGTAAGACCTGTATCATGGCAATGTAATCCTATTTTATTAATACCGTATTCTTTTATCACATTAACAATCGTAGGAATTAATCTTTGAGCATCTTCTTTATTAAGATCCCCTATCATATCTTTTAGACTTACTTGTAAACTAGCAGGAGATAATTTATAAACTTTTATCGCTGCATCAAGATTTTCTCGTAATTTATCAATATAAAATTCATCTGGATAAGGATCAAAATCATCTCTTCCTTTTCCATTGCTATAAGGTATAGCAATCTCAAGTTTTATTTTATATCCCTCACCTATAAGTCTAGAAACTATTTCCATAGTATCTTTAAGACTATCTAAATTTCCTTGCGAATCAAAACCCTTTATAACTAAGTAACGATTTCCTTCTTTTGATCCAACAAGCTTTGCCTGTTCTTCTAATAAAAAACTAGCATCATCTTTATGTATTGGAGCAAGTACATAGCCATTAGAACCTCTCCATAGAGGTCTAATATTGGTATCAGGCATTATTTTTGCTATCTGGGCTAATTCATAAAGTGCAGATTCATTTTCAAAAACTTCTTTAACTTGAGGCTTTGCACCACCCCATTCAAAGGCAGAAAATAAATTTTGCTCTTGATTACTTATCTTTGCATAAGAGTCCATATATCTAAGTATAAACTCATCTCTAATTGAGCCTCTATTGGCAAAATTAGATTGCAACCAATCACGAAATACATCATTAATTTTATATGTAGATTCCAGAGAACCACCTCTTACAGAAGTTGATAAACTGCCCATTACCCCAAATAACCTTAATATATTTGTCCGCAACACCTTTCCCCCTTAAAAGAATTTAGAATAAATTAACCCACCAGTTTATAAATTAACTTTATAGCTTGAGGCAACAACTAAATTCAAGTAATTATAAAAAATATTTATATTTTTATAATAATGTAAATCAAAGACTTTTACTAAATATATAATGTAAATTATGCGCATATTTTCTTTATTAGTATTGTTAATTGGTTTTGTTTGCTTCTATTATAAAAATAACTATTATTGGAGACTAACTTATAAAGCAATTTATTACAAATAGTTATAATCTATGAAAAAAACTGACTCTATTATTAATGAAATAGCTAATCTTTCCTTTGAACAAGCAATGAGTGAATTAGAAACTATCGTTACAAAGCTCGAAAAAGGACAAATCGAACTTGAAAATGCGATTCAAATTTATACACGAGGCTCTGAATTAAAAAAACATTGCGAAAGAAAACTATCTGAGGCAAAGTTAAAAATTGAGAAAATCAATCCTTCTGACAATAACTAGCCTTAAGCTTTAGGCTCAATAGGAAAATCCACCGCTATTTTCTTTTCTGAAGTTTAGATATAAGCAACTAGGTGTTTTTTTACTTTCTTTCAACCAATAGCTTTTTAATCTCACC